>NZ_JAUYVJ010000004.1:0-180745 GCF_030689115.1 Psychrobium sp. 1_MG-2023 | reverse complement strand
TGGTGGGTCATGTAGGATTCGAACCTACGACCAATGGATTAAAAGTCCACTGCTCTACCAACTGAGCTAATGACCCGCTTTCTATTTTTCTATACTGATACTAGAAACTAGTATTTCAAACAATAACGTGGTGGGTCATGTAGGATTCGAACCTACGACCAATGGATTAAAAGTCCACTGCTCTACCAACTGAGCTAATGACCCACGTTATGTTACAAAAAAGGTGTTTGATATCTCCTTTGCAACGGGCGCTAATAATACTGATTAATTTTTTTAGCGCAACCTATATTTTAGGTTTTTTTTCTGTTTGCTAAAAAATCAAACGACGCTTTCATTTTTAGCTTATAAATCAAACAATATAGTACTCAAAAACCACTATTACAGCGATTTTAGGCGTGTACGTGCTATTTGCGCTGCTGAGCTGTCCGGATACTCTTTCACAACTTTCTGATATAAAGTTTTAGCTTGAGCAGCGTTTTTACTATCTTGCGCTATCTTACCCAGCTTAACTAAGGCATCTGAGCGCTTTGATGATTGCTCAAAGTTGGTCACCAGAGTTTCAAACTGAATTTTTGCCTCAGCACTTTTCCCTTTAGTGAATAACAATTGTCCTAACCAATAGTGTACATTAGCTAAATAAGTTGATTGCGGGAAATCTGTTAAATAACGTTCAAACTCAACAATTGCTTTATCATACTGTTTTCCCTTGAGTACTAGATTCAGCGCACGATCATAAGCTTCACTCTCAGATAAAGCAGGAGCTTGGGCACTTGTATCAATAGGAGTATTAGAAAGGCTTGCCGTTTCGAGGCGAGTGGCCAGTTTATCGAGTTCTTGGTAAAGCTCGCGTTGGCGTTGTAATACCTGATTTAGGCGGTGGTCTTGGGTTTCTGTCGTCCCACGAAGTTCATTGAGCTCTTGCTGCAATGTATCGATGTGTTGTTGCATCTCTACTTGAACACGATTCTTTTGCTTAATCATTTGTTCTAATGAAGCAATACGCTGTTCAGGGGAAGTATTTAACTCGACGACATTAGCAGCGTGCACTTGCGTGCTCGCTGCTAAGAAAAGACCTAATGTAATTAAATTTTTCATTACGTCTACTTATATAGATTAATAAACTAGAACTGCTCGGCGGTTTTTAGAGAAGCCTCGTTCTGTGCGGCTATAATCTAGTGGCTTTTCTTCGCCATAACTCATCGTATCAATTTGCTTGCTATTAACACCTAAGCCTTGCAAGTATTTACTAACGGCCTTAGCACGTCGCTCACCTAGAGCAATATTATATTCTGGTGTACCACGTTCATCAGCATGGCCTTCGATTTTCACGTTTACACTTGGGTTGTCACGTAAATAGTTAGCGTGAGCTTCCAGAATAAGTGCGAACTTACCTGATACATTTGCAGTATCAAAGTCAAAATAAACGATGTGCTCTTTACGTAGTTCTTTTTCAGCTTGACGTTGTTGTTCAGCTTTTTGTGCTGCAACTACGCGCTGTCTTTCTTCAGGAGTCATGTGTTTAGTAACAGCACCCGTTTGAACTGTGTTATTCGATCCTTGCTCAACCTGAGATGTCTGTCCATCGATTTGGTTAGTCTCTTGACTATCCACATCTGTTGTCGAGGTAGAACCACATGCTGCCAATGTAAACATTGGAATAGCGACAGCAATCCCCTTAACAATTTTATTAAAACGCATTATCGTTTCCTTATTTTTCTTTATTAATAGATAAACGGTGACCAAGCAGGAGCTTTAACCTCGCCTTGCCCAACCGGTAATCTTGCTTTAAAGCGGCCATCAATAGATACCAACCCTAAAACCTGTTGACCTCGATGCATTGTGCCATAAATAATCATACTACCATTAGGCGCAATACTCGGTGACTCATCAAGACGTGTTGTGGTTAATACTTGTAAGTTTCCAGACAATATATCTTGCTTAGCGATATGATACTTGCCTCGCGTACGATTAACCATGACTAATTGATCATTTTTCGGGGTAATAGTGCCCCCTAAGTTCATGTCGCCATCATAAGTTAACCGACTGATTCGTCTGCTGTGTAAGTTTACGCGGTAAATTTGTGGCTTTCCACCTCGCTCAGAAGTAAAAATTAATGAATGTCCATCAGGGGCCCAGCTAGGTTCTGTATCAATTGCTCTATTATCAGTAATTCGAGAAAGCTTGTCACTCGCCAGATCCATCACGTATAAATCAGGATTACCATCTTTTGATAATACTAATGCTAATTTAGTGCCATCAGGAGACCATTGAGGCGCACTATTCATTCCAGAAAAATTACTGACCCTTTTGCGCTCTTGAGTGTAAATATCTTGAATGAAGATCTCTTGACGTTTATTTTCGAACGAAACATAAGCAAGTTTGGTTCCATCTGGAGACCAGCTAGGTGACATTAACGGTTCACGCGAACGCAAGATTTCTATTTCATTAAAACCGTCATAATCAGCAATCATCAATCGATACTTGAAATTCTCACTTTCACGATCAACCAATACATAAGCTATCTTAGTTCTAAATGCGCCTCGTTCACCTGTGAGTTGCTCGTAAACGATATCACTGATGCGATGCCCGTATTGACGAAAAGCAGCGACATCGATCACTGTCTCTCTTGAGTCTAGTATGTGATCATTATTGGGTTCAATCGGTGTGCCTTGAGACGCTAGTGTTTCTTTCATTTGTGCACGTACTACGTCGATTAGTTCAAAACCAACGACATAACCATTAGTACTATGCGGTTTAATAGTTCCCACAACTAATGCATCGACACCATTATCCGCCCAATACTGATAATCCACCTCACTTGAAGTCGATGGTTGTTGCTCTAATGTCAACATATCTAGCGGGCTAAAACGACCACTTCGACTTAAATCACCAGCAATAACATTCGCAACCTTTTCGGGCTTGATGCCCTGACCTAGCCACTTAAAAGGAACCACACCAATAGGGCGTGCACTATCAATGCCCTCAGTGATCACAATATCGAGTGCGGCATGCGCGGACCCAGTCGCTAAACTAGCAGTCAGGATTATTTTTTTTAACATTGATTTCATTAGTCAAACTCTGGTTGAACTGTTAAGTTAATTTCTTTTAAACGGGCAAAAACCGCAGGGTCTTTGGATACAGGAAAATTATTCACTTTATAAACAGCGTCTTCTGCTGATTTACAAACAAACTTATCGCCCGAAACGGCTTTAACACTATACGCTATCCCACTACGCCCAAGTTTAATATTGAGCACACACTGTTTACCTCGCATACTTTCGTCAACGTTCCAATGGCGTTGAATCGCCGAGGAAATAAGTACGGTATACTTTTCAACCTCAGACAATACTCTGCGATCACGCGCGCGGTTAACCTCGGCTTGCTCTTCTGCCATCTGCTCGGCCATTAATGCCTCTTGGGCAGCACGTTCTTTAGCTTCCTTAGCTTTTCTCAATTTTTCTTTTCTAATTTTATCCGCTTTTTCCTTTGCCGCTTTTTCATCGGCTAGACGTTTAGCTTTTGCTTCTGCCGCCGCTTTTTCATCAGCTAATCGTTTCGCTTTTGCTTCTGCCGCTGCCTTTTCTTGCTTTTGGCGTTCTTGTTGCGCTTTTAGCGCTTTTTCTGCTTCATCCTTTTGTTTTGCTTTAGCTTGCTCAATCTTTTGCTGCGCTAGTTTGGCCTCTTTCGCTGCTTGTTCTTTAGCACGCTTTGCCGCCCTATCTGCTGCTAACTTTTCTTGTTGACGCTTCTTTCGTAGCTTCTCTAATTCTTGAATTTTGCGACGCTCATTGCGCAATTTATCAGCACGGCGCTGTTGTTCGCGCTTTGCATCAATTTTTTGTTGTTTAAGTTTATCAATTTGCCGTTCAACATCAGCAGAATTAACCATCGCGGCTTTGATGATCGGCTTATCTTTTGGCAACGCAGACATAGTCATTGATAGAGGTTTTTGTTCAGGCTTTTTCGGCGAGATAAAACTACCTGCAAATAATACTACCACTACACCAAGATGTAATAGCACTGAGCACCCCAGTGCCATTTGAAAATTAGGCCTCACAATTCACCCTTTTATTGCCCTTCAACAGGGTCCGTCATTAAACCAACTGATGGAGCACCTGCTGCTTGCAATGTCACCATCAATTGTAAAATATGATCGTAAGATACGGCACGGTCGCCTTTAACCATCACTGGACTATCCGGCTCAAGCTGTAAATGAGCCGCCACCAAGCTTGCTAGCTCTTGTTGAGTAAGTGATTGCTCGGGAGAATCACCCACCGTCAGGTAATAACTGCCGTCACTTTTAACTGATGCAATTAAAGGTGGCTTACTATCTTCGGTCAGTGTTTTAGCCTGTGCCTGGGGTAAATCTACTTTGACCCCTTGAACGATTAATGGGGCTGTTGCCATAAAGATAATCAGTAGTACTAACATGACATCAATGTAAGGAACAACATTGATGTCAGAATTTAAGCGTCGACGTTTACGTTGATATTGCATCATCATTAACCAGCTTTGTTTTGATTAGCGTAGGCTTCACGTTGCAATATTGAAGCAAACTCTTCCATAAAATTCGCGTAGCTATTTTCAAGCTTATCAACACTATTAGAAAATTTGTTATAGGCAATAACAGCAGGAATCGCCGCAAACAAACCCATAGCTGTTGCAATCAGGGCTTCCGCTATCCCAGGTGCAACCATTTGCAAAGTCGCTTGCTGAACGGCACCTAACGCGATAAATGAGTTCATGATACCCCAAACAGTCCCAAACAAGCCGACATACGGTGAAATCGAACCAACGGTTGCTAGAAAGGGTAAGTTTTGCTCTAAGCGATCTATTTCACGAGATAGTACAACTCTCATCGCGCGATGTGAACCAGTCACAATAGCGTCAGGCGTTGATGATGCTGATTGACGTAGTTTGGCAAATTCTTTGAAACCTGCACAGAACATTAACTCAGGGCCTAAGTTTTTATTCCCTCGAGCACTCAATTCTTTATAAATTCCCGCAAGGTCAGTTCCACTCCAGAAGCGGTCTTCAAACTTACGTAAACTGCTTGTTGCTTGATTTAATACTGTGCGGCGCTGAAAAATAACAGCCCAAGAAAAAATAGAGGCTAGTAAAAGCGCTAACATAACTAATTGCACTAATACACTGGCTTCTAATAATAAATCAATAAACGATAGTTCAGCTGTCACTCTTTAATTCCTCAATAATATTTGCTGGGATACGGGTCGGTTTCATTTTCTTCATGTCAACACAAACAACTATGACTGTAGCAACACTGTGCAGGTTCCCCGACGAGGAAACAATTTTTTGTTCAAACTCAATGCTGGTATTTTTTAACTGCTTGATGCCAACGGTCACTGTAAGTGCATCGTTAAACTTGGCAGCCATTAAATAATCGATTTCACAACGCCTAACAACAAATGCTATTCCTTGAGCTAGTAGCGTATCTTGCTCGAAGCCTAAATCTCTTAAGAACTCTGTACGCGCCCGTTCAAAAAAGTTTAAGTAATTCGAATGATAAACCACACCACCAGCATCAGTATCTTCATAATAAACACGAACAGGGAATTCAAAGCTCATAAAAGTCTCAATTATTAAAGAAAATCTGGCAAAAGGTACTATATCTGGCTTCTAAGGGCAATAGCCGTCAATGCTTAGGATAACTATTTTCAAGTCAATAACTTAAAATGTGGGCAATAACGAGAGCGCGGTACTTTTTTCATCAAAGCAAACATTACTTATAACAGCATTTTTATTCACTCAACCTGAATAAACACTTAATCATTGTGATATCGTGTATAAAATCAAATTCACACGCCCCAGCAGCATTAGAAAAACTAATCCGAAAATAAATTTTTCTAGTTTGTTTCTAATAAAGAACTTCCCTATTATTGTCACCACTTAACGAGGTCTGTACTTCGAAAGTTGATGTTTATCTTATTGGTTGTCTTGCATAGATTAATCGATAAACCTCTGTTGTTATTTATTTGTTACTTCCTTTGTCGATTTTTTTATAATTGACTTCAAGCCCACACATTTTTGTGGGCTTTTTTTTATCCAAAATTCTTTGAACCCACAATGCTATTATCTCGTTAGCCATTCATACGATGAGTGTCTCTGCATGCCAGGGTATAGATACTCGCTGAAGACATTTAGGAGATACGGAATGTATGCACAAACCGTCATCTCCATCACCTATTTAGTAGGGGCAACGCTATAACTGAGGGTTTGGCGCGACGAGGCCAAAATGTAAGTAAGTTTGAGGTGTGGCAATCCGACCACGGTGGGTACGCTGAATAAACCCTTGTTGAATTAAATAGGGTTCAATGACATCTTCTAAGGTATCTTTATCTTCACCGAGCGCAGCGGCAAGGTTATCTAAACCGACGGGGCCACCTGAAAACTTCTCGATAATCGTTAATAATAACTTCCTATCCATAAAATCAAAGCCCTCATTATCAACATCAAGCACCTGCAACGCCTGTGCTGCTATTTGTTGGTTTATTGCTCCATCAAACTTCACTTGAGCAAAATCACGGACGCGGCGTAATAATCGATTGGCTATTCTAGGCGTACCACGTGAACGTTTAGCAATTTCAAACGCCCCTGCTTGATCAATACCAACTTCAAGCTGCCCGGCACTGCGAATGATTATGTCTTTGAGCTCATCGACTTTATAAAATTCTAAGCGAAGCGGTATTCCAAAACGAGCGCGTAATGGTGAGGTTAATGAACCGGCTCGAGTTGTCGCACCGATTAAGGTAAAAGGTGGCAGCTCTAACTTGATTGAACGAGCAGCTGGTCCCTCGCCAATCATAATATCAAGCTGATAGTCTTCCATAGCTGGATAAAGTATTTCTTCAACCACAGGGCTTAACCGATGGATTTCATCGATAAATAAAATATCACCATGTTCCAGGTTGGTGAGCAGTGCTGCTAAATCCCCTGCTTTTTCTAATACCGGCCCCGAGGTTGTTTTAACGTTAACATCCATCTCATTAGCAACAATATGTGCTAAGGTGGTTTTACCTAATCCCGGCGGACCGAAAACTAACATGTGATCTAAAGCTTCATCACGTAGTTTCGCTGCCTGGATAAAGATATTAAGTTGAGACTTTGCTTCTTCTTGCCCGGTGTAATCGCTAAGCATTTTCGGGCGCATCGCACGATCAACTTGCTGTTCTTGCGGGTTAATCTCAGTGGCTTGTATTAATCTATCTGCTTCTATCATTATTTATCCTAAAGCATTGCCTTAAGCGCTGCTTTAATTAAGGCTTCACTATCCATTTCTGGCAGTTTAACTTTTTTAACGATTTTAGTCGCTTGATTTTGTTTATAGCCTAAAGCAAGAAGTGCATCAATAGCATCTTGTTCCACATCCACAGTCTCAATAAAGGTAGACCCTAAGTCACCATCTAGTGGTTGCGCATCAGTTGCAAGACTATCTTGCTGTTGCAAAGTGAAGTTTTTAAGGCGGTCTTTTAATTCAATGATCAAGCGTTCAGCAGTTTTAAGGCCAATACCTGGTAACTTGACTAATGCTGATGCATCACTGTTACTGACTATTTGCACAAATTGACTGGCAGATAGCCCCGACAAAATCGCTAAGCCCAGCTTCGGACCAACCCCATTGGCCTTAATAATCTCACGGAATAATTCGCGCTCAATTTTATTGGCAAAACCATAGAGTAATTGCGCGTCTTCACGAACGACGAAATGCGTATGAATGATGACTTGCTCACCCACCTCTGGCATTTGATAAAAACTGGTCATTGGCATTTGTACTTCATAACCAATTCCACTCACTTCCAATAGCAACAGTGGTGCTTGCTTTTCAGCAACAATGCCGTTTAATCGTCCTATCACAATACTTCCTTACATCGATTTTTTAAATGACTCGGTAACGTGCGCATCGAACTACTGCGTCTTTTACCAGACTTTGAAATTAACCCTTGATGGGCATGGGCATGACAAATGGCAATTGCTAGTGCATCGGCGGCATCTTCCTGTGGCTTTGCAGGCAGCTTAAGCATTTGGGTGACCATATGACCCACTTGATCTTTAGTTGCAGCTCCAGTGCCAACAACCGCTTGTTTAATTAAACGCGCGGCGTACTCACTCACGGGGAGGTTAGCATTACACGCAGCCACAATCGCAACGCCACGAGCTTGGCCTAGTTTTAACGCAGAGTCAGCATTACGTGACATAAACACTTGTTCAATGGCAAACTCGTCAGGTTTGTATTGCGCAATCAACTGGGTCACGCCATCAAAAACTTGTTTGAGCCGCTGCGGTAACTCTTTTTCTTTAACACGTATACAGCCGCTAGCAAGGTAGGTTAACTTATTACCCTCTTTACGGATCACCCCATAACCCGCGACACGGGAACCAGGGTCAATACCTAAAATAATTGTCATTGCCTACACCTTTGCCAATCTATTGCTATAGAGTAAGCAATCAAACCACTGGTTGCAAGTACAGTATTATAGAAAGCATAAAAAAAGCGAGCCTAAGCTCGCTTTTTCATCACTGAATTCTAGAATAACAGAAAATTATTCTGCGTCTGTTTCGCTATCTGACTCCGCTACTAATGAAGCGATGTTTAAGTCAGTTAACTGGGCAGTATTTGCTACACCCGGCGCATTAGTCAGTGGACATGCAGCAGTCGTTGTTTTCGGGAAAGCCATTACGTCACGAATTGAGCTTGCGCCTGTCATTAACATAATTAAGCGGTCTAAGCCGAAAGCTAAACCAGCATGTGGTGGCGTACCGTAACGTAATGCTTCTAGTAAGAAACCAAACTTCTCTTGGGCTTCTTCATCAGAGATACCTAAGATGCGGAATACAGAGGCTTGCATCGGTGCATTGTGGATACGTACCGAACCACCACCTAATTCACAACCGTTTAAAACCATGTCATAAGCATCTGATAATGCAGCAGCAGGGTTTGCTTCTAACTCTTGTGCCGTTACGCCGACAGGCGCCGTAAACGGGTGATGTAAGGCGTGGTATTGACCATCAATTTCCTCAAACATTGGGAAGTCAACAACCCAAAGCGGCTTCCACTCATCTGACGTTAGGTTTAAGTCTTCACCTAATTTTAGACGTAAAGCGCCCATTGCTTCTGTCACTACTGTGTAGTTATCTGCGCCGAATAAGATAATATCGCCTGATTTAGCATCAGTACGTTTTAATAACTCAGTCACTACTTCTTCGTTTAAGAACTTAAGGATTGGCGATTGAATACCTTCCATACCCGCATCGATGTCGTTAACCTTCATCCACGCTAAACCTTTAGCACCGTAGATGCCAACGTACTTACCGTAGTCATCGATGTTCTTACGGCTTAATGATGCGCCGCCCGGTACACAAATAACTGAGACACGGCCTTTAGGGTCGTTAGCTGGGCCAGAGAATACTTTGAACTCGACCTCTTTTAAGATATCAGCAACATCAACTAACTCTAACGGATTACGTAAATCTGGCTTATCAGAACCAAAACGACGCATTGCATCAGCATAACTCATCGTTGGGAATGTGCCTAAATCAACGTTTAGTTGCTCTTTGAATAAATTAACCACTAACTCTTCGGTTTTAGCACGTACTTGATCTGATGACATGAACGACGTTTCAATATCAATCTGTGTGAATTCAGGTTGACGGTCAGCACGTAAATCTTCATCACGGAAACATTTAACGATTTGATAGTAACGATCCATACCAGACATCATTAACAGTTGTTTAAATAACTGTGGTGATTGCGGCAATGCGAAGAATTTACCTTTGTGAGTACGACTCGGTACTAAGTAATCACGCGCGCCTTCAGGTGTTGCTTTCGTTAAGATAGGTGTTTCGATATCTAAAAAACCGTTATCTTCTAAGAAACGACGAACAAAACCAGTCACTTTAGAACGGAATACTAAACGCTCAGTCATTTCAGGGCGACGTAGATCTAAATAACGGTACTTTAAACGTTGTTCTTCAGAGTTTGTTTGGTGATCATCTAACGATAATGGCAGTGGCTCTGCGCGATTAATAATTTCTAACGCTTTACCTAATACTTCTACGCCACCAGTAGGCATGTCTTTATTTACTTGGCCTTCAGGGCGACCACGTACGATGCCTGTTACTTTAACACAGAACTCATTACGTAGACTGTTTGCGATAGCGAATGACTCTTCTAGGTCTGGATCATAAACAACTTGGATTAACCCTTCACGATCACGTAAATCTAAAAAGATAACGCCACCTAAGTCGCGACGCTTGTTTACCCAACCAACAAGTTCTACTTGTTGACCAATTAATGACTCGTTTAATTCACCGCAATAATGACTGCGCATTGATATACTTCCTGATGGTTGCCCTAAGGGCTATTGTCGAAATGACGATAAGTATAATGAAAAATTGACTATTAGGTAAGACCCTAAGGCGATATGTTACCAATTGTTGATACGCGATGACTTAATCGATGTTTTTATACACAACCGAGATGATTCAATTAACATTTTTAAGTGCAATAATAATTACTAAGAGACACTCGCTACGCACTGGGTTAAAATAGCTCTTTTGTCTAATTCTACCTAGTTATGAGCCAATCACGCGATAATATCTTTGCCGCCCCGTTAGAAAACATGGGCGATTTTCAATTTGATCAGCAAGTTGCTGAAGTTTTTCCTGATATGATCAAACGCTCGGTGCCCGGCTATAGTAATATCATTACTGCGATTGGCATGTTGACTAAACGTTTCGCTCAAGATGACTCGTCGTTATACGATCTCGGCTGTAGTCTGGGTGCCGCGACATTAGAGATGCGCCGCCATCTTGATAAAACTAATTGTCGCATTATCGCCGTTGATAACTCCCCTGCGATGATTGAGCGCTGTAAACTGCACGTTAACGCGTTTAAAAGTGATACGGACGTTGATGTTGTTTGTGGAGATATTCAACAGTTAGACATCAGCAACGCCAGCGTCGTGGTGCTTAATTTCACGCTACAATTTATTGACCCTGCAGATCGCCAAGCGTTAATCAATAACATTTATCAAGGCTTACGTCCCGGCGGCATTTTGCTGGTCTCTGAGAAGCTACGTTTTGAAAATGAGACCGCACAGCAATTATTGACAGACTTACACCATGACTTTAAACGTGCCAATGGTTACAGTGAATTAGAAATCAGCCAAAAACGTAATGCCCTAGAGCATGTCATGCTAACAGATACATTAGATATTCATCGCCAGCGCTTTGCCAATGCTGGGTTTGCTACCAGCGAATTATGGTTCCAGTGTTTCAACTTTAGCTCGATGATAGCCATCAAAGCCTAACCCACAGCCAATGACTACAGGATTTTCCTTTTAACATGATCGATTTTAGTAATTTTTATCAACACATCGCCAAAAATCAATTGAGCCATTGGCTAGAAGTATTACCGGCGCAACTGGCCACGTGGCAAAAAGAGCGTCAACACGGTCAGTTCCCTAAATGGCAAAAATGCATTGAAAAACTGCCGACCATTGAAGCGGATAAAATTGATTTTACTGATAGTGTCACTATTAATACGTCCCAATCAGTAGCACCGGGTGAATTAAAAAAATTAGAATCTTTACTTGGGATGTTTACGCCGTGGCGTAAAGGCCCGTTTCACGTTCATGACATCCATATTGATACCGAGTGGCGTAGTGACTGGAAGTGGGAGCGTTTACGCGAGCATATCTCTCCATTACATAACCGTACCATTCTCGATGTTGGCTGTGGCAGTGGTTATCACTTATGGCGCATGCTCGGCGATGGTGCTAAGTTTGCTGTCGGGATTGACCCATCAACGCTGTTTTTATTCCAGTTTGAGATTATCAGGCACCTTGCTAACAATGATCAACGTGCTCACTTATTGCCATTAGGAATTCAAGAGCTTCCTGCCCTTAAAGCCTTTGATACGGTTTTTTCGATGGGCGTGCTTTATCACCGTAAATCACCGATTGACCACTTAGAGCAATTAAAAAATCAGTTGCGCGCCGGTGGCGAGCTGGTGTTAGAAACTCTGGTAATTGATGGTGATGAAAACCAAGTATTGGTTCCCGCAGGTCGTTACGGCAAGATGAACAATGTGTGGTTTTTACCAAGCACTGCCGCATTAGAACTATGGTTAACCAAACTTGGCTTTGAAAACGTGCGCACCGTTGATGTGTGTGATACTAGCGTTGAAGAGCAACGTAAAACACCGTGGATGGACTTTGAATCACTGAGTGATTTCTTAGACCCTAACGATCCAACGAAGACCATTGAGGGTCACCCAGCGCCAAAACGCGCGGTGATTATTGCTAATAAGCCGTTTGATACAGAGATCGCCAGTCAAGAAAGTTAGAATTGATGCAAATGCCAGCGGCAAGACTTGTTTGCTGGCATAAATTACATCGCAACGTGAATGTATTACCATTTGACCTACAATAATCTCTCAACTTCGCAACATATAAACAATCAACAGTGTAATCCACTAACATACCCTATTAACTCTAACAACACCCCCTTCCCGGTATAACTTATTGTATATTAATAATGTACATGTTAGTTTCCTTGAGAATTAAACTTCGTTTTAAAGTTAATTTCTTCATAAAAGGATGTTTATGACCCCCCTAAAAATCTCCCTACTTGCGTTAGGTCTGTTAGCCACACCAGCGGCTTTCGCCACAAGTGCTGCGTTTGTCACTACTTGTGTTGGTCAAGATAATCAATGTACCGACACAAAATTACAAAAAGATTTTGCTTTATCAGCCGCAAGACAGTATGCGACCAGAACAAATCAACCAGGGACATATAAAGTTGTTATTCAAAGTGATGCCAATGACAGCGTTAACGTTTATGATTTTCAGCTCTATCAAGACTATCATATCGTTGAAGGCTTTGATGGTGGTGATATGTCCAACCCTTACACCGCAGTGCGACTTACACGTCAGTACCCTGCTAATTATTCCCTTAGCCAAGCGGTGAATAAATTTGTATCGCCTAAATACGCGACTAAGCACTTCGCAAATAAACACAACCTCCCTACAAATAATAATGGGGCTTTAGATTTAGTGGATTTTTGTGAGGTCAGTCACACAGAGGTTAACCCTTCTACAATGCTTCAGAGGTGTGAAAAAGCTCTCTGGGCTAATAAATACTGGCAAGAAACATACTTAACGAAATCGGAACAGAATGAATTGTTGGGACAACTTGGGTTAACCCAAACTATTAATGCTACTGTCGGTATTATTGAATCGACTCTCGAGGGTATGCTGAACCTAGGCATAAAAAGAAGTGAAAATATCACCAAATCATTCGGTGGCCCACTTCGCTTTGAGCGCTTCGATGGAACCGTTGTTCTTACTAAGCCAACTTTGGATGGCTCAATTGAGTATATAAGATTTACAATTCCACCTGAGAATGATATCCCTGTTAGTAAGGAAGGATTTATTGATTTTGAAAAATTAAATAAGTTGGCAGAGGAAGGCACTTACTCATGGACTCACGCAAGTGCACCTTACGTTCACTCTATTGCCAACCGAACTGGCATGATGCGATGGCGCCGCCTCGCTATAATGATTGATGAGGGCTTTGAATGTACTAGTTGTCGTGTCACGATAACAGAGCCACCTATTCAAAAGTAAACTTACCTTGTAATTTTCTATACTTCGGGTCCAATACAGCCCGAAGTATGGTTATAACTCAAAGCGCTTTAACCAAACAATAGGTAGTGTGACCTTTGGGATGATCAACTAACTCGCCGAACACGCTATAGCCCATCTTTTCATAAAAAGGTTTTGCCTGAAAACTTAAGGTTTCAGTGCGTACATGGCTAAAGCCATTATCACGAGCAAAGGCTTCTGCAGCGACCATCAAGTCTACGCCAACCCCTTGCCCTCTAACATCTTCTGATAACCACAACAGTTCAATAATACAATAGTTCCAAAAGGCAGTGGCTCGTATGCCGCCAACAACCACCCCTTGGTTGTCTTTAGCAAAAACAGCAAAGCGAGTGTCAGGCTCAAACACAACGTCATCAGCTAGGAAGCGTTGATTATAGCGTTGAATACCTTCACTTATCGTTTTTAAGTCTGATGTCTGCGGTGAGGTCGTCACTTCAATTTTCATGACAGTCCTTAAATGGCGAGTAACAAAGAGTCTATTGGACAAAAGATTTGATACAGAGAAAAAGAAATGCGATGAGCGGCTTTGATAAATTAAATCAAACAAAGCAACCCATCATTTATACTTAAACTAAGCGAAGAAATGAGGTTAAGAGCGCGTACGTGGTTTTTGTTTCTGGCGGTGCTTCTTATTTTTCGCTGGTTTTCCTGCTCGTTGTTCATCCGCTTTTTTAAACGCAGCGTGTTTACGCACAGCACGGCGAATACGCGCCGTTTTGTTACGGTGTTCTTCGCGTAAATTTAGAAACGATTCAGTTTCATCAGCTAACCCAACTAAGCCGCGTAAGTAATTAATTTGAGCTAGTTCCAGATCTTGCCAACCGCCTCGAGGCAGCGATTTATCTAGCGCGATGTTTCCGTAACGCAAACGTATTAAACGGCTAATTTGGATTTCTTCATGCTCCCACATTTGACGTACAGCGCGATCGCGCCCTTGAGTCATGATCACGTGATACCAACGGTTTAAGCCTTCACCCGGTTGTAGTTTAACTTTAGTGAAGTTAACTTTGCCGTCTTCTTTTAGCTCAACACCCGAACGCAGGTGTTGGATGTTTTTATCAACCACTTCGCCAAACGTTCGCACCGCATATTCACGTTCAATTTCCATTTTTGAGCGAGTTAAACGGTTAGCTAATTCACCATCAGTGGTAAATAACATTAAGCCGGACGTATTAGTGTCTAAACGACCAATAGCAATCCAACGGCTATTGCGAATTTTTGGCAAACGATCGAAGATAGTATCACGACCTTCGGGATCTTTACGTGTTGAAAGTTCACCTTCTTGTTTATGATAAGCAATGACACGGCAAATCTGTTTGTCAGACTCTTCAAGGTTAACTAAAATGCCGTTATAGCGAATCGCATCCGATGTTTCAACACGCGCACCTAGGGAAGCTATCTCGCCATTAACGCTGACTTTGCCTTCACTGATCGCTTTTTCTAATTCTCGGCGTGAGCCTTGGCCTGCGCGTGCTAATACTTTTTGTAATTTTTCACTCATCGTGATGCCTATTGTTGCTCGAAACTACTAATGGCAGCATCGAGTTGGTTTTCTGTTAATTGTGGTAGTTGCGATAACGAAGTTAAGCCAAAATAATCTAAAAAGCCGTTAGTCGTTCCATATAAAGCGGGCTTACCCGGTATCTCCTTATGTCCAACAATTTTAATCCATTGTCGCTCAGTCATGGTCTTAATGATATGACTACTAACAGCCACACCACGAAGATGCTCTATCTCACCACGTGTAATCGGCTGTTTATACGCGATTAAGGCTAAAGTCTCAAGTAAAGCTCGCGAATATTTGGCAGGCTTCTCAGTCCAAAGACAACTAAGCTGGTCACTGAGTGCCGGATTGGTGATAAATTGATAGCCTAACGCCGTTTGCTGTAGCAAAACCCCACGATCTTTATACTCATGGTCTAATTCATTCAGAATGTCTGAGACTTGAGATTTTTTTAATTGAAACGATGCCAGCACTGATTCTTGGAGCTGTTTAATTGTTAAGGGTTTATCCACGGCAAATAAGGCAGCTTCGATTAATTGCTTTTCTGGTGTGTTCATTGACTTGAGTTACTCATCTTGCGCCTGTAATAAAAATATAGCCAGTTGTTCTTCGCTGTCTAATAATGCAATGCCGATAAGTTTTGACTTACATAGCTCCAAAATAGCTAAAAATGAAACAATGGCACCGCTACGCCCTTCCTCGAATTTAAACAGTTGGTTAAATTGCAGCTGCTCTTGTGATTGTAGCTGTAGCATAATTTGGCTCATGCGTTCTCGAGTTGATAACGATTCCCGTTGAATATGATGGTGGGCATTGACATCAATATGTTTAACCACACGGGCAAAGGCTGCGGTTAAATCCTGTAGCGTCACTTGCGGTGCGAGTACGACTTCGGTTAGATTATCAGCCTTGTCAGCATTCGCGGCATGATAATCGCGATTAATACGTGGCAGCGAATCAATATCAAGTGCGGCTTGCTTAAATTGCTCATATTCTTTGAGGCGTTCAACCAAGGCAGCCCGAGGATCATCCTCTACCTCTTCGACTTCTTTTTCAACGGGCAATAACATCCGCGATTTAATCTCAGCTAAAATTGCCGCCATTAATAGATATTCAGCGGCTAAGTCCAAGTTTAACCCTTTCATTAAATCAACATATTCCATGTATTGATCGGTTATATCGCTAATAGGTAAATCTAAAATATCGAATTTATGTTTACGAATTAAATACAATAACAAATCAAGCGGTCCCTCAAACGCGTTAAGAAATACGGTTAACGCTTCAGGGGGTATAAATAAATCTTGTGGCTTATCCGCCACCGGCTCGCCGTCAACAATAGCTATTGGTGGCTTAGTTAATTGCTCAATTAACGCTGTATTGTCGATCTTATTCGACGTTTGTTGCTCAGACATTAAATTACACTTATGTTCAACACGTTATTCGAACGGGCTAGGATCGCCAGCGCCAACACGGATAATTTCAAAGCTACCTTCTGACATATCGATAACTGTGGTCGGTTGTTCACCTAAATGACCACCATTAACAATCAAATCAACGTGCTTTTCTAACTTATCACGAATAAGCTCAGGATCAGACTCGGTGATATCTTCTCCTGGAAGGATTAGTGACGTCGACAGGATAGGTTCACCTAATGCATCTAATAACGCATGAGCAATCTTATTATCTGGCACCCGTAAACCAATGGTTTTACGTTTTGGATTTTGGACCCGCTTAGGCACTTCTTTATTGGCGCGAAAAATAAACGTATAACCGCCTGGCGTATTGTTACGTAGTGCACGATAACACTGATTATCGAACTTTGCATAATTGGATATTTGCGCTAAATCACTGCACATCAAAGTAAAGTTATGCTGCTTATCTAAATCTCGAATTCGACAAATACGCTCAAGTGCCCCTTTGTTATCCAACTGACAACCGATGGCATAACCTGAATCCGTCGGGTATATAATCACGCCCCCCTTATTAATAATCTCAATTGCTTGATCAATCAAACGCTGTTGCGGATTCTCAGGGTGAACATAAAAAAATTGGCTCATACTTCTTCCTTAGTGTGCGCTAGCCTCTTGAGGCTGCGCGTATTCTGGCCATCGTTGCCAAATAGGAGTTACCCCTTTAGCAAAATAAAGGTTTCGCCCAAGCTCTATCCAGCTTGAAGGAAAGTGAAAGTCACTGCCAGCTGAGGCGAGTAGCTCATATTCTTGGGCCAACGATGCTAAATGCTGACGGTGTGGCGGTGCTAACTGGCAACCTGCGGCCTCTAAGCCATCACCACCAGCGGCTTTAAATGCCACGGTAAGCTTACGTAGCCATTTCCCAGAGAGCTTGTACCCCATCGGGTGGGCTAACACGGCTAAGCCCCCACTTTGTTGTATCACATCAATCGCAGACTTCATATCAGGCCAAGGGCTAGGCACATAACCAACTTTGGTTCGCGCTAGGTATTTTTTAAACGCTGTGGCATTGTCTTTTACCACTCCTTGCTCAATTAAATAACGGGCAATATGGCCACGGCCAATCTGCCCTTCTCCCGCAATGCGCTTAGCACCGTCATATACATCAGTGACCAAACCAGTCTTTTCTAAACGCCTAGCAATCTCTTTTGCACGGGCTTCACGGATCTCACTTTGCTTAGTCAAATAGTCAATCATCGCCGGATGCTCACGATCAAAGTGTAGGCCAACGATATGAATATCTTTGTTTTCCCAGCAGGTTGATATCTCAACACCGTTAATTAGACGTATGTCTAATTTGTTATCAGCTATAGCTTTTTGGACTAAAGGAATGCCATCAGTGGTGTCGTGATCGGTTAAAGCTAAGACGTCGACACCCCTTTCTACAGCGCGTTCTAGCAGCTGTTGTGGTGTTAACTTGCCATCAGAGACTGTGCTATGGCAGTGCAGATCAAAAATCATTTACTCTAAACCTTATAAGAAGTTTTCACAGACGCGAAAATGTTACTTGACAATAGAACCAAAATATTATCTTCTATAGCGACTATTTAGCTTGCGGTGTTTACAATTTTATCAACGATTACCAATTAACAGTTGAATAAATACCGACAAAGCACACTAAAAACGAATTAGAGCTTATTATGCAACAAAACGTACAGACTATCCTTACAAATTTATGGTGGTGGCGCGATCAATTTTCGCGGGACCAGTCTGTTGTTGCATAAAATAACCCAAACAACTACTAAACCCGCTTCTCATAGCGGGTTTTTTTATAGATAAATTCGCTTCAAGCATTAACACGGAATACAGTGAATTAAACCGATGATACAAAGTCAAATAAGTAAAACCACTTGTCGTTACAGTCAGAGCCCTACCGAGCTATTTGCCCAGTTAACGCAGGACAAACACGATGTTATGCTTCTCGAATCTGCGGAGATCAATAGCAAAGATAACTTAAAAAGCCTCTTGCTTGTCTCAAGTGCACTGAAAATTACCTGCCAACACCGACAAGTTACCTTCACCGCACTGAATGACAATGGCCTGCCACTTATTGTCCAATTAAAACAGCACTTCACTGATTATCACAAAGCGAGTGACCAACACCTATTAACCATTGAATACCCACAACCACCCATTGAGCTAGACCAAGATCTACGCCTTAAAGCACCGTCACCATTTAGTGCTCTGCGTGATTTGCAACAACTATTAAGTCAAGGAAGTCATGACCAACATCGCTTTATTGCTGGCACCTTTGCTTATGACATGATTGCTAGTATCGAAGACCTACCAGAAGTACAGAGCAACAATAACCATTGTCCCGACTTTGTTTTCTACTTAATTGAAGATATGGTGATGCTGGACCATCAAGGGGGAGAGTCGGTGGTGATCTCTCATCAATTTAACCCTGCTCTAACCGATGTAATCAATCAAAAACACCAAGCCCTTGTCGAGCAGGTGAATAACTTTGAACCTAATGAGTTAGTTGGCGCACCGATAACAACTCCGGTACAAGTTAATATCGATGATGACTCATTTAAAGGCATCGTTAATGGTTTGAAACAGCAAATTATACAGGGCAATATTTTTCAAGTCGTGCCATCGCGCGCATTTACGATGGATTGCCCCAACCCATTTGCCGCCTATAACCAACTTAAAGCCACGAACCCATCACCTTATATGTTTTACATTAAGGATGCAGATTTTGTGTTATTTGGCGCATCCCCTGAAAGTGCGCTTAAGTATGAACAACTCAGTAATCAAGTTGAAGTTTATCCCATTGCGGGCACTAGACGTCGTGGTTTTAATAGTGACGGTAGTATAAACCCCGATTTAGATGGGCGCATGGAATTAGATTTACGTCTTGATAAGAAAGAATTAGCTGAGCATATTATGCTAGTTGACCTTGCTCGAAACGATGTTGCACGCATCAGCGAAGCTGGCACACGCCAAGTCGCGGAACTGCTTAAGGTCGATCGATATTCTCACGTGATGCACCTCGTTTCTCGTGTTACTGGTCAACTTCGCAACGACCTAGACGCTTTGCATGCTTACCAAGCTTGTATGAATATGGGTACTTTAGTGGGTGCGCCTAAGATTAAAGCCTCGGCATTAATTCGCGACGTAGAACAACAGCGCCGTGGTAGCTATGGTGGTGCTGTTGGTTACATTAACAGCGCGGGCGACATGGATACTTGTATCGTTATTCGCTCTGCCTTTGTCAGCAATGGAAAAGCGGTGATTCAAGCCGGAGCTGGTGTGGTATTTGACTCAGACCCACAAGCAGAAGCCGATGAAACCCGCTCAAAGGCACAAGCTGTGATTAGTGCCATTGCGGCAAAAGGAGGTTTTTATGCCTAATTTAATCGATTGTCATGTTTTCTTACTCGATAATTTCGACTCATTTACCTATAACTTGGTTGATCAATTTCGTGTTATGGGCGCAACAGTAACGATTTACCGTAATGATATCGATCCCGAGTTTATTATCGCTCAAATGAATGCCAGCGAATTACCGCCTGTCCTAGTACTTTCTCCAGGACCCGGTGCACCCAGTGAAGCAGGTTGTTTATGTGATTTAATCAGCCGCTGTATCGATAAAGTACCAATGCTAGGTATTTGTCTCGGGCATCAAGCTATAGTTGAAGCATTTGGCGGTAAAATCGGTTTAGCTCCGCAAACTGTTCATGGTAAGTCTTCTGCCATTGTTCACGACAATACAGGCCCTTTTGCTCATTTAATTAACCCAATGCCCGTTGCGCGCTATCATTCTTTGATGGCTCATCACGTACCAGAGCAATTAGAGGTCATTGCAACCATCGACGATATTGTGATGGCGATAACTAATCGCAACAAAACGGTATTAGGTTTTCAATTTCACCCAGAGTCGATACTAACCCCGGATGGTGAGAAACTATTAATTCAATCGCTTAATCATTTAATGACCAGCAAGGAAAGATTATGATCCATTCAATTTTAGAACAACTTTATCAAGGCGAGTCATTAAGTCTTGAACAAAGCCAACAATTATTTAGCCAAATTGTTCAAGGGAATGTTGAGCCTATCGTTCTTAGCTCGATTTTAACCGCATTAAAAATGAAAGGCGAAACACCCGATGAAATCGCAGGTGCAGCCCTCGCTCTCAAAGAAGCGGCAGTGAGTTTTCCAAGCCCTGATTATGATTTTATTGACAGTTGTGGTACCGGTGGCGACGGTTCAGACACCATCAATATTTCAACAGCCAGTGCGTTTGTCGCCGCGGCTTGCGGAATTAAGGTTGCCAAACATGGAAACCGCAGTGTGTCATCAAAGTCCGGCTCAGCTGACTTACTTGAAGCCTTAGGTATCAAGCTAGATATGACGCCAGAACAATCACGCGAGTGTCTTGATAAATACAACTTGTGTTTCCTATTCGCTGTGCAATACCACCAAGGTGTTCGTTTTGCAGTCCCTGTGCGTCAAGCACTCAAAACACGCACCATCTTTAATGTCCTAGGCCCGTTAATCAACCCAGCAGCGCCAAAGACTCAATTAATGGGGGTGTACGATAAAAATCTCATTGAACCTATTGCAAAGACACTACAGTTAGTCGGCGTCACTCGGGCATTAGTCGTCAATGGCTCGGGTCTTGATGAACTTGCCATTCATGGTCCCAGTGATGTTGCTGAGTTAAACAATGGTGTGATCACGACTTATCAAGTCACGCCAGATGACTTAGGTGTTGAAACAACACCTATTGAAGCACTACGCGGTGGTGATGCAGCAGAAAATGCGACACTCATTACAGCGTTGTTAAAAGGCCAAGGGGCACCCGCGCACCAAAATGCGGTGGCAGTCAATGTTGCGGCTACCTTATATCTTAGCAACAACGTGACCAGCCTAGCCGAAGGGGTTAGCTTAGCGAACAAAATTATTTCAAGCGGAAAAGCCTACCAAGTTGTAGAGCAATTAGCTGCCGCCAGTCAGGAGTTTACAGCCTAATGAATTCAGAACGTATCATTGCCGGCACTAAAATTACCGGCACCGTATTAGATCAGATAGTCGCAGATAAAGCACCACAACTTGCGCGTCTAGAAAATGAATATCCTAAGGCCGACATCAGTCAAGGGCTTGAACCATCAAAGCGTAGCTTGTTTGATGCGCTTAATGCGCCTAATGCCAGTTACATCCTAGAATGCAAAAAAGCTTCACCTTCAAAAGGTTTAATTCGTGATGAGTTTAACCTTGGTGAAATCTGCGGTGCTTATCAGCATTATGCCAGTGGTGTATCTGTGCTCACTGACGAAAAATATTTTCAAGGGCGCTTTGAGTATGTTCGTGAAGTGCGAGCCCTTATCGAGCAACCTATTCTGTGTAAAGATTTTTTCATCGACCCTTATCAGATTTTACTAGCAAGATATATGGGTGCAGATGCAATACTCTTAATGCTCTCTGTACTTGATGATGATAAATATCGTGCCCTTAGTGATTTTGCTGCACAGTACCACATGGATATTTTAACCGAGGTCAGCAACCAAGAAGAACTCGAACGTGCTTTAGCGCTTGATGCTAAGATTATCGGTATTAATAATCGTGATTTGCGTGACCTATCTATCGATCTCAATACGACCAAGAAATTGGCACCACAAATTGGTGATGACAGAGTGATAATTTCTGAGTCAGGTATATCAACTCACCAGCAAATCCTTAACTTGTCTCCATTTGTTCAAGGCTTCTTGGTTGGTAGCTCGTTAATGGAGCAACCAAATATTGATCTTGCTTGCCGTGAGCTTATTTATGGTCAAACAAAAATCTGTGGCATGACCAACCCAGAGACAGCAATTGCCGCAGCAGCCGCTGGTGCTGTCTATGGTGGTTTAATCTTTGCGCCTAAGTCACCTCGTTACATTACAGTAGGTACAGCACGAGAAATTATAGACAGCGCCGCGCTTCGCTTTGTTGGAGTATTTGTGAGTGAAGCGGTGGAAAAAGTCGCTGAAATCGCTAATGAACTCACGTTAGATGTTGTTCAATTACACGGTGGAGAAGATCAAGCCTACATCGAACAACTCAAGCCATTATTACCCGCTAGCTGTCAAATTTGGTTGGCGCTGCGTAGCGATAAGCTCTGTGAAGACACACATTATCAAATCGTTGACCGCTTACTGATCGACAGCGCTGTAACCACTGATCATAATATTCAGTTTGGTGGTACGGGCCATACGTTTGACTGGGAAAAAGTCGCCAAACCTACGCGTGAGCAAGCGATGCTGGCAGGTGGTTTAAGTCCAGACAATATAAAACTCGCGGCCAATTGCGGATTTTTGGGCCTAGATGTTAACTCTGGAGTCGAATCTAGCCCAGGGGTTAAAGATTTAGTGCAAATCAAGCGTTTGATGCAACAAATTAGAGCGTATTAATCAACAACGGATTAATGCCATTTTACTTTTAGAATACGATTAACATAAATCAGTATAATTGGGGATACCTAAATGAGTACAGTTTCACCCTATTTCGGCGACTTTGGCGGTATGTTTGTGCCAGAGATCCTTGTGCCAGCATTAGAACAGTTAGAACAAGCGTTCGTCGATAGCCAAAGTGACGAAAGCTTCCAAAACGAATTTATGAGTTTGTTAAAGGACTACGCAGGGCGTCCTACGGCATTAACTTTGTGCCGTAACTTCAGTCCAAATCCATTAGTCAAAATCTATTTAAAGCGCGAAGATTTACTGCATGGCGGTGCACATAAAACTAACCAAGTATTAGGTCAAGCACTGCTAGCTAAACGTATGGGCAAAAAAGAAATAATTGCCGAAACGGGCGCTGGCCAGCACGGCGTTGCTACGGCACTAGCTTGTGCCCTTCTTGGTTTAAAGGCCCGAATCTACATGGGGGCTAAAGATTGTGAACGTCAGCAACCGAATGTATTTCGCATGAAGTTGATGGGCGCTGAAGTTATTCCTGTAACGGCAGGTAGCGGTACGTTAAAAGACGCAGTGAACGAAGCCCTACGTGATTGGTCAGCAAACTATGACAGCAGCCATTACTTGTTAGGAACCGCTGCTGGGCCTCACCCATTCCCGACTATGGTTCGTGAATTCCAAAAGATGATTGGCGAAGAAGCAAAACAGCAAATCCTGGCTGCTGAAGGCCAATTACCTGATACTGTTATTGCATGTGTTGGCGGCGGCTCGAACGCTATAGGTATGTTTAATGACTTTATCGAAGAGAGTGGAGTTGAACTTGTTGGCGTAGAGCCTGCGGGTTTAGGCGTTGATTCAGGCCATCACGGCGCAACGATCGGTAAAGGGCGCAAAGGAATAATCCACGGGACTTATACTTATTTAATGCAAGATAAAGATGGGCAAATTGAGGAGTCTTATTCTGTGTCAGCAGGCCTAGATTACCCGGGCGTTGGACCTCAGCATGCCCACCTCGCCGCCATTGGCCGTGCCCGTTACGAGTCAGTCACTGACGATCAAGCATTAGAAGCATTTCAGCGCTTAGCTCGCAGTGAAGGCATTATCCCTGCCCTCGAGTCATCGCATGCTCTTGCCTATGCTTACCAGTTAGCAAATCAGCTAGATAAGCCAGCAACCTTATTGGTTAACTTATCAGGCCGTGGCGATAAAGATTTAGCCCATGTGACCACTATTCTAGATAATAAAAGCAGCGAAAATTCTCAGGAGGCACAATAATGAGTGACCGTTATCAACAGCTTTTCGCTGATTTAAAAGAAAAAAAACAAGGTGCTTTTGTTCCGTTTGTCTGCATAGGCGATCCAAACCCGGAGCAATCACTAGCGGTTATTGATACGCTAGTTGCCGCTGGTGCGGATGCACTTGAGTTAGGCATTCCCTTCTCTGACCCAAGTGCCGATGGCCCGACAATTCAAGCCGCGAGTGATCGTGCACTTGAAGCGGGCACTACACCAGCGGTGTGCTTTGACATTATCGCTAACATTCGTCGTAAGCACCCTCAAGTACCAATTGGGTTGTTGCTTTACGCCAATTTAGTAGCCTGTAATGGTATCAGTGAGTTCTATCAACAGTGTCAAGCCGCTGGGGTTGATTCTGTTCTAATCGCTGATGTTCCACTTCGCGAAGCCGCGCCATTCAAAGCAGCAGCTGAGCAGGCTTGTATTCAAAGTATTTTTATCGCACCTCCTAATGGCAGCGAAGAGACGCTTAAACAGGTAGCACAGCAAACACAAGGCTATACCTACCTATTAAGCCGTGCTGGTGTAACAGGCACAGAGTCAAAGGTAAAAATGCCCGTTGAAGATTTGATAACCACCTTGAAAGATAATCAAGCTGCACCCCTTCTTCTAGGGTTTGGGATTTCAACACCCGATGATGCTAAAGCCGGTTTGGCCGCCGGTGCTGATGGTATTATTAGTGGCTCAGCAGTAGTTAAGATTATTGAGAATAACCTAGACCAACCGACAATAATGCTAGAACAATTAGCCGCATTCATTTCGAGCATGAAGCAAGCCACATTAAGCTAAGAGGTTTTTCACAAAGCCCTAACTTAAAGCCCATGATTTAGTATTAAATCATGGGCTTTTTCTATCTAAGCACCAATAAGTTATAGCGGCCCGAATGATATTTTATTACAATAGCTTTAAATTTTAATAAGTAAGTCTTATGAAACAGTTACTCGATTTTCTGCCACTATTGGCATTTTTTATTACCTATTACCTTATCGATGTCTATGCCGCAACAGGCGCGTTAATTGCTGCCACAGTCATTCAGTTGGCATTGTTACAAATCATTTTTAAAAAAATTGAGCGAAGCCATTGGATTACCTTTGCTGTTGTTAGTGTTTTTGGTGCGCTCACACTGTACCTCCATGATGATGCTTTCATTAAATGGAAGGTATCCATAATTTACGGTATTTTTGCCGTCGTATTACTTGCCTATCAAGTAATGTCTGACCCTATTCCTAAGAAATTACTCGGTACTGAAATTGATGCACCCGACAGTGTTTGGCGAAATATAACTCTCGGCTGGGCGCTGACCTGTATCGTTAGTGCTATCGCTAATTATTATATTGCATTTAATCTAAGTCTAGATACTTGGGTTAATTTTAAAGTGTTTGGCCTAACCGCCTTAACTTTTGTCTTATTTATTGTCACGGGTATCTACTTGTATAAATATATGCCTGAAGATGAAGAAACCTCAGAACAGGAGAAAAAATAGCATGTGGTATGTCATTTATGCAGAAGATGTTGAAAACAGTTTAGAAAACCGCCTTGCAGCACGACCTGCACATCTTGAGCGTCTACAAATATTAAATAATGAGGGTCGTCTATTAGTCGCCGGACCAACCCCTGCCATCGATAGTGAAGATCCAGGCGCCGCAGGCTTTACTGGTTCATTGGTTATTGCCGAATTCGATTCGCTAACACAAGCCCAACAATGGGCAGACGCTGATCCGTATATTACTGCCGGTGTATATCAACAAGTTACTGTTAAGCCGTATAAGAAAGTACTCCCTTAGTCCATGGCCAACCAAGCTCGTATAAAACTCACCATTCAGCGATTACAACCAGGGATTTTTATCGAAATCCCAGTTGGCTGGAATGAACATCCGTTTATGTTCAACCGCTTTAAGATAACGTCACAAAAACAAATAGCGATGTTAAATCAGGCTAATATTAGCCATGTTTATGCCATTCCTCACAAGAGTACTGCGAACCCTTTACCGGCCATCGAAGAGTCATCACAACCCCCGATTAACAGCAATGTTAATATGCAGCCACAACTCGATGAGTTAACCAAAATAAAGCAAAAGCAGATTGAAGCTATGCAGGGTTACCGTCGTTCATTAAAAAAATGTGAAGGAGCCTACCAAATAGCAGTAAGTCAGGTTCGGTCTTTAACCAGTAAAATAAAAGCCCGCCCTTTACTCGCGATGCAGGAAGCGGAAGAAGTGATCAGTTCGATGGCTGAAGCACTAATGGCTAAAGATGATCTTGTTCTTCATTTAGTCGGAGATGACAGAGACGATATCGATATCCACCAGCACGCAATCTCAGTATCGTTATTGTCGATGATGATCGGCAATTACTTAAAGTATGACAAACAGCAAATTGAAGATTTAGGTACAGCGGGTTTACTCCATGATATTGGTAAAATGAAAATACCAAGCCAATTTTATACCGGCAAAGATGTGTCTCCAGCAAAACGTAAATTTGTTACTGAAAAGCATACTGAATACTCTGTTGAATATCTCAATAACGCGCCAAATATTTCTGATAATGTAAAACAACTTGTTCTCGAGCACCATGAATTCGCTGATGGAAGTGGCTACCCAAGTCAATTGACTGCTGATAAGTTAAACCCTTTATCATTGGTTATTTCACTGGTTAACTATTATGATAACTTGTGCTATCCGCTAGATGAATCAAAAGCCAAGTCACCTTCACAAGCTTTATCTTTCTTATTTAAAAATAAAGCTCATTTATTTGATCCGCAACAGCTTGGTGCTTTTGTTAAAACCATGGGCGTATACCCTCCTGGTACTTTTGTTCGATTAAATACCGATCAAATTGGTATTGTAATTACTGTTAATTCGAATAAATTACTTTACCCTAATGTAATGGTGTATGATGAAAACATCCCTCGCGATGATGCCGCCATTATTAATATTGAAGATGAAGAAGGGATTGCCATTGAATCGGCAATCTCCGGGCAAGGTTTACCTGAGCAGGTAAGAAGTTACCTCAATCCTCGTTCACGAATCAGCTTTTTCATCGAATAAACAATTATTATCATGCTGTGATTAACCCTCACAGTAACTATTTATCAAGGTTAAGCATTATGAAAGCAATTTCTTTTAACATTAATGGTCTGCGGGCTCGTCTTCATCAGTTAGAAGCTCTCATCGAAAAACATCAACCACAAGTAATTGGCCTGCAAGAAATCAAAGTCGATAACCCACAGTTTCCTTTAGAAGCAGTTGAGGCAATGGGCTATAAAGTATTTTATCACGGTCAAAAGGGCCACTATGGCGTTGCACTTATGACTAACCTTGAGGTGGAAGATGTGCAATATGGCTTTCCAACCGATGAAGAAGATGCACAACGTCGTATGATCATGGCCACTGTCACAACAAAAGCCGGCAATAAAGTTCGCGTGTTAAATGGCTATTTCCCACAAGGGGAAAACCGTAGCCACGAAACCAAGTTCCCTGCAAAAGAAAAGTTCTATCAAGACTTGCAACACTACTTGACCACTAATCACACCAATGAGGAAAATGTGATCGTGATGGGTGATATTAACATCTCTCCAGCGGACATCGATATTGGTATTGGACCAGATAACGCGAAGCGCTGGTTACGCACTGGTAAGTGCAGCTTTTTACCCGAAGAGCGCGAATGGCTAGGGACTTTACAAGGCTGGGGCTTAGACGACACGTTCCGTTTATTACACCCAGAAAGAGAAGAATGCTATAGCTGGTTTGATTATCGTTCACGTGGCTTTGATGATAACCGTGGCCTACGTATTGATGTTATTCTAGCAACACAAAACCTTAGTCAATATTGTACTGAATCGGATGTTGATTATGAGCTTCGTGGTATTGACAAACCATCAGATCATGCACCGATTTGGTCTAGCTTCGAATTTTAGGCTGATTCCCTATTCCATGGTTTAATCAATTTATCCTTTTTGTTTATTGACAATTGAGCACCTTTTGTTCAAGATTTAGCTGTCAATAAACAACGAGGAACCTATTAAAGATATGCTAAAAATCCGTCAAGCCACCCTCGATGATCTCACTGAAATTGATTCAATTTATAATCACTATATTCGTCACTCAGCAGCAACTTTCGATTTAAAACCTTGGCCTTCAGAGAAGCGACAAGCTTGGTTTAAACATATTAAAAGCTCCCCTCGCAACGAAGTATTAGTTGCTGTGCACCATGAACAAGTGGTTGCATTTGCGTTTAATAGTCCTTACAACCTAAAAGCCGCTTATGCTAACTCGACCGAAATCACTATTTATAAATCTCCAGCTTGCCAACTTAAAGGCGTCGGTAAAATCTTGTTCCGTTATTTGTTTGAGGCGCTCGAAAAACACCAATTCCACAGAGCATACAGCTTAATCACCTTGCCAAACCCAGAGTCAGTCAAATTACACCAGAACTTCGACTTTAAGCATATTGGCACTTTAACCGAATCAGGTTTGAAATTTGCTCAATATCATGACGTTGCTATCCTAGAAAAAGCACTTAACTAGCACTACAGGCGTTTTTACACTACAATGCGCCTGTTTTTCCATCTTGAGAACATCTTTGTCTATGTTTTACGCCTGTCCTATTTGCGATCAGCAGCTCGTGCTATCACCAAGCCATACCAACCTAAGTTGTAGTAACAACCACCAGTTTGATCGAGCCAAGCAAGGGTATTTCAATCTATTACCCGTTCAACGTAAAAAGTCAAAGCAACCTGGAGATAGTAAAGAAATGATTAGCGCTCGTCATGACTTTCTTAATGCAGACTATTATCAGCCGTTAGCTGAAAAAATTGCCCAAATAATTAAGCAGCAGCAAGTGTCTACCCTACTCGATTTAGGTTGTGGTGAAGGCTACTACACAAGACAGGTTAAGCAAAGAGTGACATCGTTAGACACTTACGGGGTCGATATATCCAAACCCGCGATTATTAAAGCTGCTAAGCAAGACAAACAAGGGCATTATAGTGTCGCTAGCTCAGATAAATTACCATTAGTTGATAACTGTATCGACTTAATCTTAAAGGTTTATGCACCAGCAAATGAGGATGAGTTAAAGCGTGTAGTAACTGACAAAGGGCTGCTACTGACAATTACCCCTGGTCCTCGCCACCTCTGGCAGCTCAGAGAGTATATTTATCAAGATGTTAGGGCTCATGATACTCAAGACACAGTGTTTAAAGGTTTTAAACGCATGAGCAGCGAAAATTTCAGTTTCACAATTTGCCCAACTGATGAACATCGTGTCGCCCTATTACAAATGACGCCATTTGCGTGGAAAGCAAATGAAGTAATCACCGAGCAAATCCAACAGGCTCAGAATCTTAATATTGAATTGGATTTCGTGATTAACCTCTATCAGACTCTGGAGTAGTTTAAGCTATTAGTGTCAATTAACCTCCCCTGACAGGACGTAACTCCGGTTATGACATCGGGACATTACAATAAACAGCGTGACTAGTTTAATACGAGATACTCAACAGACCCACGCTTTTGCATTGTGACATAAAGGCGTGACTGATCATTTGATAAGGCGACGTTTGTTGGAAATAAGCCCTTAAGACGAAACTCTTTTATCACGCGCCCTTGCGGCGTTACTTTTAATACAACCCCAGCTCCATAGCGGGCGATATAGAGGTTGCCAAGTTTGTCACAACGCATGCCATCAAGCCCATGCTCGTTAAATTCGATCAACAGGCGCTTGTTACTAATATTATGGTTCTTATCAAGATCGTATGCCCATACTTTACGTTGAACACTCTCATTAACATATAATATTTTCTCGTTTGGGCTGATAGCAATACCGTTAGTCGTTCCTAGGTTTTCCGCCATTCGTTGCGTTTGCCCATCCGGGCTAATACGCCACAGTTGACCATTTCCTTTCGACCAATTAGGATCACTGGCAAACAAAGTCCCATCGCTCATCATCGCAATATCATTGGGCTGATTCATTTCTGCATTATGAGCATGAACCGAAACACTTTTTGTTTTTGGATCAACCATTAAAATGTTGTGTCCAGTGTAATCGGCAACATACAACAAACCTGATGGAGAAAATTGTAATCCATTTCCCGTACTTCCCTCAGGTAATGCTACATATAATTGCGCGCTTCCCTTCGAGTCTATCTTGCCAATGGTACCTTGCTTTGAGAAATTAACCGCGTATAAGTAACCATGAGGGCCAACAACCGGTCCTTCAACACCTTGGGTAAACGTCGACTCTGCGACTAGATCAATACTGTCTCTCACCGGCTTTGGTGAATTAGCAAAAGCAGAAATCGATATAAATGATGAAAGAACGAAAGCAACACGGTATTTCAGATTATGATTCATAAAATTAGCTGTTGAGAAATATAATGCTCTTGATACTAGCACCAAAGTATTGACAAAAAAAAGCCTAATCAATTCAATTTCAATGGTTTAATATGATCTAGCTGTTGTTTAGTGACTAGCGTATGAAATTCTTGCGCGAGTAGATGACTTTGTTTCATCACCTCGCCCCAATAGGTTTGCCTCTGAGTTAAACTCATGGTTTTAAAGTCATTTCTATCTGGAATTTTCTGTAACGGTAACTGCCTGATGAAATCTTTTGTCGGTGTTAACATAACCACATTATCATAATGTGCGTCGAGAGGCTTACGCTTAAGATTTTTATCAAACCATCCTGCTTTTGGTTGATTAGTAAAGTGAGGGTACAACACTAGAGGCTGCTCTTCACTCCCTTCAAATTTACTATTAAAATGATAATCGATTAATCCACCATCTCGAAAGACACCGGGCGGTGCCCCATTAATATGAGGTATTCCGGGCAGCAACATCGGTATAGCACCGGAAGCAAGAAGTGATTGTTTTATATTATCAGGTGTTAGTTCAACGTAACAAGTGTCTAAACCATGTAAATCTGAGATAACTAAACTCTTCACATCAGCGCCAATAACAATGCGTTTACAATGCTTATTAAGCCTTGAACGCTCAATTCTATTTGCACAGAATGCGTTGAGCAAGCCAAACAGTTGTAATAACGAGACCTCACTCGACAGGAGGCCTTGGGTGCGCGCGGTAATGAAGTTGGCTTTAAATATAGGGTTTTCTAGTATTTCCTTGATACCCGTGTCGCCCAACGTTTTGTTGACCAACGCGATACTTTTTAGCTCAATTTCTTGTGCCGTTGCGCCCTTTGGATAATCTAAAGCGGCATAGTCATCAGCCAAACGTCTTATCGCTGCAATCGGATTGGCCTGAGCGAGCGCTGAAAAACGAAAGGCCCCCGCCGATGAGCCTATAAGTCGAAGAGGTGTGGTGCGGCCGTTAAAAAACTCACCAAATAAATAGCAGTCTAAGCCAAACAGTGTGAACCATTTGGGCCCACCGCTCGCGCCGAGCATGGTATGGAAATAATCAGGGTGTAGGCCATGGCGATGAATATGGCTAAGCGCTGTTGAACCAGCGCTTACGTCGAGGAGCGGCATCAAGTATTAAGGTAAGTCAAAGGCTTTATTGAGTTTTGAATAAGCATCATTTAACAACTGAGCCATATCCATGTAACTTGCTTTGGCATGAATAGGCTTCACTGACATACCAGCATTTATCATTTGAGTGCGAACTTCACTACACCAAGATAATAAATTCCTAGATAAAGGTTGTTTTGAGCGATGTCCCAACCAGATAAGCCCTTGGTAGGGAATGCTTAGCACTAATAAAGACATCGCCAGTGCGCGTGGAATCACATCTTCACCAAAATAAAGAAATTGAACAACAAAAGAAAGGCTTGCGATCATTGGTGCAACTTTTTGTAATAATTTACACAGCGCGATAATTCGACCTTCAGGGAAGATAGCCGACAACTCGCGTTGTTGAGGCCATAAGTGTTGATAAAGTCGTCCTTGCTCGATCAATTGTTTTAATTCATGCATATTTTTTCCTAACAATTGGTGTTAAAGCAATCTTTTATAGTCTACAGTTGATTTAAATTAATAAAACTCTAAGTGGAACTAGTTTATCTCTTATCCCATAGTATAATACAGCTTACACACTTTATGTGCTGTGTTTGCTATTTTTGCTAAATATCTTCGAAGTTTCAACATACTGTATCGCAATACACAATCAACAGTCCATAACTAGTTCACCTTCAACACAATACAAGCACAAAATGTGTGCGGTTATTGAAACGTTTAATTTACTGGTAGTAATAATGACAGATAAGCTTGTTTTTATATTAAACTGCGGCAGCTCCTCGCTGAAGTTCGCATTGATTGACACCCAAACCCAACAACAAATATTAAGCGGATTGGCAGATTCGTTGGCAAGTGACTCTCCTATTATCACGATAAAATATCAAGGCAATAAACACCGTGTTACATTGCCTGCCCAAGCCGCTCATCAACAGGCCATAGACACTGTAGTTGCGTTTTTGCAACAGCATCAACTTGCAACTCATGTTGTCGCCGTAGGTCATCGCGTCGTGCATGGCGGTGAAGCCTTTACAGAGTCTGTCATTATTACCCCGCAAGTATTATCGCAGATAGAGCAAGTTTCACAGCTAGCCCCATTGCATAACCCAGCGAATATCATAGGTATCAAAGCAGCGCAGCAAGCATTTAATCAATTACCGCAAGTGGCGGTCTTTGATACGGCCTTCCATCAAACGATCCCTGCAAAGGCTTACCTGTACCCTTTGCCTTATTCACTTTACGAAGAACACGGTATCCGCCGTTATGGTTTTCACGGTACTAGCCATTTTTATGTGACCCAGCAAGCTTCTCAATTATTAGGAATCGAACGTGATCAACTCAACATCATTAGCGCTCACCTTGGTAATGGGGCAAGTGTCACTGCGATAAAAAACGGGCAAAGTGTTGACACAAGTATGGGTCTAACGCCGTTAGAAGGTTTAGTGATGGGAACTCGCTGTGGTGATATAGACCCTGCAATCTCCCACTTTTTGATTGACCAACTCGGTTATCAGCAAGCACAGGTTAATCAACTGCTCAATAAAGAGAGTGGCTTACTTGGTTTATCTCAGCTATCTAATGATTGCCGAGTATTGGAAGAGGAAGCTGAACAAGGCCACGAAGGGGCTCGTCTTGCATTAGACATATTTTGTTATCGTCTGGCAAAATACATTGCCTCTTATACTGTCCCGCTAGGTCAGCTCGATGCAGTGGTGTTTACAGGAGGCATCGGCGAAAACTCAGACATGATTCGTGAAAATGTGTTACGACAACTCTCAATCTTTGGTTTTAAAGTCGATCACGACAAAAACCAAGCCGCACGTTTTGGCGCTTCTGGCATCATCACTAATAATGCAGGTCCGCAGGCAATCGTCATCCCGACTAATGAAGAGCTTGTCATTGCCCAAGACTCAATTCGCTTAATTCAACAGGAGCAATAAGTTATGGCTAGAACGATAATGTTAGTCCCTGTTGGGTTTGGTGTCGGCTTGACCTCAGTGAGTATGGGGATTGTTCATGCCTTAGAGCGTCACGGTATTAAAGTGAATTTCTTTAAACCCATTGCCCAGCCAAGTAACGGTGATACAGGGCCTGAGCGTTCAACCGCCATCATTGGGCTTAACCCAAACATTAAACCACCGCAGCCTTTCGCACCGAGCTATGTTGCCAACTTAATGAGTGGTAATAAAGCCGATACCCTGCTTGAAGAAATCGTAGAGCGTGCTAATAAAGCCCTTGAAGGTAATGATATTTTAGTCATAGAAGGGATGGTCCCCACTCGAAAGCAACAATACTCTTCAAGACTCAATAATAAAATTGCTACGGCACTTGATGCCGAGGTTGTTTTCGTCACCTCTCCGGGTGCAGATAGTGCTATTCAACAAAAAGAGCGGATTGAAATTGCTTGTCAAAGTTTTGGGGGCACGAGCTCAGAGCGTATTTTAGGCTGTATCGTTAACCAAATTAATGCCCCTATCGATGAACATGGCGTTATTCGACCGGACTTAGCTGGAAGCTTATCAGGAACACATCAAAAACAAATGGAAGTTTTCCAACTGTTTGGCCGCAGTCCGATTCGTGTTCTGGGTTATGTACCATGGAACGAGAAGATTATCGCACCAAGAGTGATTGACTTAGCTAATCACTTAAAAGCCAAAGTCATCAATGAAGGACAGCTGCATTCGCGTAGACTGCGCAGCATTAGTTTCTGCGCACGAAGTATTCCCAATATGGTTGACAACTTTAACGCTGACAAACTGCTGGTTGCTTCAGGTGATCGATCTGATGTTATTGTTTCAGTGTGTTTGGCTGCGATGAACGGCGTTAAAATTGGTGCGTTGTTACTCACCAATGGCTATGAACCTGAAGAGCCAGTCATGAAATTATGCGAACAAGCAATGGCTACCGGCCTACCAATTTTGCTCGTTGAAACGAATACTTGGCAAACGTCGATTGATTTGCAAAGTTTTAATCACGAAGTGCCTATCGATGACACCAAACGTATTTATAACGTCCAAGAGTTTATGGCCAGTCACATAGACAAACATTGGATCAGTTCCTTAACTCAAGTATCCAGTCGTGAGCGTCGCCTTTCTCCAGCGGCTTTCCGTTACAAATTAACTGAAATGGCCCGTACCGCAGGTAAAACAATTGTGTTACCTGAGGGTGAAGAACCTCGAACGATTAAAGCCGCTGCTATTTGTTCTATGCGTAATATTGCTAACTGTATCTTGTTGGGTAACCCAGAAGCGATTGAGTTAACAGCAAAGCAACAAGGCTTAGAGCTTGGCCCTGGCGTGAGTATTATTGACCCTGAGCAAGTGCGCCAATTATATGTCGCCCCAATGGTTAAACTGCGTGAACATAAAGGCATCACAGATATCATCGCTTTAGAGCAACTGCAAGATAATGTTGTCCTTGGTTCTATGATGCTGGCCTTAGGGGAAGTCGATGGTCTGGTGTCTGGCGCAGTCCATACAACGGCCAACACTATCCGCCCTCCATTGCAGTTGGTTAAAACAGCACCTAATACTAGTTTGGTGTCATCAATTTTCTTTATGTTGCTGCCTGATCAAGTGCTAATTTACGGTGACTGTGCCATCAATCCCGATCCAACAGCGGAACAATTAGCTGAAATAGCAATACAATCTGCCGACTCAGCGACAGCGTTTGGCATCCAGCCTAAAGTAGCGATGATTAGTTATTCTACGGGTACATCTGGCTCAGGCTCTGATGTCGAAAAAGTCCGTGAAGCGACAGAACTTGCTAAACAAAAACGTCCAGACTTAGTGATCGATGGACCATTACAGTACGATGCCGCTGTCATGAAAAACGTTGCAGCATCTAAAGCACCTAATAGTCCTGTTGCAGGTCAGGCGAACGTTTTTATCTTCCCTGACCTTAATACCGGTAATACAACCTACAAAGCGGTACAGCGTAGTGCTGACCTCATTAGTATTGGGCCAATGCTGCAAGGGATGAAAAAACCAGTTAATGACTTATCTCGTGGTGCATTAGTCGATGATATTGTTTACACTATTGCGCTAACAGCAATTCAAGGACAACAAGCGGAAGAAAATGAATATAATGACTAACCTACTCCCTGTTAAAGCTATTACATTATTAGCAACACTATTACTTACATTTACGCTCACAGGTTGTGGCGGTGCAGATTCAAAAAAACTCCCTGAGGATGTTGCAGAAGAGTTTATTAATGCCGTATACAACACCAAAGATATTTCGGTAATTAAACAGCATTCGTCAGACAAAGTGTTAGATTTAATTGAACACTACCGTACCGTTAAGATGATTCAGCGACACTTAATGGACTTAACGTTAGATTCAGCTAAAATTCAAGTGACGGATGTCGGCGGTGACTTTTTTAGAAAATCTAAAAAAGATAATAAAGTTGAAATCCATATTCGAGGAGACTTTCAAGGTAATAAAAAAGCCGATGACCGTTTCATTTTAATGACTTGGCAAGATGGTCGCTGGAAAGTCAAGAAAGTTACTAAATCGTAATTAACAGACTCGTTTTAAAGTAATTGCTCAAAAACCGAACATTCAGTTCGGTTTTTTCATTTATAATTAATTATTTATTACAGATTTATTACAATATGTCGATATAGTAAAGGAGTGCCGTTTATTCAAAGAGTCACCATAGAGTAATTTCTTTGAATCTCTCTTATACTATAAATATCTGCAAATGCGGAAAATAAAAAAAACGGCTTACTTTAACTGGTTACTGAAAGTTGGGACAACTATGCAAATAAAACATAAACTAACGCTAAGTACGGCACTACTCGTTTTAAGCTTAATCATCATGCTAATACTAGAAACCTACAGTATTAATACGATGAATCGCTTAGTCGAGGGGGTCAAAACTGCAGACGCCATTGATAAGGATGTTTTACAGCTACGCCGCAATGAAAAGGACTTTCTCGCACGAAAAGATGAAAAATACGTCAAGAAGTTTGATAAGAATATTTCCAAGCTAATGACGCATACCCAAGAGCTTGAAACTCTGTTTGCAGACTTTGATTTGCCAAATACAGAAATCAAACAACTGCAACTGGTTGTAAAAGACTACCAAAAGAAGTTTCATGCCCTCAACCAGTTACAAAAGCACATTGGTTATAGTAAGGATGACGGCTTAAATAAAAAGCTTCGCAATGCTGCACACCGTCTTGAAACAGGCATTGATTCACAGGATTTAGTGTTAGTAACTAATGTACTTCAGCTACGCCGTCACGAAAAAGATTTTATGCTTCGCCTCGACCCTAAGTATGTTGATAAGGCCAACAAACAGATACAGGTGATTAAACGCCACTTGGTGAGTAACAATCTCACAACTGCGCCACTTGTTGAATACGACAAAAGCTTTAACGGCTACGTTGATGCAACTAAAACCTTTGGCTTAACAGCGTATGAAGGTTCATTAGGAGAGCTTCGTAAAACCATCCATTCGACTGAAACCTTATTAGATAAAGTCATCGAAATTAATAGCAAACAAATAGACGACACGACCCAACAAGTAACGTTTTTACTGTACGGCCTTTTTACCGTGATATTCGTCATTGCGGTTTCATTATCGATGTATACAACCCGCAGTATCTTACGACCAATACATGCTTTACGTGATCTAATGATAACCATTAGACAATCGAAGGATTTAACCCTGCGAGCAAACGAGAATCAGTCTGATGAAATCTCTGATATGGCCCATCATTTTAACGATATGATTGCCCAATTTAGAACATTGATTGTTGATGTTAATTCATCGGTTTCAACACTAAATACTACCACAGATAGTCTCGCAGCAAATGTTGAGATCACCTCATCTGGGGTTCAGTCCCAAATGTCTGAAACAGACATGGTGGCAACAGCAATTACTGAAATGGTTGCAACAGTCGATGAAATAGCGAGGAACACAACAGATACGGCAAATAAAGCTGAAGACACAAATACAAATGCACAATTAGGCCGAGCTGGTGTTGAGCAAACGATTGAACAAATCAATCAACTTTCAAGCAATCTGCTTAACTCAGAAAGTGTGATCACCCAGCTTGAAACCGACAGTAAGAGCATTGGCTCAGTATTAGATGTCATTCGTGGTATCGCCGAGCAAACAAACCTGTTAGCGCTTAATGCGGCCATTGAAGCGGCAAGAGCCGGCGAGCAAGGCCGTGGCTTCGCGGTTGTTGCGGATGAGGTACGATCATTAGCAAGTAAGACACAAGACTCGACCAGTGAAATTGAGACGATTATTGAACAGTTCCAAGGACGCACTACTGAAATAGTTGCGTTAATGGCCGCCTGTCGTGATCAAGGTAAAGTCAGTGCTGAACAAGCAGCTAGCACAGGAAAAATGCTGAGAGAGATTACAGATGATATCTCAGAAATTTTAGGCATGACCACATCTGTTGCTGCAGCTATTGAGGAGCAGAGTGCCGTCGCTGCTGAGGTTAATACTCATATTGTTTCAATTCGTGATGTCACGGATCAAACATCTGAGTCAGCTGAGCAAAATGAACAAATGAGTCATGAGGTTTCAAGACAAGCGGATCATTTACATAACGCAGTCGAGCAATTTAAGGTGTAACCCTAGCTGTTCAAATCTAGGATATATAACGTTAAAAAGAGCTGTTCTTACAGCTCTTTTTTTATGCTTAATTTCCCTAACAAACAACATCTATATCGACACCATAATTGCAGGCAGTTATTAATACACTCTTTTGGTTAATATCAATTGCGTCAATAAAGTGAATAATGCTGTAACGAGGATAAACAGATTCGCGAGCAGGCTCTGTGTTAAAGACAGAGCTTGCTACGTAGCGCTCCCCTATCTGTGCAAGACATAGATTGGTGTTTGTAATCTTTCGGCATTGATAGTAGATAATTCGTTTAAACCGCGAAAAGTGTTCAGGTAATTAGTGGAATTGCGATAAATGCTACCTCGCGACAGAGCGTCCAGCAGTTCATAGCAAAAAAATACCGCTCAATGAGCGGTATTTTAAAATTGAGCCTATCAAACTACACTATTTAATAACGGGTGAATTTGAAGTCACTTTAATCATCGTGCCACCTGAAGCTATAAAAGAAGCTAATTGAGTATGAATCTCCGTCAGTACTACTGTGTTAGCGTCTACAGAACTACCACCATATAACGTACTATTGGTTAATAACGAACTATGATGCCCATCAGTGAAACGAACAACACCAGCAACTTGAGCACCATTCTCACCCATAACAGAACTATTAATTGGATCAAGGTTCATATTTTCAACCAAAGGTTCGGTGCCTGAAAGCATAAAGTTAACCGTTGTATTTGGAATAACTTGGTCAGGTAAGCGTGTATCATCCCCCGGTGTCCCGACAAACTCCATCACATGGATAGCATCGGTATTTTGGCTGATGGTTGTAGCATAGTTAATCGGGTCCCCTGAATCTAACAATGTTTGAGCAGCAACAGCAAACTCTTGCGAAAACGGTCCGTAAACAGCGTCGACTAAAGCGTTATACTCTGGTGCACCAGCATCTTTCATTGCTAAAAGGGTTACTTCATCAATCCCTTGATCAGCAGCAGTAGAGATTAATAGTGACTGGAATTGACTTGACGCAACTAACCCCTCTTTAATTGGGCCGCCTAAACCAGGAGACTCCAATAAGAATCCAGCAATACCACCGCCAGGCGCTGCAAAAGAAGCCGCCTTAATAGTATACGGGTTAAATGGTATCGCTTGGCCTGTTGCCGGGTCAATCACAGGCTGATTTGCCACGGCAGTAAATGTAATACCAGTGACTGAACCCAGTGATTGACCTAAGAAACTCACATTAAATGGGTCAATTGCTGTGCCAAGCTCAGGCAATTTATTAACCGCTAAACGTAGTGCAAGTAAATCAAGTTCTGATTGACGTAAGTTATCTCGTGCCGTCAATAAACTCGCCACATTAAGGTAAGCCTCAGGTTTACCATCAGCACCAGATGCTGATAGTGGCACCTCGATACCGCCCATCGCCTCAGGTAATTTTACACTCCCTGCACGATCACCATGGAGTGGATGGTCAATTGCAATGACAGCAATACCAGCTTCAGCCATACTACCAGCAAAACTTAACAAGGTTTCTTTGGTGCTCGTAATTCCATGGGAGTAAATTAATACAGGCCAGCCAGAGTCAGGCATTTCAAGAAGCTCTTTATCACTGGCAACGCGCAAGGCGTTAATCTTATCAAGGTTCGGTAAAGAAACTAGCACAGGGCTTTGTTCAATAGATTGAACAGCAGGAATCGGATTGAATTTGGTTGTGTGTCGGCTTTGGTCTAGTTGAACTGGACCCACTGGCGTTTGCACAGTAAACGTCATTCCAGCAAGTAACGCCGGATTACCGTTAAAGTCAGGTCGTCCAAAAGCGGCCTGTTGGGCAGCATATTGTGTTGCAAATGACTCTTGCGATAGTGCACCAGAGGCTAACGCACCCAACACAGTAATCGGGCTATCACCCATGGCATGAAAACGGCTATATAAACCAGAACACGTTGTTGCAGAAATGGTACTGTCTTGGTTAGTCAATTGACAGTTGTCGGCCGATGGTTTTTCTAAGTAATAAGGCGCATGTAAGGTCGATGTGTAAATACTCGCGCGGCTTGCACCTGTATAAACGGCCATACCTTGTGGTGTCATCGGGTCAATTTGACCAGCATTTACCAGTAAATCACCAGCGTTAGCCATTGTATTTACCAAAGGCTCAATCACCGGCTGGTTAACAAGCATTAACGCTTTGGCAGTAGATAATACATCATGGCTAGATTGTGTGGTAAATGCAGCAGTATAAACTAAGTCATTTTTATCAACACCGGCATTAGCTAAACCTGACTCATATGAATTTACCAGAGTTTGTAACGTAAGTTGGCTAGGTAAAGGTAATGGTGCTGTTGCTACATCCATACGAACAGATTCATACGTTGATGAAGGGGCAATTGGATTATTATTGCTATCTTGAATCAAGTTTGTGATAGCCAAAATATAACCTTGGCTCGCAGCCAGAGGCTTACGAGGCACAATAACAATGCTATTACCTTTAGCTGTCGTGATAAAGTCTTGACCAAACGTCAATTCCTCACCTACCTTACAAGCACTTACCGACGGTTGAGCGCTACACTCTGCATCTGGGGATAGTGGCCCACCAAGTACAGCTTTGAATAATCGAACCGCACCAGGTTGCTCTGCCGTCTCAGCAAGCAATGACACACCGTCTTTAGTGCTAACTTCAATTTTAAATGGGGCTACTGTTGACCATCCGTCTAACGCACCCACCGCTGTGGTTGGATCGGTATAATCAATCACTTGTCCAGCTGCAACAGTTTCACTTGGTACATTTATCGTGCCATCGGTTGTGCCACTAAATAGCAAATCGTTAGGAATAGCCATTACTGCATTGGCTGGGTCGAAAACAATACGTGATAGTGGTTGGCTTTGTTCACCACTTTTCTCGACGTCTTTTTTAATATCTTCGATACTATCACCACTACAGCCCGTCAGGCCTAGCGCACTAGCCACTGCAACACTTAGCAATAATTTTTTCATAAAATTCCCCGTTTACTATAGTTATTATTTTTAATTTCTTCGCTAAGCTTGCTAGAATAGCTAAAAATTTAGAGAGTTAGCATGATCAAAATAACAAAACGTGACCGCTGGCTCCATGAGTCACCTTTAAAACACACGTTTGTTACAAGCCTTAGCAATCAAACTAGTCGCTTGTAGAAACTGAACATCAGACAATTGCATTTCGATTTAATAATATAACACAATCGATTATAGTCATTTTGTTTGCTAATAGCGCCAACTTAACCTAAAGGAAGCTAATAATCTATACCTTAGTGGTACATTTTTTGTTAAAAAGCGCACCGATTTCATCCGCACATTTAAAACAACCATTTTAAATGTGAGTTACATATTAGATAAAAAGCTCTAATTATTTTCGAGTAGGAAGATTAATGTTAGATTATACAATAAAAGAAAACGCCTTATTAAACAAAGTAATCCTAGTGACTGGTGCTGGTGACGGCATCGGCCGACAAGCAGCAATTTCCTATGCAGAACAAGGGGCTAGTGTTATTTTACTAGGAAAGACAGTCAGTAAGCTCGAAGCTGTCTATGATGAAATCATTAATGCTGGTTACCCAGAACCTGCCATCATTCCACTCGATTTAAAAGGTGCTACAGAACAACACTACATTGATATGGCAACGACCATCGAACAACAATACCAGCGTTTAGATGGACTTTTACATAATGCTGGAATTTTAACGGTGTTATCTCCTTTTGAACAAATTGAACAAGATAGTTTTGATGATGTAATGCAGGTTAATGTCAAAGCACCATTTCTGATGACTAAAGCATTGCTTCCTTTAATGAAGAAAACTTCAAACAGCTCAATTGTATTTACATCAAGTGGTGTAGGAAAAAAAGGCCGAGCGTATTGGGGAAGTTATGCTATCTCTAAGTTTGCCACTGAAGGTATGATGGAAACCTTATCCGATGAACTAGAAAATACTTCTGTTCGTGTTAACGCAATTAACCCAGGTGCAACTCAAACAAACATGCGTGCGCGAGCTTATCCAGGCGAAGACGCGACACTTTTAAAAACACCAAAACAAATCATCGCCCCTTGGTTATTTTTAATGGCCGATGAGAGTGCGGATGTCACAGGCCAATCTATTGATGCACAACCCAAATAATAGCAAAAATAGGTAAGGGTCACCTACTTATCAAAAAGCGACAAGTTCGCCCCTTTTGGGAGGACTTGCTGCTCTTTTTTTGCTTTATCCCTTTCAATACGCTTACGCCGACGCTGACACAACATAAGAACTTTACTTTTATCACCATCACTCAGTTGTTGCCAATAAAATCGTTCATCCCTGCTTCTAAAACATCCTTTACAATAGCCTCGGTTATTCACCTCACATACACCGATGCAAGGGCTATCAATGGTGAATAATTGCAATTGATCACGCAATTCATCATTCATATTCTGCCCTCCTTTAATGTCACCCTAAGTGAAAAATCCCGACTCTGTTGCGATATGCTAGCCTAGAGATAAAACGCATATAATAAACAAACCTAGGGGCCTTATTGGGCAAGGCGATTGATTAGCTTATAGCTGGTTATTGAGGCTAAGAGCAATACCGTTCCTGTTTGTTTTTACTGGCTCTAGTGATTAAATATTTAATGCAATGGCTATGACTAAAGGTGTAGGGATAACCGAGCAAAAAAACAACACCACTAGTGAAATTTTACAATGGTTTGTGCTACGGTCAATAGTTCATTTATCTAATCATTCAGAGGTAGCTCAATGGAGCAAGTTTATCGACTGACTATGTCTTGCCCAGATCAAGTCGGCATTGTCGCAAAAATAAGTCAGTTTATCGCCCAGTATAATGGCTCTATCCTGGAAGCAAATCATCATACTGATACCCAGAGTCAATGGTTCTTTATGCGCCATGAGATCACTGCTAGCTCCATCCCTTTTGGCTTAGAAACATTTAAAGAGGCATTTTCACCCATAGCCAATAGTTTACAAATGCAGTGGAACATCAGTGATAGCAACCAAAAGCCTCGCGTCATTCTTATGTGTAGTAAAGAGTCACATTGTATCGCTGATATTCTAAATCGCTGGCACAGTGGGGACCTTGATTGTGACATCCCCTGTGTTATCTCAAACCACCCTGACTTGAAAGACTTAGTAGGTTGGTACGGTATCCCCTTTTATCACGTACCGATAAGCGAGGATAAAGGTGAACATTTTACCAAAGTCAGTGAGATTATTGCGATGCACAAGGCGCAGACAATCGTTTTAGCAAGGTATATGCAGATATTACCACCGACAGTATGCCAACAATATCAACATAAAATTATTAATATACATCACAGTTTCCTACCGTCATTTGCCGGAGCTAAGCCATATCATCAAGCCTATGAACGTGGGGTCAAACTGATCGGTGCCACTTGCCATTATGTTACGGAAGACCTTGATGAAGGTCCTATCATCGAACAAGATGTGGCGAGAATTAACAACCGCATGCAGGCGCATGATATGGTAAGGTTAGGCAAGGACGTAGAAAAGCTAGTGCTAGCTAGAGGGCTTCAAATGCATCTTGAAGATCGTGTTATCGTCCACCATAATAAAACAGTTATTCTTGATTAATTAAACGGTTACTTCCATGACAACAGCTACAGCACCCTACCGCACAGTCGCATTACCTGCATTTAACGATAATTACATTTGGTTGTTAGTTAATGATGATACAAAATGTTGCGTAGTCGTCGACCCTGGCGATGCCGCTGTTGTTCTTCAAGCGATTAATGAACACCAGTTAACGTTATCAGCTATTTTAATCACTCATCATCATAACGATCATGTCGGGGGCGTTAGTGAGCTTGTAACTCAATTAAACCGTGAAATCCCTGTATATGGCCCTACTATTGAAGCGCAACAAGTTGTCACCAAACCCTTGAAGCAAGATGATGTCCTTGTATTAGAGTTCATTGCAGCAACATTTACTGTCCTTGATATCCCAGGACACACTAAAGGCCATATCGCCTTCTACGATAAAAGCAGTCTTTTTTGCGGAGACACTCTTTTTTCGGTTGGCTGTGGCAGAATGTTTGAAGGCACACCACAACAATTTAGCCAATCGCTCGATAAGCTGGCTAAGTTACTCCCATCTACCTTGGTATATTGTGCTCATGAATACACACTCAGTAATATCACATTTGCGCAAGCAGTAGAGCCTGATAATCAGGAGTTGCAGCATTATCAGCAGCTTTGTAAAACGCTAAGGGAGCATAATCAAGCCACCATACCAACCACCATTGGTCATGAGCTTAAAGTAAATCCTTTTTTACGTCTCAATGTTACCGAAGTACGCAATAAGATCATTCAGCACTTTCAAGCACCACAAAAAATCAAGCAATGTGAATCTTTTGCTCTGTTACGTAAATGGAAAGATGACTTCTAGAAAAAATACTTTAACCCTCTGATTATTGGCGATTATCCATCAAGTTACATATTCGTTACGCTTGATGTATAATGCTTCACCCATTTTAGTCGTTTTAAAGGCTCCGCTTTGTCAAAAGTTTCTACCTATTCCCTGCTTTCCGTGGCATTACTCTCTCTAACAGGTTGTCAATTAACCTCGACTGCGCCAGAGTTAATAACCACTCAACAGAACACAGTGCAGCCTCAACCTATCGACACTAATTCCCAAGTTGATGAAAAACAAAGTCAGGAAAGTGCTGTACTAGCAGTGGAACAGCTTAAGCAAGAGGCAGTTTTAAAGCCTCTAGAGCCACACCAAGTAGAAAACTTGTGGCAACGGATTAATATGCAGTTTGCGCTCGAACACCCTCAAAATGAGCAAATCCTGAGACAGCTAAATTGGTATAAGAAACATCCAACCTATATAACTCGCATATCAAAACGTGCGGAGCTTTATCTCCATTTCATCGTTGAAGAAGTGGAGAAACGCAATCTACCGATTGAAATCGCATTGTTACCCGTGGTTGAAAGTTCATTCGATCCCTTTGCCTATTCCCATGGTCAAGCTTCTGGGATGTGGCAAATTGTATCTGGTACAGGCAAACGTTTTGGCTTAGATCAAAATTGGTGGTACGACGGTAGACGTGATATTTATGCATCCACCCATGCTGCACTTGATTACTTGGAATATCTCCATAAATATTTTGATGGGAATTGGCTTCATGCCCTTGCAGCTTACAACTCAGGAGAAGGAAGAGTTCGTCGAGCAATCAATAAAAACCGCAAGGCAGGTAAAAAAACAGATTTTTGGTCATTAAAACTGCCGAAAGAAACTCGTGATTATGTGCCAAAGTTATTGGCTTTTTCAGAATTAATTCGAGAACCTCAAAAGCACGGTATGAAATGGCCACACCTTGATAATCAAGCCGTGTTGACTCGGGTTGACTCTAAAAGTCAAATCGATTTGGCCACAGCAGCTGAGTTTGCACAATTGCCATTAGAGAAATTACATAAACTCAATCCTGGATTTAGCCAATGGGCAACGGATCCTGATGGTGATCACCTCTTGATGTTACCAATTGCGAACGCAACAGCATTTACAACAGCAATTGCCAATACCACAAAGTCTGATCGTATGAAGTGGTTACGCTATAAAATAAAATCAGGTGATAGTCTAAGCACGATAGCACACCGCCACAAAACCAAGGTTTCTGTCATTAAGAAGATGAATGACCTATCATCTAATAACATTCGAGCAGGTCAGCATATACTCATACCAACTTCTGCTGCAGACGGCTCTGTCTATACCCTTTCATCGCTCAACCGCATCGCGAAACAAAGTAATACATCTCGCCGAGGCAGTAAGAGTAACTATACCGTAAAAGCAGGTGATAGCTTGTGGACGATTGCCAAGAAGTATAAGGTAAACCACAAGAGCCTTGCCAAGTGGAACAGCCTAGGCCTTAAAGATACTTTAAAACTGGGTAGAAAGTTAGTAATTTGGCATGGAAGTGATATTAAAGTCGCTAAAAATACACGCACTATTACTTATAAAGTAAGAGCCGGTGACTCAATCGCACGGATTGCGCAAAAATTTAGCCTCAAAGTTTCCGATGTTGTTAGGTGGAATGCACTTGATAAACAGCGCTTTATTCAACCCGGGCAAAAATTAAAACTTCATATTGATGTCACTAAGAGTAATGCTTAATTGTAAATGAAGCTGGTAAGTGTGACTTACCAGCTTCTTCGTTGTTATTTCCTAATCTTAGCCGCCATTGCAACTGCACCGTCCCAGCGCTCACTCTGTTGTAAACTTTTTAGGTTTACCTGCTTACTTTTTAACATTCTTCGTAAGCGCTGTTGTGATGATTTCTGTGCATCCAATGACACAATCTCGTTATAGCGATGCTCGGCAAATGATAAAACTTCTTGAGCAGCGTCGGGGTTATTGCAAACGAGTGCCATATCACAGCCAGCAGACAATGCTGCTTGGGTTCTCTGACAAAAGTCCCCCGCTACACTGGCACCTTCCATCCCAAGATCATCACTAAAAATAACACCATCAAAAGCCAGTTCAGTACGTAATACCTCTTGTAACCAATACTTAGAAAAACCAGCAGGCTTATCACAAAATTGCGGGTAAATCACATGCGCGGGCATTAATGCATCAATGGCCTGCGCTTCTATCAATGAATCAAAAACCGATTGATCTAAAGATTTAATGTGTTGTTTGCTCCGATCGTCAACAGGTAAGTCGATGTGTGAGTCTGCCACTACGCTGCCATGTCCCGGAAAATGTTTACCTGTACATGCCATTCCAGCTTGACTCATGCCATTAATAAACCCACGTGCCAACTGGATAACTTCATCAGGCTGACCTGAAAACGCTCGTTGACCAATTACATTGGAACAAATATCTAGATCAAGAATTGGCGCAAAACTGATATCAATATCAAATGCTAGTAGCTCGCTAGCCATTAGCCAGCCTAACTCAGTTGAAGATTCTATTGCTTTTTGTATATCACCTTGATGGTATTTTAATATAGCCCCCATTGCAGGTATTTCTGTAAATCCCGCTCTAAAGCGTTGAACTCGTCCGCCTTCATGATCCACTGCAATGATAAAATCCGGTCCTGTCACTTGACGTATTTGCGCAATTAGTGAAGTCAATTGCTTAATGTCGGAATAGTTACGGCTAAACAATATGAGTCCACCGACCAGTGGATGTGCAAGTTGCTCCTTTTCTTTGTCACTTAAAGATAACCCTTGTATATCAAGCATCAATGGTCCCACAACACACTCCTATTCCTGCGAAAAATTAATTAAATTATTGAACGCCCTCATATATTTTATACAATGTATTTGGGCTATCACGAGATGTTAGTGTACCATTGTCTAATAGTTTTATTTCAAGTTTCACAAAGAGAAAATAATGATAAGTGTTTTTGACATGTTCAGTATTGGTATCGGGCCATCGAGCTCCCATACTGTTGGCCCTATGCGCGCAGCTGTACGTTTTATTAAAGAGTTAGAACAGCAAGGTCAGTTAAATGTAACAACGCACGTTAAAACAGAGCTTTATGGCTCGTTAGGACAAACTGGTATTGGTCACGGTACTGGCAAAGCGGTCATTTTAGGTTTAGCAGGATATGAGCCTGAATCAATCGATCCAGAAATTGTTGATGATTTTTTGGCGCAAGTAGAAAGTGAACAAACAATCAAACTTTTAGGTAAGCATAGCACTGCTTTTCCTCGTAAAGATGCCATTGTTTTTCACCGAAGAAAAAGTTTACCAACTCATGCAAACGCAATGGAACTATTTGCCTATAACGGCGAAGAACTTTTATATAGCAAAGTGTATTACTCTATTGGTGGCGGTTTCATTGTCGATGAACAAGAAATAAGCGCACTAAAAGAACAGCAACCAGAGCAAGATTTAGCAAAATACCCATTTGATAGTGCTAATGAGTTACTTAGCTTATGTCACGAGCATGGCTTAAGTATTTCTGCGCTGATGATGGAAAATGAGCGTCAAATAGCGTCTGAACAAGCTATCACGGATGGCCTAGTTAGCATTTGGCAAGCAATGAAAAACTGTGTCGACCGAGGGATGCGCCGTGAAGGGATTTTACCGGGCGGGCTCAAGTTACGTCGTCGTGCTGCCTCATTACGTCGCCGCTTATCTGCTGAAAACGGTACTAATGCCGATCCATTATCTGCTATCGACTGGGTAAACCTATTTGCAATGGCAGTCAATGAAGAAAACGCAGCTGGTGGACAAGTTGTGACTGCGCCAACGAACGGTGCAGCAGGTATTATCCCCGCAGTACTTTGTTACTACGATAAGTTCATTCAGCCAGTGACTAATGAAATTGCAGTACGTTATTTATTGGCCGCTGCAGCTATCGGTATTCTTTATAAAAAGAACGCTTCTATTTCTGGTGCAGAAGTTGGCTGTCAGGGTGAAGTCGGTGTGGCGTGTTCAATGGCAGCGGCAGGTTTAACTGAAATTATGGGCGGCACAGCTGAGAATGTTGAAAACGCTGCTGAAATTGGCATGGAGCATAATTTAGGCCTTACATGCGACCCTGTTGGCGGTCTCGTTCAGGTGCCTTGTATTGAACGTAACGCTATGGGTGCAGTTAAAGCGATCAACGCTTCTCGTCTAGCACTTCGAGGGGACGGACACCACAAAGTATCTCTGGATAAAGTTATCAAGACAATGTGGGATACTGGAAATGACATGAAGAGTAAATATAAGGAAACTGCTCGCGGCGGACTCGCCGTTAATATTGTCGAGTGTTAGAAAGAGACAAAAAAGGGGGGTGATTTGTTCACCCCCCTTTTTTATGCTGACTCGCAAGTAACGCTTGGCGAAGATTTATCGCATTGGCAATTCAATATCTTTGAATAACTTATCAATTTGGTCATGATCGCGCATATTAGATGCCTCAGATACAACATTACGTGTTAAATGTGGTGCAAATTCTTCGATAAAGTCATACATATAACTTCTCAAAAACGTTCCCTTTCTAAAGCCTATTTTCGTTGTGGCGTAACCGAATAAATGATTAACATCAATAGCAACTAAATCTTTATCAACTTCTTTGTCAATGGCCATCGAGGCTAACACACCAACACCTAAGCCTAAACGTACATAAGTTTTTAACACATCAGCACTCGTTGCTGTAAAGACAACGTTAGGCTCCAAACCTGCCTTATTAAAGGCAACTTCTAAGTCTGATTTGTTTTGAAAGCCAAATACGTAAGTTACTAGTGGGAATGCAGCGATATCCGCAATTTCTAGCTTTTTAGTTTTCGACAGGATGGCAAGTGGGTGGTCGGCATTAACAACCACAGAGCGACCCCAGTGGTAACAAGGCAGCATAATTAAATCTTCATAGAAATGCATCGATTCAGTTGCAATAGCAAAATCAGCATCACCCTTATTGGCCATTTCACTTATTTGCGCTGGTGTTCCTTGATGCATATGCAGCGAAACTTTTGGGTAATGCTTAATGAACTTACCAATTACATCAGGGAGTGCGTAACGTGCTTGTGTATGTGTCGTAGCAATATTTAACGCCCCTTGGTCAGGTTTGGTGTGCTCATATGCGACAGCTTTAATACCTTCAACCTTTGATAAGATGTCATTAGCAATGTTAATAATATCTTGCCCTGCTTTAGTTACATGGGTTAAATGCTTACCGCTGCGGCCAAAGATTTGAATCCCTAGTTCATCCTCAAGCATTCGTACTTGTTTACTAATTCCAGGCTGAGAAGTAAATAAGCTTTCAGCCGTTGCTGAAACATTTAGATCATTATTATTGACTTCAACAATGTATCTCAGTTGTTGTAATTTCATCTGGTCTTCCTGTGCTGAAATGGCATTTACATAATAATAGCGTTGGCAATATTTATCTTATTGAGAATGTAATAAAGCTACACATCTATGACAAATGGTTATATATAATTAAAAGATACTACAATTTTGGAATAAAGGATAGCGTTAAATAATATGATGGGCTTTATTTTTACTCGGCCTGAGCAAGATCAATGATGTTAAGTTTTTGCCCTTCTGAAACGGTATGATATGATGATCTAACATGTAACCTTTGTTTTTATAAGACATATTTTATGAACACACCAGCAAATGACAAAATCAATTACAATAAAGTGCTGTCGTCTGTAGCATACGATATGCGTAATTCCCTGACGCTCATGTTCCAAACCTTGCAAAATATTGCTAGTCAGTTAGAGAACAACCAGCAACTCACCTCCGAAGAAATCGTTGATATGAATTACCAAGTTCAACGTCTTAATGGTGGGTTAACGCAACTAATGTCCTTACACTCGGCTGATGATGACAAACTCGCAATTAATGTGACTACTGAGCTAGTCAAAGACATGTTAGAGTCTGTTATTTGTCAAAATGATTTGTTTAGCTCTGCAAAAGGCATCAGTATTGAACTCATCGCACCAGACGATTTAACATGGTGCTTTGACCAAGATTTATTGTCATTTTTAATTGACGATGTATTAAGTAATGCAATTCGTTACAGCCGTCAAAAGATCATTATCAAAGTAGATATTGTCGATGGCATGCTAACCATTGAAATATTGGATGACTCACCAGGTTACCCAAAGGCAATGCTGGACGCTGCCGCAGAATCAACAGACATCACTCAATTAACCAGTAGTTTTGGTCGAATGGGCATTGGTCTGCTATTCTCTAAGTTAATCGTTTTTGCACATAAAAATCAGACGTTACACGGCCAGATTGAATTATCAAATGATAGTCAATTAGGCGGTAGCTCTTTCATAATAAAATTACCATAATCAATTCGGAAGTTTATTGATGTCATTATTTATCATTATCGGGATCGCGGTCTTAGTCATTTTGTTGATCGTAGTTACCGTTATGCAACAACAACGCAAAAAACAGGATTCAGAAAAACGGATAGAGGTTGCACGGTTAACATTAGTTATCGATGAAACGGAAGATTTGTTATCTCGTGTCGTCAACATACCAGTGACTAAAGGGTTAATGATCATTCTTCATAATAGGATTCTTGAGACTATTAAATCGGTGCAGCAAATTACCAATGATCGAAACCTAGCGATACAAATTAATGATCGTCAAACACTCATTGAGTCAATCGGGAAAACATTTCAGTCTAAAGGCCTCGAATCATTTCGATTACCTAATGATGACCGTGAAGTACTTCAAATGGTACAGTTGATTAAAAAACTCAAAGGCGTTGTAAATTCAGAGCATAAACGTGGACGAATTAACCCTGAAGTGTTTACTAATGAGATCAAACGAGCTGATTTAATGCAAATTCGCATCAATATCAATTCGATTATTAAACGAGCAAAAATCGCAATGGATGCCAAACAATCAGGTTCAGCTCGGACATACCTAGATAAAGCAATCAAAACGTTGAAAGCGATAAATAGCGATGGCGACAGTTTTGTTAAAGAAAAACTCGATGAAGCCATGGCACTAATGCAGCAACTAGATCAAGTTAAAATTGAGCGCGATGAACGCCAACGAGAAGAGCAAGAAGAAAAATCGAGTACGGATTTAGACGCTTTATTCCAACCGAAGAAAAAGTGGTAATGGCTTAGTTTAGCGCCTTGTCAACGCTGTTATCCTTATATTAAATCCTTTATCGATCTACAGGCACTGTAACAAGAACAACACAGTGCCTTATTTAAATTAACTTAGTCGTTATCTCCTGCCATGCCTCTGTAATAAGATGCTATAGCTTCATTTGACTTATCATTTTGAACCCTACGTTTGCCATCTTTCTATTAAGTAAACTTCTAATAATAGCTGACAAGTGCCTTAGCGAGATGGTTGTCGACACTTTGGCTCTGTAATAGCGATAAATCTGTGGCCTAATCCGTTGATTCAAAGACTTTTAATTAGCCAATTGTGTATCAGATCATCAGTGATAGTTACGCTATAACAAATCAATGATGACGACAATAAATAAAAAAGCCGCTAAATGCGGCTTTATAGAGTTAAAATACTAGTGGCTAACTAAGCTTTCTTAGCTTTTTTAGGAGTACGCTTCTGTTTTTGGTGCTCTACCCATTTACCGTTTTCATAATGAGCGGTCCAGCCAGTTGCTTTCTTCTCGATTTCAGTCATCACATACTGTTCTTTATTCTTACGACTGTAGCGAACAATGGCTAGGTTCCCTTCAGGATCTTGTTGCGGTGCGTCAGCTAAATAATAGAATTTAGGTGAAATTCGCTCTCTAAAGCGATGAAGCTCCGCAACTTGTGGCGCACGAGTCTCGCGAGCCTTAGGGAAGGTATGAGCCGCTAAGAAAATACCCGAAGCACCGTCACGTAGTACAAAGTATGCCTCACTCTTTTCACACTCTAGTTCAGGCAGGTGAACAGGGTCTTCTTTTGGCGGCGCTACTTCACCACTTTTGAGTAACTTACGTGTATTCTTACACTCATCGACATTAGTACAGGCAAAGTACTTACCGAAACGACCATTCTTAAGCTCCATGTCATGGCTACAGCGATCACATTCGATAATAGGGCCATCATAACCTTTAATCTTGAAGGTGCCCTGTTCGATTTCGTTCCCTTCACACGCTGGGTTATTACCACATACATGTAGCTTACGAGTTTCATCAACTAAGTAAGAGTCCATCGCGGTATCACATACCTTACAACGGCGTTTTTGCATAAGAGCCTGTGTTTCGGCTTCTTCATCAACTGCAACAACATCGTCACCAGACGTTAGATTGATAGTCGTCTTACAGCGTTCTTTTGGTGGTAGGTCATAACCGGAACAACCTAAGAAAACGCCAGTAGTCCCCGTACGAATACCCATTTTCCGTTCGCACGTTGGGCATTCAATGTTTGTTAAAACCATTTGATTAGGGCGCATACCACCCTCATCAGGTTCTAAATTAGCTTGGTCGAGTTGCTTTGTAAAACCTTCATAAAAGTTATTTAATGAATCTTTCCAGTCCATCTTACCGTTCGCAATGGCATCGAGTTCTTGTTCCATTTGTGCGGTAAAATCATAAGACAACAATTCGTTAAAATTCTCATCCAAACGATCAGTAACAATCTCTCCCATTTTTTCAGCAAAGAATCGACGGTTTTCGACACGAGCATAACCTCGGTCTTGGATAGTAGAAATAATTGATGCATACGTTGACGGACGACCAATACCACGCTTCTCTAATTCTTTAACTAACGACGCTTCATTGAAACGCGGGGTTGGTTTAGTAAAGTGTTGTTTCGGGTCGAGCTGTTCAAGATTAAGTTCATTACCTACATCGATTGCAGGAAGAACCGCTTCTTCTTCACTCTTACGTTTCACTGCGGTTTGTACCTTAGTCCAACCATCAAAACGAATAGTACGACCTGTCGCTTTTAGCTCGTAGTCTCCTGCCTGTACTTTCAATGTGGTGACATCGTATTGAGCAGGTGTCATTTGACAAGCAACAAACTGACGCCAAATCAACTCATAAAGACGTTCGGCATCTCGCTCCATTTTATTGAGTGACGTTGATGTTCTTGAAACATCACTTGGACGGATAGCTTCATGCGCTTCCTGCGCACCATCTTTACTACCGTAGCGGTTTGGGCTCTCTGGTAAATATTTCTTACCGTATTCATTTTCAATATGATCGCGTACCGACGCGACTGCATCTGCACTTAAATTAGTTGAGTCTGTACGCATATAGGTAATATAACCTGCTTCATACAAACGCTGAGCCATCATCATGGTCTTCTTTACACCAAAGCCTAAACGCGTACTAGCTGCTTGCTGAAGTGTAGAAGTAATAAAAGGAGCACTTGGTTTAGATTTCGTTGGCTTATCTTCACGAGATAGCACTTTAAAGACTGCTTTTTCTAATGCAGCAACCGCGATGTCAGAATCTTTCTGATTGACAGGTTTGAACGCTTTGCCTAATTGCTTAGTAACTTTCATTAACAGTTGCGACTTATCAACCGTTAGCAACTGTGCATGCAGATCCCAATATTCTTCAGGATTAAACGCTTTAATTTCTCGTTCACGCTCAACAACCAATTTAACGGCAACCGATTGAACACGACCCGCAGAAAGGCCTCTGGCGACCTTTTTCCACAATAGTGGAGAAACCATATAGCCAACAACACGATCGAGGAAACGTCGTGCTTGCTGAGCGTTTACGCCATCAATGTTTAACTCTGTTGGTTGCTCAAAAGCATCTGTGATCGCATTTTTGGTGATCTCATTGAAAACAACGCGTTTGAAACGCTCGTCATCACCACCAATAACTTCTCGTAAATGCCAAGCAATCGCTTCCCCTTCTCTATCCAAATCCGACGCTAGATAGACGTGGTCAGCTTTCTCAGCCAAGCTTTTAAGTTCGTTAACGACCTTTTCTTTACCTGGGAGAACTTCATAGTGAGCATCCCAACCACCTTCAGGATCGATACCCATTCGGTTTATTAACTGCTGCTTATCACGAGCAGCTTTATAAATAGCTTTAGCTTCAGGTTCCATCTTACGAACTTCAGCTGGGGTCTTGGTAAATTTATTTTTCTTAACGGCACCAGAAGTTGGCAAGTCACGAATATGTCCCACCGATGATTTAACGATGAAATCTTTACCTAAATATTTATTGATAGTTTTCGCTTTGGCTGGCGACTCCACTATCACTAATGATCTTCCCATAGATTTATATTGTCCGTATGGATTAGCGTTGTACTAGTAATTTTTCAATTTATAGAGCGTAACAAGGAACATTTCAAGACGTTAAGCAAAATAAACTCAATAAAACTAAGATTTTTTACTATTTACTGCTTTTTTGAACGAGAATTATACAAAAATAAAAACGGCGCCTTGAAGGCGCCGTTGGTCGATTTAATCAATCAAACTAACCGAGGCGGTTGAAACAGCGCCACTTGGCACAGTAACAGCAACCACTAATATTCCTGAATCAGACTCATCATCTGCTTTAACTGTCGCAGAGCATCCAGCGATAGCGAATGCACTTGAATTAGCAACGATGCAAGAGTTAGGGCCTACAATCTCACCATTACCAGCAGTAAACTCAATCGTTGTTCCTACTGGTAATAAGCCATTATGTAAATCACTAACATAAGCAATGACAGTTTTTGAACTAGTCGAGATATCAACAGTATTGAAATAATTCCCAGGCACTTTTCTATCTAAACCCGCTTCAATCATGCCAATATTTGCACCAGTTCCTGCTTGCAAGATAGTGATATTTTTAGAGATAGTAACTAACTCTTTTGAACATAACCCACTATCATTATCCTCATCACTACACAGCACACCGTTGTAGATACCGTTTTCTTTGTCAAACTGTTGGTTAATATTAAAATCGATAAACTCTTCATTATCACCCCCAGGCTCAAAACATTCATTGCTTGGAGAATTATAACAGGCCCCGGTCGTTGGGCTTGAACGGTCCGGAGAAGCATCAGAAGCACCAGTTATCACTGAACCATCAGCAAGGCGACCACCAAATAGGCTATCTTCATTATCATCACGAAACGCTTCAGTTAAGTCTGTAAACGCTTCACCATCATCAAAACGACCATTACCATTTGAATCCGCAAATGACTCTTCACCAATTACGTGGGCAAAGATAGTAACGCGGTTACCATAGACCTGCCCTAAACCACCAAATCGATTGCTATAGGCATTATCGTTGCTCTTTGTATTGTTATAAAAACACGGTAAACCAGCCAGACTTAAACCAGTAGCCGTTCCTGAACTGTCATAACAAGTTGCAGAACCTAAAATACGTGTGATTGCTAATGGATCACGATAGTCCGGCGATGGACGTTTTGGTGACTGACTTTTCCATTTGACTGAACAGACACCATTTTCAGTTGAACAAGTCGGATCGATTGCCCCATACTCGGTAGTAAAGTTAATTGTTGTACCATCAGGTACTGGGTTATTAAAGTGATCGGCCAGACGCGCTGTTACATCCACTTCGACCCCGTCAATGGTCCATGCTTCAGGATTTAGCTCAGAAGCTGACAGACTTAAACTATTGTAATCAGCAACCCCTGTTGAGATAGACAATTCACCGGAAATAGTAGAAATAATCGGTTGAGCATTAAGCTTAGCAATTACACGTACCGGTGTTGCAACATTACCCGCTTGCACCACAACATCAACATCTCCGTTCGAGTCTGTTTTCGCTTGTGATGGCGCACTAGGTAGCATAGTAATACCACCGACCGAGGTAGTTAATTCGAAATCCACTAATGCATCAGCGACAGGATTACCAATCTCATCGCGAACAGTAAATGTTACCCTAGACGTCTCACTACGCCCAGCACCACCTGTCCCACGTAACGCAATTGTTGTTGGTGTTGCTGATTTAAATTGAATACTACTTAACCCTGCTGCCGCAACAGTTAAATCAGCACTTTGCGATAGTAATGTTTGACCAATTGTCGTTGTAACAAAAATTGTATCTGTATCACCACAGCCATTATCTTTGTAAGTTGAAATTGCAACACCATTTATCGTTGCAACATCAGTATCTAGTTCTGCTTTACCTTGTTGTGCACAGATAGAAGTAAATTGTACATCAACCGATTGCGCAAGAGGTGTAATCACACCATCAATTCCTGTTTCATTAATGGTTGCTGCAACTGTCGCAGTGCCATTTGCACTGATACTTGATGGCGTTAACGCGATAGCATCCATCGTCACATTAACGGCTGAAACAGAAACAGAGAAATCGAGCGCTGAAGACAAATTATTAATCACAGCAGTAGCAGTACCTGCTCCTTGATTCGCGCCAGCAAACAATACAACAGAGGCAATACCGTCACTATTGGTTAACGCAGTTGTTGTCTTTAATTCACCTATTTCATCGGCTAATGAGAAAATCACTTTAACACCAGCGGAAGGCTCTCCACTTTGCGTTAGCGTTGCTTGTAATGTTGCTGGGTTTGCACTACTAACATTAAGTGTTGCGTTACCATCTTGATCAATTAGACCTAACTTCAAGTCAATCGGACTAATCGCAACAGGGTTGGTGACTGAGAAATCTAATGATGCAGAAGTTGACCCGACTGACGCAAATATTGTACCGGCGCCAGAGACATCACCAGCAAATAACTTTATTGAGGCGATACCTTGCGTATTAGTTAAAGCGTTAAAGACTAATATTTGTCCAACATTATCTGCTAAGGCAAAAGTGACCTTTTTTGTTGGAACAACTTCCCCGTTAACACTGTACGTCGCTCTCACATTAACGGGATTACTGCCATCAACATTGGTAACGACATTGTTTACATCATCAAGTAACACAATATCGATCTGACTTGGACTCACCACCACTGGGTTTGATACAGAGAAGTCTAATGACGAGCTCGCCTCACCCACCGTTGCAATAACAGTACCCGCGCCCGCATTTGGACCAGCAAATAAATCAACCGTCGCCACACCACTGCTGTCAGTTAACGCTGTGGTTACTGTTAATAGACCGACATTATCAAGTAACGCGAAGGTCATTTTAGCCCCAGCAACAGCCACGCCATCTTCTAGATAAGTCGCGGTTAAGTTCACGGCCTCAGCGCCATCAACATTGGTCACTGTCGCACCCGATGTTTTATTCACTAACGCTAACGTTAATTGTGTTGGGCTCACCACTACAGGGTTTGATACCGAGAAGTCTAATGTTGCAGTCGTTTCATTGATTGTTGCGCTAACTGTTCCGGCACCAGCGTTAAGACCAGCGAATAGATCAACCTGTGCAACACCATTACTGTCTGTTAATGCCGTGGTCACTGTTAATGAACCAACGTTATCCAATAAACTAAAGCTTACTTTCGTTCCTGTTACAGGTTGATCATTGTCTAAAAACGTCGCTGTTAAACTGACCGCCTCTTTGCCATCAACATTGGTTACTACCGCACCTGTCGTTTTGTCCTGTAAAGACAAAGTTAGTTTTAATGGACTAACAACAACGGAATCAGGATTAGAGGTAGAGAAATCTAGGGAAGTTGAAACATCATCAGCTGTTGCAGTCACCGTACCGGCTCCTGCAGTTTGTCCTGCATATAATTTTACTGTAGCGACTCCACTACTATCAGTTAATGCACTGGTAATGAGTAACTCACCTATTTCATCAGTCAGTTGCAAATTAACTTTCTTACCCTGTACTGGTTCATCATTTAAAGTAGCAGAGACCACTATGTTACCTGGTGATTGACCATCAACATTACTAATGGTATTGCCACTATCATCAACCAGAGCAATAGATAACACAACAGCAGAAGGGTTTGGATCCGTACCACCGCCGCCAGAACCATCGGAAAGTTCGTTACCACTTCCACAAGCCATGAGGAACAGACACGAAATAAAGATATAAAAATATTGATACGACTGACGCATTGGGCATTCTCCCTGCCAAAATTAATGCATTAAAACTATATTAAGTCTTGATGTTAGATAATTTAAACACAAGATGCAAAAGATCTTATCGAAATTTCAACACATTATTTTAAACTCCTGATGATTTTGATAAGATTTAGCATTCTAAATAGTACAAATTTTTAATATAAAGATTTTGTGCCAACCCCACATGAACATTAAAAACAATAATTAAGGAAATTCATGAGTGATAAAAAGCCAATGAGCCTAACCATGCGTATCGTCATCGGTATGCTGCTCGGCATTGTAATCGGCGCCCTAATTCAATTTACCCTAGCAGACAACGCTTTTGTAAAAGAGTATATCGTTGAAGGCCTATTTTTGGTCGGTGGTAAGATCTTTGTAAACAGTTTGAAAATGCTCGTAGTTCCACTAGTTTTTATTTCACTTATATGTGGTACGTGCTCATTATCCGATCCAAGTAAGCTCGGTCGCTTAGGGGGAAAGTCTATTTTACTTTACCTAAGCACCACGGCTATAGCGATCACACTAGCCATTTCGCTAGCCCTGGTTGTTTCACCCGGTGTTACCGACGGTGAACCGTTAACTTCAGAAGCAACATTTGACGCGAAACAAGCCCCTTCACTATCTCAGGTGTTAATTAATATTGTGCCAAGCAACCCAATCGAAGCAATGGCACAGGGTAACATGCTGCAAATTATCTTATTTGCCTTACTTCTTGGGGTAGCAATCTCTCTTTCTGGTGAAAGTGGTAAACGTGTGGCTAGCCTTTTTAATGACCTGAACGAAGTTGTAATGAAGCTTGTGGTCATTTTAATGAACTTAGCTCCTTACGGTGTCTTTTTCTTAATGGCTAAATTATTTAGTGAAGTGTCTGTAACCACTATATTTAGTCTAGGTAAGTACTTTTTAGTCGTTTTATTTGCCTTAGGAATACATGCTTTAATTACATATCCTCTGTTACTTAAACTACTGACGGGTTTAAACCCTGTCACTTTTATTAAAAAGATGCGTGATGCAGCGCTTTTTGCTTTTAGTACTGCCAGCTCTAACGCAACAATCCCTGTCACGCTGGAAACAGCAACTCAAAAACTAGGGGTTAATAACAATGTGGCATCATTTACCGTTCCATTAGGCGCAACGATTAATATGGATGGCACCGCTATTATGCAAGGTGTGGCCACGGTATTTATTGCCCAAGTATTTGGCGTTGAGCTTGGCATAACCGACTACCTAATGGTTATCTTAACGGCCACTTTAGCATCGGTTGGTACTGCAGGTGTTCCTGGTGTTGGCTTAATAATGTTAGCAATGGTTCTACAGCAGGTCGGTCTCCCAGTTGAAGGTATCGCGTTGATTATTGGTGTTGATCGCTTATTAGACATGACACGTACAGCGGTGAACGTGACAGGTGATAGTATGGTGACATTAATCGTCGGTAAATCAGAGAAAGAAGTTGATGTCGACACTTTCAATAACCCAGCTGCAGGTAAGACTACAGAGACTCTCTAACTAACCCTAAATCCAATAAAAAACCGCACCATGGTAGTCATGGTGCGGTTTTTTTATAACTCGACGTTTACGTAATCAGTGCCTTTTATTTAAATTTAAGGCCGTTAACGTTTCTTTAGCATCAAAAACTACGCCATTGGCTTAATCGCTGCCAAACGTTATATAAACTACTCTCAAGTGATACGGAGGCTGCTTTACCTAGCTTTTCAGATAATGTTTTTGGTAAAACATATTTAATTTGATATACATTCTTTTCTTTAGCCCGTGCCAATAAGTAATCATCACTGGTCGATAGCTCATCGATTAGGCCAAGGCCAATAGCCTGCTCACCAAACCAAGTTTCTCCTGTTGCCACCTTATCGATATCTAGCTGTGGGCGATTTCGATTAACATGTTGCTTAAATAGGCCGTGAACATCATCTATTTCACTTTGAAACTTCTCTCTGTCCTGGTCCGTATTTTCACCAAACATTGTTAACGTGCGTTTATACTCGCCCGCAGTCACTTGTTCAAAGTCTATATCATTTTTCTTCAAAACTTTATTAAAGTTAGGTATTTGAGCGATAACACCAATCGAACCGATAATTGAAAATGGTGCAGCGACAATGCGATTAGCGATACAAGCCATCATATAGCCACCACTTGCTGCTACTTTATCGACCGTAACCGTTAACGGGATCTCTCGCTGTGTTATACGTAGTAACTGACTCGCCGCTAAACCATAGCCATGAACGACCCCTCCTGGGCTTTCTAAACGTAATAGTACCTCATCATTTTTTGTCGCCACTTGAACAATGGCGGTTATCTCACGGCGTAATGAGTCCACCTGATGGGCGTCCATACTCCCTTTAAAGTCAATCACGTAAGTATTCCCTTGCAACACTTGGCCTGATTTTTTTTGCTTTTTTTGTTCTTTAGTAAAGGCTTTATAGTCATCCTTATTCATGATTTCACTACGCAACATGTCACTAGACTGTGTTAATCCTTCACTCAAATTTATGATTTCAAGGGTGCCAGTTTCGCTTTTTCCTTTGCTCGCTGCAGCTATGACCGCTACTACCACGATAATAATCGCTACAACGATGGTTACAATCTCTGCTAAAAACAAGCCGTACTGATATAAAAATTCCAAAATTTATCCTATTAGTATCAAATGAAATATCAAAAACTTAATTCTAGCAAGTTGATAATTTTTTACATCAATTTGTCACACTTTAGTACGGCCACTTGAATATTCGTTTAATTCGATATACAATACATACATTAGAAATTACTAATATAGCGTTTTCGAGAGAGTCCGCTATATAACTATTGAGCCGTCATGATCAAAAGCCATCTGTTACAACCTTTACTTAATGCGTCACTTAATTTCCCTGTAAGGCTTTACCTTATAGTGTCTATTATAGTTATTGCACTACTTTCGCAAATACCACGAATGACCATCGATACAGATCCTGAAAATATGCTCAGTAAAGATGACCCAGCTCGTCTCTATCATCAACAGATCAAACAGCAATTTTTATTACATGACGCAATGGTCCTCGGCGTGGTCCATCATGAGAGTATTTTCAATATTGAGAGTTTAACCATCATTAACTCACTAACAGATTTTATCGTTAGTCTGGATGATGTGGTTGCCAACGAAGTTATTGCTCCGACTACGGTCGATAATATCACCAACCAAGGCCAAGGAACCTTGGCCTTTTCTTGGCTAATGGCACAGGTCCCGAATACCGAGCAAGAGGCTGTTGCTATTGGGGCTGCAATTCAACGATTACCGCTACTCAATAATACCTTGGTGTCAGGCGATAAACACGCCATCGCTATTTATGTGCCGCTAGTTAACAAAACCGTCAGTTATGAGGTTGCCGAGCAAATCCGTAGCTTTATTGATACTCTGCCACAAAGCCACAATTACTACATCACTGGCTTACCAATCGCTGAAGATCAATTTGGCAGTGAAATGTTTGTACAAATGGCCATTAGCGCACCGCTTGCAGGCTTAATGATATTTGTGATTATGTGGTGGTTCTTTAGGCAGGTTAAACTCGTCATGGGGGCAATGATTGTTGCAATGGCAACGGTTGTCATTACCATGGGACTGCTAGTGACATTCGGCTATTCTGTTCATATTCTATCATCAATGATTGCGATTTTTTTAATGCCAATCGCTGTCGTCGACTCGATACATATTCTGTCTGCTTTTAATGACAAGCTCAAGCAATCACACAAAGCCGCAATCAATCAGCAACAAATTAAACAGCTTATTCGTGAGGTCATCGATGAGTTGTTTGAACCTATGCTATTTACGACATGTACATCAGCGATTGGTTTTTTATCATTAATGTTAACGCCCATCCCCCCAGTACAGATATTTGGTGCATTTGTGGGTTTCGGGATCTTTGCCGCTTTTATATTAACCATGACTGTATTACCCGCCTATTTATCAAGAATTCCAATAGCAACAATTGAGCAGGTCATTAGCTGTAAGCACCGTACGAATAAACTCGATCACGTGTTAGTCAAAATGCCCCAATTGACTACCCGCAATACTAAATCCATTTTAGCGATATTTATTGTCATCGCGATTATTAGTGTTATCGGGATTGAACGCATTTCTATTAATGATAACCCTGTTCGCTGGTTCAAATCAGACCATGAGGTAAGCATTGCGGATCGTACATTAAACAAACATTTCTCAGGAACTTACAATGCCTATTTAATCTTAGATATTGAACAGTCAGTTCACACTAAGGCGACATATGCATCATCGATAGACCTATTAAATGTAGCATTAGATAAAGCACAACAACGAGCACATAACTTATCACTGAGCCTACCAAAAATTAATCAAGACTTATTATTAGCTCAACAGTCAATCCCCCATATCCTTACCCAATGGAGCGATGATGTTGAGCAAATGCTATTTGACCTTGACTTGACTACTCAACAGCAAGAATTCCTTGAACAAGTAACCGAAGAATTGACGCATCAATTTACAAAAGATGACTTACATTTTTATCAACCTCAACTGCTATCACGTATTGAGCTACTCATGGAGCACCTCCGTTTACAGCCGCAAGTTGGAAAGGTCAATGGCCTTACTGACATTATTAAAACTGTCAATAGGGAATTAATTAGTGGCGATGACGCTGACTTTACCATGCCAATTTCTAGCGATGGCGTTGCACAAGTACTCATGCAATACCAGTCATCTCACCGACCACAGGATCTTAGCCATTTTGTTACACCAGATAAACGCTCCACCTTGTTATGGTTACAATTAAGCAGTGGCGATAATCAAACCATGGAACAAGTACTCCAGGCTACCAACAATTATCTTAGCCAATCTCCCCTACCTAATGGGGTCAGTGTTAATTGGGCAGGTAAAGCTTATATTAACTATATTTGGCAGCAGCAAATGGTGGCAGGCATGCTTGAATCACTTATCAGTGCATTCGTCATAGTGTTTATTATGATGGTGCTGTTATTTCGATCTTTTAGCTATGGTGTGCTCGCTATGCTGCCACTAACACTGACTATTGCAGCAATTTACGGTGTAATTGGTTGGACTGGTAAAGATTATGATATGCCAATTGCTGTATTATCTTCATTGACCCTTGGCCTATCCGTTGACTTTGCGATCCACTTTATTGAGCGCTTTCGTTCATTAAGGAAGCAAGGGCAGACAATAGCCGCTGCAATTGAGGCAATGTACCAAGAACCAGCTCGGGCGATTTCACGTAATGCGAGTGTGATTGCGCTCGGGTTCACGCCGTTATTATTTGCACCATTAGTGCCATACGTCACTGTCGGTGCCTTTCTAGCAAGCATTATGGTGTTATCAGCCATAGCGACACTCATATTGCTACCAACACTAATCAAGACACTCAACCTTAACCACTAAGCGAATAGTGAGGATAATGTAATGCCAACATTCATAAAAAAAATTTTAGTCATCACTATACCATTAGCGTTAGCAATTGGCATATTCGGGAAAGTAGCCGCTGCGCAGACACTGACAGTCGAACAAATTATCGAAAAAGCCAACCATGCTGCTTTTTATCAAGGGAAGGATGCCAAAGCTCAAGTTAGAATGAAAATTGTCGATGCACAAAGTCGAAACCAAACACGCTTATTTTCTATTATTCGTCAGAATGTTGCTCAAAGCCAGGATCAACACTTTCTTATTCGCTTTAGCAAACCAAATGACGTCAAAGGCATGATGTTTCGTGTTGCTAAGCATGTATCTGCTGATGATGACCGTTGGTTATTCTTACCAGCCTTAGATTTGGTTAAACGAATTGCAGCAAGTGATAAACGAACGAGCTTCATCGGCTCTCATTTTTTCTATGAAGACATATCTGGCAGAAATATAGCCTTAGATAACTTTGAAATTATCGATTCAACATCGACAGCCTACATCATTAAAGCAAGTCCGAAAGAGCCTGATTTAGTTGAATTTGACCACTATCAAATCACCATTGCCAAAGATACATTTGTGCCAACCATGATTGAATATACTAATAAACAACACAAACTATATCGACGTATTGAGGCGCTAAAAATTCAATATGTCGATGATATTGCCACAGTCACGAGTTCAAAAGTGTCAGACTTACTGACTGGCGGCTACACCCTAATGCAATTTCGACGGATTAGTTACAATAACGATATTCCAAACCATGTTTTTAGCGAACGTAGCTTTAAAGCTCCTCCAACACGTTGGTTGAAATAGCCATGTTTAAATATCTAACATACTCTACCGTTGTACTATTGCTAACTACACTACCTGCCACTGGGTTTTCACAATCACAAGATGAATGGGAAGATGAATGGCAGGAGCAAAGTACTGCATGGCAAACTATTAATGGCTTTGCGCGTTTATACATCACACCTTGGTTGAGTCGTTCTAATACAAAAAAACCGCAGCAACGAGCTCCTTCGGCAGCAATCGTTCGCTCAGAAAGCCATGTCGATTATGACTTTGGCCAGTTAGAAGGCAAGCTCGATGTTAGCTATAACATCAATCGTCAGTCGAGTGATGTTTCTATCAGGCAGTTGACCGCCTCGTTTAACCTCAATGAATTGACGTTTGCCAATGAATCATTCGAACAGTCATGGATAAATCAACACGCCTTGAGCCGAACAGCCATAAAAATTGGCCGCCAACCACTCAGCTGGGGAACTGCGGAGTTGTTGTTTATTAATGATTTATTCAATAAAAACTGGCAGGCAATGTTTTCTGGCCAAACTGATGAATACCTCAAAGACGCTCAAGATAGTATTAAGCTTAACTATTTTGGTGACACATTCAACAGCGACTTTGTTATTTTAAAGAGCAATCGTGGTGACACCTTAACCACAGCGGCCGACTTTCATTTACCATCGCAGCCTAAGGCCATACATCACTCACCACAAACGGAATACGCGGCAAGGTTTTATACCACTCACCAGAAAACTGATTATGCCATTTACTTTAATCATGGTCAGCTCAATACTCCTACAGTGGTGGCTAGAAATGGGATCGCTTTTTACCCTCACTTAAAAGCAATTGGAGCCAGTATTGTTACCCCGTTTAGCGGTGGGTTGTTCAATAGTGAATTGGCCACATACCGTCTTAAAAGCAATCGCAACAACCATCGCTATGAAAACCAGCACAGCAGGTTTTTACTTGGTTATGAGCGTGAGGTAGTCCCCCGTCTGAGTATGGGATTACAAGTCTATATTGAGCATGACAATATTAAGGAATCGACTCAAGTCGAGCTACCACTGTTCGATAGAAAATTGGTCAGCTTACGCATTAACTATTTATCGATTGATAACAGGTGGCAGCATCAAGCTATGATTTTTCATTCTACAAATCATCACGATAGTTACCTCCGTACGGTCACAAGCTACCGATACAATGATAATTTGACCCTTAGTGCTGGTGTTAATGTGATTAATGGCATGAGCAATACATTTTTCGGGCAACTCGCTGAAAATGACAATGCATTTGCCCGCATAACCTACTTTTACTAACAGGAGGTCTCACATGACTTATCAACGTGCCGTATTGGCATTTGCAGGAATGATGGTATTACTTTCACTTGCATTAACCCATTTTTTCAGCCCTTTATTTATGTGGTTCAGTGTGTTTATCGGGCTCAATCTAGTGCAGTACTCAATTACTGGTTTTTGTCCTGCAGCTTGGTTTTTCAAAAAGATAGGGTTAAAATCTGAGTGTAATAAATAATTAAGGCTTACTATGAAAATTTGTTCTTCCCTGCGTTTAGCACTCGTTGTGCTGGGCTTGTTTACAACAACAGCTGCAATAGCCCACGGCGGTAGCGAACATACGCATCAAACACGAGAGCAGCAAGCTTGGACTAAAATTAATCATGGTGCTCTACTGATTGATGTGCGCACAGCCCAAGAATATGCCCAAGGGCATATCAAAGGTGCAATTAATATCCCGTTTGACCAAGCTGTCACGCTGTTTAAACAACTTGAAGTTCGTAAAAACCGCAAAGTTGTCTTATATTGCCGTTCTGGTAACCGTTCTGGAAAAGCCCTTAAAGCGCTAACTAAGCAAGGCTATACTCAGTTACATAACGGTGGTGGTTATCAGTCGTTACTTAAACAACACCACTAGCGAATAAATACATAAACCTTATCGGAGGCTAACTCACTGATAAGGTTTACCCCTCTGGGTATCACCATCGTTTTACCCTCATGTAATTTTCACTGTTCATACTATTCAGTTTAGTTATAATTGGTATTTCTTCAGTTATAAAAAAGTTGTATATGAAGCAAACTCAAGTATTAATTATTGGTTACGTTTGGCCAGAGCCTAACTCATCAGCCGCTGGTACTCGCATGATGGAGCTTATTGAGCTATTTCAGCAACAACAATGGCAGGTCACTTTCGCTAGTCCGGCACAAGATTCTGAGCATATGGCCGATTTGGCATCCCTTCGTGTAAAAAAAGTCAGTATCACCCTAAATGATGAAAGCTTTGATCATTACATTAGCGAGCTTCAGCCAGATATAGTGATGTTTGATCGCTTTATGATGGAAGAGCAATTTGGCTGGCGAGTTGAACAATGCTGTCCTAACGCTCTACGTATTTTAGATACTGAAGACTTGCATAGCCTTCGTGATGCAAGACATACCGCTTTTAAAAAGAGTCGAGAAGTCACTGCACAAGATTTGTCCAGTGATATTGCACTTAGAGAAATAGCCGCGATACAACGTTGTGATTTATCATTAATTATTTCATCATATGAGATGGAGTTGTTACAAAACCACTATAAAGTCGATGGGGCGCTATTACATCACTTACCGTTTATGCTCGATCCGCAACATTTAAAGCGTCCACGCCTTAGTTTCGAACAACGCGTAGACTTCGTTTCCATCGGTAATTTTAGACATGCACCAAACTGGGATGCTGTGCGTTATCTTAAAGAAAGTATTTGGCCGCTGATCCGACAGCAGTTACCACAAGCTAACTTACATATCTATGGCGCTTACCCCCCACCCAAAGCAACAGCACTTCATAACCCAAAACAAGGTTTTCATGTTAAAGGTTGGGCTAAAGATGCCCACGAAGTAATTGGTCAAGCACGAGTTTGCCTTGCTCCTATTCGTTTTGGCGCAGGCATCAAAGGTAAACTTGCCGACTCCATGCTTAATGGTACCCCCTCTGTTACCACTAGTATTGGCAGTGAAGCTATGCATCACAACCTCCCGTGGTCAGGTGCTATTAGTAACGATCCACAAACATTTGCCTATCTTGCCGTTCATTTATACAACAACCTAGACGCTTGGCAGCAAGCGGTAGTCCACGGCGATAGCATTATTTATCAACAATATAATAAAACAACATTGGGCAATAAACTGATCCGAGCTATCAGCCAAACAATTGATTCACTAGAACAACACCGTTTAGCTAATTTCACTGGCATGATGCTCCGCCACCATGCCCATAAGAGTACAAAATACATGGCACAATGGATTGAAGCCAAAAATAAGTTACCGCAACAATAAAAACCTAGGCCATCAGTATTTTAATACTCAATGGCCTTCACTTTTAAACCTTATCTGCTTACTTTCGACCAAAGCCACCTCCGCCCGGCGTTTTTATCATTAGACAATCACCAACGTTCATATTGACTTTGGCACAAGCAGCAATCGTTTTTTGTTGGCCACCGAATGTGACCAAATAATTTTCACCAAGTTGGCCCGGCTGTCCCCCCAGAATACCGACGGGCGCCTCGCTCCGTCGGTTAGATAAAATTGACGCTTCCATTGGCTCTAAAAACTCCAATTCACGTATCACACCATCCCCGCCACAATACTGACCTTGCCCACCACTGCCCTGTCGTCGTTCAAACCTTTTTAGCACTACGGGAAAACGAGACTCTAAGATTTCGGGATCAGTTAAGCGTGAATTAGTCATATGCGTTTGCACTGCGCTTTGACCATTAAACCCGGGGCCTGCCCCACTGCCACCACAAATTGTTTCATAATATTGGTGGTTATCATCACCAAAAGTGAGGTTATTCATTGTTCCTTGCGAGCCTGCCTGTTTACCTAGTGCGGCTAAAAGAACATCAGTGACGACTTGTGAGGTTTCGACATTACCTGCAACAACGGCAGCAGGAAATGATGGATTCAACATCGAGTCATCTTCTACAATGATTTTTATCGGTCGTAAACACCCTGCGTTAAGTGCAATATCTTGCTCCACTAGGGATCTAAATACATACAAAACAGCCGCACGTGTCACAGCATAAGGTGCATTAAAGTTGTCACGTTGTGCTGTACTAGAACCGCTAAAGTCTACGGTAGCCTCTCCGCAGCTCTTATTAATTGATATCGATACATTAACCACACTGCCTTGATCCAACCGATAACTAAATTTGCCGTCATCGAGAGTCTTAATTAATTCACGGACCGTATCCTCCGCATTGTCTTGAACGTGTTGCATATAGGCGTCAACCACATCAAAACTATACTGTGTGATCACTCGGCGCATCTCTGCAATACCTTTATTATTTGCCGCAAGCTGCGCTTTAAGATCAGCAATGTTATGGGCGATATTTCTCGCTGGATATGTTGCGTTACTTAAAGCTTCAATCAAAGCCTGCTCATTAAACTCACCATCATCAACTAATAGAAAGTTTTCAAATAAGATCCCTTCTTGTTCAATATGAGTACTTTGTGCTGGCATAGACCCTGGCGAGATACCACCGATGTCAGCATGGTGGCCACGACTCGCAACAAAAAACAATAGCTGCTGCGGCTGATCTTGATCAAACACAGGTGTAACAACAGTTAAGTCAGGAAGGTGCGTACCACCATGATACGGGCTATTGATTAAAAAACTTTGACCCGATTTCATCTGACCATTCTGTTGAATGATACTCTTAACGCTTTGATCCATTGAACCAAGGTGCACTGGCATATGAGGCGCGTTTGCGATCAGCTCCCCCTGCTTATCGAAGATGGCGCAAGAAAAATCTAAACGCTCCTTAATGTTTACGGATAATGCACTGGCCTGTAATGCTAAGCCCATTTCTTTAGCAATATGCATAAACAGATTATTAAACACTTCAAGCAGCATTGGCTGACATTGGGTATCATAAGCTTGAACATGCTTAGCCCCAGAGTGAACAAGCTTTATCGTTCCATCTTTTAATAACACGGCATCCCAACCGGGCTCTATAATGATGGTAGTTGCCTCATCAACAATCACTGCTGGCCCTTTTAGGTTTAGACCAAGATTTAACTGTGATTTTGCAAAAAATGGCGCGTTGAATTTAACTCCATTGAAATAAACGTTTCGTAGGCCATGTACTGGCGCTAATGATGTAAAACGGCCAGCATGTTCTACGTTGAAGCAAGCGTCATCACATGAGTCAACGGTATAAGCCTCACACTCAATCGCTGAAATGATCAAGGGCTGTTGACTATTTATAAAGCCAAACTGACTCATATGGCGTGTCGCAAATAGTGCTTTCAACTGTTCTAGCTCTGTTACGTTAATAGCTATAGAATTGTCGCTTCCTTGATAACGAATAAGTAGTTTAGCGCTTGATTTTATATGAGAACGCTGAACTTGCTGTGCTTCTAACTCGTTAATCACTTCTGTTGACAGTTGTTTAACGCGCTCCTTTATTTGCTGTAGTGATAAGTTCGCAAGTAATTCCTCGACTGATTCTTGTTGAACACAGCGCACTTGTGCTAATCCCATCCCATACGCCGATAACACACCGGATAACGGATGGATTAGAATACTCTCTAACCCTAAAACTTGCGCGACTAAACATGCATGTTGAGCGCCGGCACCACCAAAACAAGTCATGACAAACGTCGATAAATCATGCCCTTTAGCCACCGAAATTTCTTTGATAGCATTTGCCATATGCTCAATAGCAATCGTTAAGTAATCTTGCGCTAATTGCTCTGCTGATAATTGCTGTGAAGTCACTTGGTTAACGTTGGTTGTCAAATGTAAAAACTTTTCGCGCGTTCGTTCAATATCCAACGGTAATTGACCTGATCCCCCAAAGATGTGCGGAAACAAATCAGGTTGTATTTTTCCTAGTAACACATTGATATCAGTGACTGTTAATGGGCCATCATTGCGATAGCAACAAGGCCCAGGGTAAGCACCCGCAGAATCAGGCCCCACCGTTAGTCGTTTGTGTTCAAAGCCTAATACAGAGCCACCACCCGCTGCTACAGTATGAATTTTCATCATAGGAGCTCGTAGCCTCACGCCAGCAACTTCAGACTCCCAACAACGCTCAAAGCCTGCGTTGTATAATGAGACATCGGTACTAGTGCCGCCCATATCAAAACCAATAACACGCTCATGCCCTAATTGCTTAGCCGTTTCAGCCATCGCAACCACCCCTCCTGCTGGCCCAGACAATACCGCATCTTTCCCTTTAAAGTGCTCGCTATCAACAAGCCCACCACTGCTTTGCATAAACTTCAGTGACACAGAGGTAAACTCACGTTGTGTTTGAGCAATATATCGGTTTAATACGGGTGATAAGTAGGCATCAACAACCGCCGTATCTCCTCGACTGATAAACTTAATCAACTTGGAAATTTGATGGGACGTTGAGATTTGGCTAAAACCTATCGATCGCGCAATTTGCGCGACGCGTTGTTCATTTTCACAGTAGCGATAACCGTGCATAAAGACTATTGCCAAACTTCGAATACCTTGTTGATGCAACGCCTGTAGCTGGCTAGTGACTTCAGCTTCATCCAGCTGGATATACTGACGGCCATCAGCTAAGACACGCTCATTAATCTCAACGACACAATCGTATAACGGTTCAGCCCTTTTAATATCTAACACAAATAAATCACGACGATGCTGATAGCCGATTAATAGGCTATCAGCGTACCCTTTTGTAACGACCAGTGCGGTCGGTTCACCATTTCGCTCAAGTAATGCATTAGTCGCAACAGTCGTGCCAATACGTATTTGCTCTATATCAGAGCCCTGATCAGCATACTTAGCCAGTAACTGCTGAACCCCTGCAACCGTTGCATCTTGATATTGCGTAGGATTATTAGATAGCAGTTTATGACTGACAATCTGCTGTGCTGGAGTTTTCGCGACAATATCAGTAAAAGTACCGCCACGATCAACCCATATTTGCCATTGACCCATTTTACACTCGAGGACTAGTTATCATAGATACAATTTACACGTAAATCACATTTAAACTCAACTAAAAGTTGATGTACAGACCATTAATAATTGGTATAATTTTTTCGGTTCTTTCCTTTCAAGCTTCCCTATGAAATTCCAACTTCGCTCTTATCAACAACAAGCTGTACAAGCCACTATTAAACATTTTCGTCAAACAGATGAATCTGCTGTCATTGTACTTCCAACAGGTAGTGGTAAGAGTCTAGTAATCGCTGAATTAGCGCGATTGGCGAGGCATAAAATCTTAGTATTAGCCCACGTTAAAGAGCTTGTTGAACAAAACCACGCCAAGTACCAAAGCTATGAATTAACGGCGGGAATTTTCTCAGCGGGGCTCAAGCAAAAGAACCTTAACCATCAAGTAACCTTTGGCAGTGTGCAATCAGTTGCACCTAACCTAGAACAGTTTAACGACTTCTTTTCTTTAGTAATCATTGACGAATGTCATCGCATTGGTTTAAGCAATAATGAACAAGACCAGCAAAATCAATACCAACAGATAATCACACACTTAACAAAAACGAACCCTAAATTAAAGGTATTGGGGCTTACAGCAACGCCTTATCGCATGGGCTTAGGCTGGATTTATCAAGATCATTACCATGGGTTTAGCCGTAATGAACAAGCAGTGTTTAAACAATGCATCTATGAGATGCCGTTATCATTAATGATTAAGCAAGGCTACCTAACCAAACCATCATTAGTGGATGCCGCGATAGCACATTACGACTTCAGTAGTCTCTGCGCACAACCGTCAGGGGAATTAGCAGAACGGGAGGTCAACACCCTGCTGACCAAGTACCCGCGGGTAACTCAAGCAATTGTCGAACAAATTGTACAACTCGCAGGTGGGCGACAAGGAGTCATGATCTTTGCAGCAACCACGAAGCACGCACAAGAGATTATCGATTACTTAGCACAATACCTCCCCGACAAACCACATAGTTTCGGTTTAATCCTTGGGACTACGCCTCACGAACAACGTGATGATTTAATAAAGCGATTTAAGCGTAAAGAATTGAAATTTTTAGTTAATGTTGCTGTTTTAACCACCGGTTTTGATGCCCCTCACGTCGATTTTATTGCCCTACTGAGACCGACTCAGTCAGTGAGTTTATTTCAGCAGATTGTTGGGCGCGGTTTACGCCTTGCTCCTGATAAGAACGACTGTTTAATTATAGATTACGCCAATAGTGGCTTTAATATCTTTAGCCCGGAAGTTGGTAGTTCTAAACCAAACAGTGACAGTGTCCCAGTACTGGTTAACTGCCCTATTTGCCAATTTGGCAATACATTTTGGGGGAAGGTTGACGATGATGGTGCGATTATTGAGCACTATGGTCGCCGCTGCTGGGGCATTGAGTATGGTGAGCACGGCGAAAAACAACGCTGTGACTATCGATTTCGCTTTAAAGAGTGTGGTCATTGCGGCGCTGAAAATGATATAGCGGCTAGAGTCTGTACACAATGTGATCAAGCGATCATCGACCCAGATCAGCTTTTAAAAAATGCGTTAAAACTTAAAGATTCGATGGTCATTCGCTGTAGTGGTATGGAGTGGCGTCAAGATACTAAATCCACTACTAAACTAAAAGTGATTTATTATGATGAAGATGGTGCCAGTTTATCAGAAAGCTTTGACTTTCAATACAACGGTGCCATCAGGGCTTTTAATCAACAATTTGGACGACGTCTTGGACAAGCAACCACGCCGATGTCATTCGAAACGGTCGAGCAGGTACTCAACGTTACCAATGTGTTAATCGCACCAGATTTCGTTATTGCTAAAAAACAAAAGCATTATTGGCAAATCAAAGAGAAGATATTTGACTATCATGGCCAATATAGAAAAGCTAACGAGCTTTAAGGCATATGAAACCGTCGTTGATACAATTGCTGTGACTCGCCAGCCATCTCCAATTGATTTAATGCCTGTTGAAGCTGATGCGCAATAGTTCCAACTTTAATGGTACTAGGGAAGTTTTGCGGCGATATTAATGCAGAGGGGTCATAATTTGGATTCGGCCGCTCCTCGAAGTATTTAGATTCACGAGAAAACCCCAAATACATCGGAGAATCACCGCCACAGCAATGATGATGTACTTTTAAGCCAAGCTCAGATAATGTCTCAACACCATGCTTGAGTAAGTAATAATCAATCAGCTCTTTATCCGCCACATAAAAATTGTTGCGGCCTTTCTCCAATAGCTTTCTCGCCTTATCAATATCAACGAATTTAACAATTTGTGTACGAGCTCCGATCCTTTTAGCAATTTCGTATTTAGAGCTACCGAGTTCCATCAACCATTGCAAATTAAATGCCTTCACCTGAAAGTATTCAGTTATTTCAGGAACACTTGGTAAGGTTATGCCATATTGCGCGGTGTGGAGTCCATTCTTAACAAAATAGAGATAGCTTGCACGAGTATGAGAAAATGACGCACCAGGATAAAAATCTATCTCTCCCGTTGCTAATTTATTATGTAAGCGCTTTTTCGGCAGGCGTACAATCTTTAACTCACAATTAATCTGTTGTGCCGCTTTACTAAATAGCTCTTGGTAAACGCCGCTATTATCAGGACTCTTACCAATTAATGGTAACTTATCGCCTTCCTTATAGCCCATAGTCAATACACAGCTAGCATGAGCTGTCGTGAAATAACTACTCAATAAACAAATCAGTAACAGACAATGTCGAATTTTTACCATCAATTATCCACCGCAATGACACAAATATTACATTTAACTAATTTATTATAGCAATAATTAAGGTTTATTTAATACTGATTTTTTGCTGTTCAATCGAGTTAATACGGCGGTAACCACCAGGTTTAATCCCTTCAATACTCAAGCCTGCTATTGAGATACGTTTAAGGTCGACAACAATGAACCCTTCACTCTGTGCCATCTTTCTTATCTGTCGGTTAAGTCCCTGATGTAATATGATTGTGTATTGATTCTGACCCGTTTGCTCTATCCGGCAAGGTAGCGTCATTTGCCCATCAATTATGACGCCTCGTTCGAGATGTTCAATATATTGAGAGTCAATACACTCTCGACCTTGCTGTAGATTACGATAACTAGGCTTCACCTTCACTTGATACGTCTTTGGATGGTTGTAGTCAGGACTGAGCAGTTTGTGGCACAGATCCCCGTCATTGGTAATAATTAGTAAGCCATGAGAGTCTTTATCGAGTCGGCCGACCGCAAAAAGGTGTGTGCCTTGACCAATTTTTTCAATGATATGCGCGATGCTTTGGGGGTTATTTTTATCTGAATTACAATCAATGCCAACAGGTTTATGATAGAGGTAATACACGCTCTCCTGCGGCCAATTAAGGGGGGTGCCTGCAACCGTGACGGTATCCACTCTGGAAATAAAGCGAATGTGATCCGCGATATCTCCATTGACGATTACTTGATTTTGCTCTATCAAGCGAGAAGCTTGTCTCCGCGAACAATAGCCCGCCGCACTAATAAATTTAGCGAGCCGCATTAGCTGCCAAGTATTTTCAGCGGTAGTGATAAAGCACCATTATCTGTTTGACCAACAATCCAAATAATAGCACTTAAACCACCTAACGTGAGTATATACCATATTGTTGAAACGATCTGTCCGTAACGATCTAGTGGTAACAACTCACTCATGTGACGTCGTTTGTATTCAAAAAAGATCTCTATACTACCAATCGCTAACAAGAAACCTAGTAAGGCTAAACCAAAATGGTAGCTGATATAGACGCCAAACACGGCCCCTAACACACAAGCAATAATGCCCAATTTTGAATTGATTGAAAACGCAATGCTTTTAAGTATATGACCACCATCTAAAGGGAGCACCGGTAATAGGTTAAAGACGTTCAATAACGCATTAAAAACAGCAATCCCTGCTAAAATCTCTAAATCAGTGATCCAATAACCAATCAAACTTACAACAGACAGAATTAAACCAAAAAACGGCCCCATGATGGAGATTACGACATCTTGCCAACGGGTATTAATTTTATCATCTGATAACGCAAGTCCGCCAACAAATGGGATAAGGTAAATACCTTTAGTTTTTAAACCAAAGTATTTCATTGCACGAATATGGCCATACTCATGGAACACTAAACAAAGAATTAAAGCGATGGCAAACTCAATGGAAAACAACCAACTGTATGCGGCTAAGCTTCCTGCAGCAAACAACACTTTAACGACTTTAGCACTTTTAAGAAGCTTTAATCCTAAGCCAGCCATCCCAATTAGGCTAAACTTAGCTGCCGTAGATGGTTTTCCACTGACGGCTCGTTGTTCTATATCTCGTTCAGTTAGTTGACCTTGGGACAGACTGTCATCATTAACAGTCAGATGATAATCCAAAGAAAATGGTTGCCAAGTCAATCCTACATCTAACCGAACAGTAATAATGCCCTGCTCGCTTTCTAGTTGAAACTCATGTGACTGAGTCGGTGGTGTATCACCACTCGCGGGAATTTGTGAAACACACTGGTCACCCCAAAACAGCTGCTGCCACCCAGCCATTGAGCCTTCAAGACGAAGAGGTTTCCCTAAACAATCGATTGTTAACAGTTGCACTATCAACCCTTTTTACTTACAAAAAAATTCGTGGCGAATTATCACTTATTGCAGCGATAGTGCAAGCACTTTAGAGGTGATGTAACTAAAAATTTAAGACTGTACGAGCGGCGTGATCACACCATTTAAGGAGCCACGTAACAAACGGTGATGATGTTCTTCTTTAGCGGCGTCTTTGATGATCAATAGCTCCCCTTTTTCACCACGCTTAATAGAAGTATCTATAGCTAAAATACGCTGTGAGAATCGAGTCTCAATCTTTTCCTGTGAGGTATGACCCACAACAATATGGTGTGCCCCTAATTGCTTAAGTAATTGCTCAACGCTTGCTTGGCTTAATGTGTCGTCTTTAAAGAAACCTCGATACCATATAGGACCAGTACGTCCAAATAAGGTAGCAGTTGTCGGTTGCTGCTTTAAGTGTGCCTTACTGTAGCCAATGCTTTGACGAAATAGGGCATTTGTTTGCTCTAGACTGAGTTTTAGATCGAGGTAATCTTGATGAATACCACCATGTAAGAAGACGTAACCATTAATGTTAATTACGGTTGATTTTGTTCTTAACCAACGCCCTAACACGCTATCATCATTGAAGAGTTGCTTAAGGCTCATGTCCATAGCTTTTAACGTAAATGCATATTTGGGGTGGATATAACGCTCATCTCCCCTTAGAACCATATATTCATGATTACCGAGTAAATAATGCACTTTACCGCCAGCGTCAATGGCCTGTTGCTCCAGTTTATAAACCAACCATAATGCTTCGGTGACGGTATCACCACGGTCAAAGATATCACCTGTAATGACTAGATGCCCTTGTCCCCACCGCCAATTATATTGAGCATCAACAATACCATTTGCTTTTAGTAACTGCTTGAATATACCTACTTGCCCATGAATATCACTAATGGCTGCAATTTTGCTCACACCTTGATATGTGTCATTGGTAGAAGGCACAACATCATTAATCGTTAACACCCCATGAAATGGCATCACAGAAAGTCGATTTTGTTTAATGTTATACTCAAGAATCTCGGCACCATCAAACAACAGATAAGGGCCATCATCAAAACGATCTATGGAATGAGTTTTAGAGTCAGTTCGCTCTTTTATCTTCCCAGAAGCATCAAGCAAAGACTCACTACAACCTGATAAGATAAATAGTGATACAAATGTAAGAAGCAGAGCACGCATCAGGTATACCTTCAATGACAAGTTTTTGAGCCGATTGACTCCAGGATCGCTAAGTTAGCAGATTTTAACTTTCAGCTCACTCCAGCAATGCTCGACTAGTTTTCTATCAATCTGGCTCAGTTCATTTTTGCCATAAGCATCACTCAGGCTCTGCTCCATACGCTGCATAAATTGTTCAAAGCTGTGTTGTGCTTGCTGTGAGCCTTTCAAAATTAAATCTAAATGACCTTGCAAGTAACCACTAGCAAAAAGCTCATCATCACTGCCGTTAGCAAGGATGTTAGCAACGAATTGGTCAATTATTTGTTCTGTTTGCTCAAGGGTCATGAGGGTTCCTAAATTTAAAAATATTTGCTGAGTATTATCACATGCATTCTTTACTAGCTCAATGCTACAGGCTTGTGAAAGTGATAACCCTGATAATAATCAACACCTAACGAATAGACTGTTTCAAACACTTCACGATCGGTGATATATTCTGCGACAACCTTGATACCAAGAGCGTGACAAAATTCCACAATAGTTCTAACGATAAGTAGATGCTTTTCATTCTGATGAATGTTTCGGACCAATGAGCCATCAATCTTTATTAGATCGATAGGTAAAACGGTTAAGTATTCAAAGTTCGAATAACCGCTACCAAAGTCATCTATGGCAATTTTACAACCATACTCTTTTGCTTTAGATAAAAAGTTAGCCAAAGATTCGCTTTCCAAATCTAAGCTTTCAGACTCAACAATTTCAATAATAACTCGCTCACCTAGTTGATATTGAGCGACTTTATCGAGAAAGAATTGTGACACATGATTATCATCAATATCAGATTGTGTCAGGTTTATAGAAAAACGACTCTGTGTTTGTGAGAAAAACGCGAAAGCCTGCTCGATTACAATTTGTGATAACTGGGGATAAATTTTCGCCGTTTTAGCATGTTTAAGGAACTCTGTCGGAGAAATGTAGCTATTACTTTGCGGGTCGTAATACCTCATCAACACTTCCGTTGAATAGTGCGAGCCATCACGTTCAACTAAGTGCTGACCAAAGATGACTATATTTTCCTTTAATATTGCATGCCTTAATTTATTAACCCAAGAAATAGTTTGAGTCAATTGTTGCTGAATTTTATTATCACTTTGATACTGTTTAATTGTACAGTTTTCTTGTTTAGCACTGGTTAGTGCCATTGAGGCCTTAGTATAGATACGGCCAGATTTGATGTTATTTGCTAAGCCAATAAACAAGCTCAGTGAATACTTGTTATCCAGCGTTTTAATAAATTGTTTTTCAAACAAAGTCGCTATTGTACGACAGAACTTTTCAAGCTCACTAAACGCAATCTTAGCATTAGCCGAAACAAAAAATTGGTTTTCATTACCACGGTAGCACGTCATGTGCTGTGGTTTTTTTGCCGTTAGAATATTAGTGAGTGCGAGCATTAGTTGTTGATATTCTTGCTCGGGATAAACATGGTGAATATCGATTAGTTCTGGCACTTCAATGATGGCGAGGTGGCTTTGTGGAGATTGCGTAATATCATGAAAAAACTTATTACGATTCGGTAAATTGGTGACGCTATCAGTGTTTTGAAAGAAAATTGTTTTATCTTTCTGATAAGAACAAGTGAGATCATTTCTTATCGCAATATATTCGCAGGTGTTACCATTAATATCGACAATTGGGGTGATGGTGCTTTCAACAAAATAACTCGACCCATCTTTACGACGATTCTCAATAACACCTTGCCAGACATGCCCTGACCTTAGTGTTTGCCACATTTGTTTAAAAAAGGATTTAGGTACATCTGGGTGATTAATAATATTATGACTTTTACCTAATAACTCTTCCCTGCTATAGCCTGACGCTTGACAGAAATTATCGTTAACATAAGTAATGAGGCCGTTTAAATCTGCTTTTGAAACGATGGAACTGGTATCTATCGCTCCCTTATACTGGGTCAGCAAATTAAATTGATTCAACAAGCTCCGACTGGTATGTTGCTGATTATCATCATTACGTTTGATGATAGTAATAATAAATATTTCATTGCCTAATTTAACTGTTCTCAAATCCAAGCGAGTCGGAATTAAATTATGAGCACTGTCAACATGTAACCAATCTGTTTCAAAGCGCCCTAAAGACAAGCATTGCTCTATCATTCTTTGAGCTTTAACATTTGACGGTTCACCATCTGGCTGAAACGGTGGCGACAACTGACCAAGCCTAAAGTTATCTCTATCTAGTCCATCAGTAAGTTTAAATAACGATTGAGTCGCTTGATTACAATAAACAAACTTGCCGTCTTGGATTACAAAGACCGGTTCAAGGTAGTATTGATAAAGCTGCTGAAAAATTGTATTAGACGGGAGGTCTAGAGAAACTGTTGAATACATACACACATCATAATAAAAATAAAAATCACATTACATTTGTGTACATACCATTTCTGAAACACGAAGCTTATAACTTAAGCACAATAATCCATTGCTATAATGTAATGGCGCACAGGGTAACGCTTACACTCACTGAACACAACTCAACAATCAAAAACAGTACTTAAGTTGTGTTCAATTTGATTTACATCAAACTTAAAGCCTAGTCGAAATTTACGACAGGTTGAAAATTACAAATGCTCTGGATTCGCAATTTGATACATCACGTAATCTTGATACCCCGTAGTGATTTTAATTAAACCGCAAAGCTCTTCATCAAGACGCATATCGCCAGTATCAACCAACAGTGGCCGTTGGTTTAATGCCTCTAATTTGGTTTTAGTTGCGATAACAATAATATTTTCACGGCCTATTGCACGAATTACCTGTGGGGAGAGTTGCTGGTTACCTCGGCCAAAAATATGACCTTGACCACCAATGAGCGTAACTACGAGTTTGATTGGATTGCTAGGCATTTGAGACTGATAAGACTCGATCATCTCAAGTAGTTTTTTTGCACTAACATCACTGCCAATTAAACGTTGGTCGTTCACTACATCAACACCTAAAAGAGTGTTATCTAACCCCATTTCTTCCATCAAAAAAGCCGTGGTCGAGCCAGAACCGATGATTGCCATCCCATCATCAATTTCTCGAATAACATCTGCAGCGATGTCAGCTAAGACAAGTTCATCCGACTCTTTACCACCCATTTTAACCGCTTGCATGTAACGTAGCTCTGCAGGTACAGTCATTTCACCATAACGCTTCGCTTTTACGATACCTTGGCGAAATAGTGACTCATCTATATCCATAACGTCACGTTCCATCAAACTCACAAGTTGATTACTTAGAATTAAACTCAACACTTTCCCGGCCGCTTTAGGCGTAATGGCATAAACACCTGAGTGAATCTTAACTCCAGCAGGAATCCCTAACACTGGAAACTCATCACCAACAGCACTGTATATATTACGGGCAGTCCCATCACCACCGACAAAAATTAAACAATCGACACCAACCTTTTTAATTGCCATCGCAGCGTCGATAGTATGTTTACTATCACTACTTAACAGATCATCGCTTATTAAGGAGTCTTGTTCAAAGTCAATAACTTGATGTGATAACCCCAAAGATTGACAAAGCGATTGCCCCATCAAGTGAGCAGCCGTAATAATCTCAAACTTATCTTTGTCAACCACCAGCTGTGCCAGTGCTTGCTCTGCGCGAGAGTTTGCTTTTGCTTGTGCGCCAAGTATCAATGCTTGTTCAGCGACATTGTCACTGCCTTTAAGGGCCACAGAACCGCCTAAGCCAGCAACGGGATTAATAATGAGACCGAATTTAATTTTCATAACAACCTTGATTTAATCTGTAGTCGAGCTGTTTAACAGCAATTGTAGGCGTTTTATAATAATGTTGTAACGCATTAAGCAGTGTTTGAGTTCGTGAGTTAAAGCCTTGTTCAATCAATGAAACAAGCTGCATATACACTTTATCTTGGAAAGCAAACCTATCTGATTGCCAACCGTTTAAGTTGTCACTACTGACATTAAAGTCGAAACCACAAGCCAAGCAAAGTGCCCACTCAATCGCTTGAGGCTTAACTTCAACCTGTTCAAAGGCGAGCTGGGTCTCTTTATCACGCCCATCAGGACAATACCAATAGCCATAATCTTCAATTAAGCGACGTTTAGGCCCAGCAACTAACCAATGTGCAACCTCATGTAAAGCGCTGGCATAGAAACCTCTCGCGAAAATAATCCGATGATAATCATGAGTTTCATCTTGAGGTAAATAGATTGGTTCATCGCCCCCTTTAACGAGTAGAGTCGATTCTGTTTCAGAAAATGTTTGATTAAAAATCTCGATCAGGTGGTTATAATCGAAAGAGTCATTGGTTTGAGACACTTAAATACCTAGAGTTTGACCAACGGTGGTAACGTTAGTCCATAGTTAACACAAAATTGCCTGGGGCATTAAAGCGCTATTGTATCAGGCAGCGTGAGCTATAAACAACTAAGCAGCATCTCTGCTGCTTAGTTGTTTATACAATAGCCATCACTTTTATTTGTTGTCTGCTAATTGGTACGCTGGAGTGGTGAGTGCAACATCATAATTTTGTGCTCGGTGACGTAACAAATGGTCCATTAGCGTAATCGCTAACATTGCTTCTGCAATTGGTACAGCACGTAAGCCGACACATGGATCGTGACGACCTTTAGTCACAAGCTCTACTTCTTGACCTTCTTTATCTACACTGACGCCCGGTGTGGTAATGCTTGAGGTAGGTTTTAATGCTAAATGTGCCACAATCGGTTGGCCAGATGAAATACCGCCTAATACACCACCAGCATGATTAGACATAAAACCTTCTTTGGTCATTAGATCACGATGCTCAGAGCCTTTTTGATTGACAACAGCAAAACCGTCGCCAATCTCAACCCCTTTAACCGCATTAATACTCATTAAGCTATGAGCAATTTCAGCATCAAGGCGATCAAAGACTGGCTCACCTAAACCTACAGGTACATTAATCGCTTCCACGGTCACCTTAGCGCCAATCGAGTCTCCCTGTTTTTTCAGCTCACGGATTAACGCTTCCATGGCATCAAGTTTATCAGCATCGGGGCAGAAGAACGGATTTGTTTCAATTAAGTCATAGTCGACTTTTTCAATGCTAACATCACCAATTTGAGACAGGTACCCACGAATTTCAATACCAAACTGTTGTTTTAAGTATTTCTTAGCTATAGCACCGCCAGCGACACGCATCGCAGTTTCACGCGCAGAAGAACGTCCGCCCCCTCGATAATCACGAATGCCGTATTTCTGCTGATACGTATAGTCAGCATGACCTGGGCGGAATTGATTCTTGATTTCGCCGTAATCTTTTGAACGTTGATCCCCGTTCTCAATCAATAAACCAATCGGAGTCCCTGTAGTTTTCCCTTCAAATACACCAGACAAAATCTTTACTTCATCAGCTTCGCGACGTGGCGTGGTAAATTTAGACGTGCCGGGTTTTCGACGATCAAGATCAATCTGAAGATCAGCTTCTGAAATTTCTAATCCAGGTGGACAACCATCCACCGTACAACCTAATGCAATGCCATGACTCTCACCAAATGTAGTGATACTAAACAGCTTACCGATACTATTACCCGACATGAATAATCCTTGTTAATTTAATAATTAGGCAGTTAGAGCCGCCTCAAATATTGCTTTATATTGCACTAATTGCTCTTTTGTTAAAATAAAGACACCATGACCACCATGAGCGAACTCTATCCAAGTAAAATCAACTTGAGGGAATTGTGCTTGCATATGAACTTGTGAGTTCCCCACTTCAACGACCAAAATGCCATCATCGTTAAGGCATTCAGTTGCGTCCACTAGCATTTTCTTCACTAAATCTAGCCCATCAAAACCTGCCGCTAAGCCTAATGCTGGCTCATGAGTAAATTCTTGAGGGAGTGAGTCCATATCCTCTTGATCAACATACGGAGGATTGGACACAATTAAATCATACTTTTCGCGCATCACTTCGGTTAACAAATCTGACTGAAGCGGTATCACGCGTTCTTCCAAGCCATGATTAAATATATTCATTGTTGCTACATCTAAAGCATCTAATGAGATATCGATAGCGTCAACTTCAGCGTTTTCGAAATAACTGGCTAAGGCAATCGCAATGCAACCACTACCCGTACATAAATCAAGTGCTCTATGAACAGTTTTTTGGTTTAAAAATGGTTCGAAACCTTGCGCAATAAGTTCTGATATTGGTGAACGGGGTACAAGTACTCGCTCATCAACATAAAACTGCAACCCAGCGAACCAGGCCGTATTAGTAATATAAGCAACTGGTACACGGTGATTGATTCGGGTTGCAACAAGTTCTGCGATTGCACTTCGTTCGCTGGTAGTAACCCTTGCATGAGCAATCGATTCTTTACTATCAACGGGTAGATGCAGGGCATACAATACCAGGGCCACAGCTTCATCCCACGCATTATCATTACCATGACCGTAAAAGATATCTGCCGCATTAAACTGAGTTGCTGCCCATCGCAGCATATCCCCTACCGTGCGTAACTCGTTAATGGCTTCATCAATCAATGTCGACGATAGTTCATATTGATTATTATTTGCTTGTTCCAAGCGCTTTCTCCAAAACATCACTAAACAGCTACTACAACAGCCTGTTATAACAAACTAGTACGGATAGCATTAATTAATTTCATTGTAACTTAAGCTATCCCTTGTTCATATGGCATTAAAGCATTTAAAATAACCAGAATCTATTTAGCCACCCTGACTGTGTAAAAGATGAGCGACAAAGACACCCCATCAATGAGTGACCTCCTCGGCTGTGACAACATCAAGCCGATGGTTCAAGACAAAGTGCAATTAACTAAGCCAAAAACGGTATTACGTCGCCAGCGTGTACAGTCACAACAAAAACAAGCCGAATTTTACTTTTCCGATGGCTTCATCCCTAACCTACCCGATGAAGGGCCCATGCGTTATTGCCGTGATGACGTGGAGAAATATGAGTTAAAAAAACTTCGCCGCGGCGATTATTTTCCTGAGCTCGTATTAGACCTTCATGGGTTAACTCAAAATGAAGCTAAGCAAGAAATATTAGCCATGTTCAAAGAGTGTAAAAAAACACAAATTCAATGCTGTTGTATCGTTCATGGGGTCAGTGGTGGTACATTAAAAACCCGAACACCCTACTGGATTTCTCAGTATCCTGAGCTGTTAGCGTTTCACCAAGCACCATTAGAGTGGGGGGGCCAGGGAGCATTATTAGTCCTACTCGATAATGAGCCAGACGAGAACGCTAAAATAGATTAAGTTCAAGTAAGTTCATGGTGGCTTTTATGCCACAGCAACTCCCCTTGCCAGCTATCAAGGTCTATCTCAATACAAGCAATTGATGCAGTGGCAAAACTTGGCATCATAGAACCTGCACATAAATCGGCAACGAGTAAGCCAACTAAAGGAAGATGGGATACGACTAAAGCACTTTTGGCTTTAATTTGAGCACAATAGGCTAATAACGTATCACCACAGCTTTCAGGGGATGAGTTAGGCGTTAGCTCATCAAGCACCAAATGCTGTTGCGCTTGCTCAAATTCTTGACTCACTAAATCAAATGTTTCCTGCGCTCGGTGGTACGGGCTAACAAACGTTAGATCAAATTGTGATTCAGTCAGTGCTAACCACTTAGCCATATTAATACTTTCTTCACGGCCAGTATCCGTTAATGAGCGTTGTTTATCAGTTTGAGCAATGGGCTGTGCCTGTCCATGGCGCATAATATACAGCTTCATTAAGTATTCCCTTAGAAATAATCTTGTTAAAAAAGTATTTTTACAAAATAGTCATGATTGGCAATTGGGCAAAGGTCTACTTTGGTTGATTAACGTACAGATATATATGAATAATGTGACCAATCTCTATAAAAAAAAACAGTGAAATTGAATAATATTACGATGATTACTCCAATTGATTGCTTTCTTTATCTGAAGACGCTAATAATTAGTAACTAACTAGATAAGGAGGTTCGCTTGATCATCTCAGCTAATGACCATAAAGATTACCATCACATTCAACTGCCTAATGGCTTAGATGTATTGCTCATTAGCGATCTTAAGGCGGATAAATCTTCTGCTGCCTTAGCCGTAAATGTCGGTCACTATGATGATCCTCACAGCCATCAAGGTTTATCTCACCTTCTCGAACACATGATGTTTCTAGGTACCGAGCAATTTCCAGACCCTAACGAATACCATGAATTTATACGTCATCATGGCGGTAGTCATAATGCGTGGACGAGTAGTGAACATACCAATTACTTTTTCGCCATCAATAATGACTTCTTTGCCCCTGCGCTAATCCGCTTCAGCGATTTTTTTATCAACCCCTTACTCGATGGGAAATGGATAAAAAAAGAAATTGAAGCCGTTGAATCAGAATATCAACTAAAACTAAAAGATGAAAACAGACGCACACTGGCGGTGTTAAAAGAATGTGCTAATCAACAACACCCTTTCAGCAAGTTTTCTGTGGGTAACAAACAAACGCTAAGCGGAACTGATAACGAGTTAGAGTCACTCGTTAGACAGTTTTACCTCGATCAATATTGCGCCAGCAAAATGAAACTTGTTTTATTATCGAACCAACCAATAGACGCTTTAATTGAAGTGGCTAAGCAGTACTTCAACCCAATAGAAAATCGTGGACTGACAACCCACTACCCCGATATACCGCTTTATACGCCAAGTCAGCAAAATGTCGATATCCGAGTAGTACCTGATAAAGATATCAAAAAGCTAACCTTAAGCTTTAGCATGCCTAAAGAGAAACTACATTATCGCAGCAAACCATTAGCTTATATCGCATATTTACTCGGTCATGAAGGTGATGGTAGCTTATTATCGCTACTAAAAAAGAAGGGACTAGCCAACACATTATCAGCGGGAATCGGCTTAAGCGGTTATAACTACCAAGAGTTTTCAATCTCGCTATCAATTACTGATAAAGGACTGAGGGAGCAAGATTCGATTATTGGTTTAATTTTCAACCAGATAAACTTAATTAAAACACAGGGAATAGATGCGTGGCGCTACACGGAAAAACATAACATCATAAAAGCCGCATTTGAATTTCAAGAGAGCAGCCGCGCCATTGATACAACAAGTCATTTGGTGATTAACATGTTCAACTATGACGTCAATGATATCGTTTTTGGTGACTACGCCATGGAAAGTTTTGAGCCCAATATCATTAATCAATGTCTTAGTTTAATGACCGTTGATACAGTCAGGATCATTAGCGTCAGTCTCAACTATAAAACAGACAAATTAGCCCGCTGGTACCATACACCGTTTCACTGTCAGTCTATTTGTTCTGAGCGTAAAAAAAGCTGGTTATCAACTATCGATGATGGTTCGCTTACTTTACCCCCACCAAATCCTTTTGTTGTCGAGCGCTTGGTTTACACACCACCAGCACGACCACAGACCCTTCCACGTGCGTTAATAAATGAAAATGGTATGCGGTTATGGCATCTTGCAGAAAGCCAATTTAAAATCCCTAAAGGCCATATCTATACCGCCATTGATAGCCCAGTGGTTGGAGAAAATGCTCGCAGCGCCGCGTTATGTCGCCTCTATGTCGAGATGATTCACGACTCGTTAGCCGAGATGACCTATCCAGCTGAAATAGCAGGGATGCACTATGACATCTACCCCCATCAGGCAGGGGTTACTATGCACCTTAGTGGCTATACGCCAAAGCTTTTTCTATTTTTTGAAATGTTAATTAGTAAAATCCGGCAGCGAGACTTCTCCAGCGCCCGTTTTGATGAAATAAAGTATCAACTACATAAAAGCTGGCTTAACAGTAATAAAGCAAAGCCTATTAACATATTATTTAAAGGGTTAAGCACGACCTTACAGCCCAAACAATATGATTATCAATCGCTTGCTAATGAGCTTTCAACCATCACTCTGACTGAGTTAGGTAATTATATCAGTGAACTATTTGAACAAGTTCATCTCGAATCGTTTGTCCAAGGTGATTGGGAGGAGAGCGAGGTGAAACTTTTTGGTGATAGTATTCATCGTCAAATATCAGCGCTTGCAAAACCTTGCCCCCAACAACCTCGAAACATCATCAGTATTGCCAACCAAGCAACACTCTACCGATTGTTTGATAACCAGCATAACGATTCAGCGATTATAGTGTACTATCAAGGTATTCAAGGTAACCCGCAACAGGTCGCTATGTATAGCCTACTTAACCAACTAGTGAGTCCACGTTTTTTTGCTGAAATTAGAACGAAACAGCAGTTAGGTTACCTTTGTGGCAGTTCATACATTCCCTTAAATCGGCATCCGGGTATGATGTTTTATATTCAGTCGCCTGTGTGTGGAACCATGCAGCTACTCGATGCTATTGATAACGTCATTCTCGATTTTGAAAACTATATTGAGTCAATGTCTGACAAGCAATGGCAACAAGCACTCATTGGGCTAAAAAACCAAGTTAAAACGCCAGACACAACCCAGCATGCAGCTGCACAACGTTATTGGGTCAGTATTGGCAACCAAGACCACCAGTTTAATCACCGGCAGTTAATACTCGAACAACTAGAACAAGTAACTAAGAAACAGTTATTAGAGTTCCTCAAAGAAACACTGTTAAATAGAGCGGTCGATCGCCTCGTTCTATCTAGCCAAGGATTGAGTCATCATCAACAGCCTACCGCATTTAATGGCAGCCTTTTAGATGATATTGCAGCATTTACAAGCTCTGCTCAAATGATTGCATTGCGCAACTAGCCCCAGACCAGTTCACTGAAATGACCGCGGCACATCGAGACATAACGCTCATTGCCGCCAATTTCCACTTGCGATCCTGAGCTCAGTGCATTGCCCTTCTCATCCGTTCTGACAACCATAGTTGCCTTACGACCACAGTGGCAAATTGTTTTTAATTCAACGAGTTTATCGGCCCAGCTCATTAAATAGAGGCTGCCTTCAAAAGGCTCCCCCATGAAGTCAGTTCGCAAGCCATAACATAATACAGGTACATTTAATTTATCGACGACCTGGCTGAGTTGTTTAACTTGCTCTTTAGATAAGAATTGACTTTCATCGACCAAAATACAATGAATTGGCCCATTTAATAGCTTCTGTTCAATCATCAAAAATAAATCACAATCACGGGAAAATATATCTGCTGGTTGACTAAGACCGATACGAGAAGTGACTTTCCCGACACCAAAGCGGTTGTCTATTGAGGCTGTTAAAATCACAGACTCCATGCCCCGCTCTTTATAATTATAAGCAGATTGAAGTAATGAAGTAGATTTTCCTGCATTCATTGCAGAATAATAGAAATAAAGCTGAGCCAAAATGTATTCTCAAAAGCAAAAGGTCATTTTACCCTAAAGTCGCGATGCCATAAACAAACAATCTCACACCTGACTTTAACGGCATAAAAAAAGCCCGTGAAACACGGGCTTAAAAAGAACTATTTCACAGCAGGTTTTATAACTGCTCGTTTAGTGCTGGAATAACATCAAATAAATCCGCTTCCAAGCCATAATCAGCAACTTGAAAGATTGGCGCTTCAGGATCTTTATTGATAGCGACAATCACTTTAGAGTCTTTCATACCCGCTAAATGTTGAATAGCACCTGAAATACCAACAGCTATATAAAGCTCTGGAGCAACGATTTTACCCGTTTGACCTACTTGCATATCGTTAGGGACGAAACCTGCATCTACTGCAGCACGAGAGGCACCAACACCAGCGCCTAATTTGTCAGCTAACTCTTCAAGCATGGCGAAGTTTTCACCATTTTGCATACCACGACCACCAGAAACGATCACTCGAGCACTTCCCAACTCAGGGCGTTCAGACTCAGTCATTTCACCACTCACAAAAGAAGAAACACCCGCATCATGAGCGTTATCGATAGCGACAACTGCGGCACTACCCTCTTGCGTAACACCATCAAATGCAGAAGTACGAATGGTCAATACTTTTATTGTATCTTGGCTCTTAACCGTAGCAATGGCATTACCAGCATAAAATGGTCGAACAAAAGTATCTGAAGACTCAACACGAATAACATCTGAGATTTGATTAACATCAAGTAAGGCAGCAGCGCGAGGGAGAAAGTTTTTACCTGTTGTAGAAGCTGCTGTCAGAATATGACTGTATGATTTACCTAAGTCAGCGACAAGTAGTCCGATATTTTCTGCTAATTGGTCAGCATAGCTTTGATTGTCTGCAACAAGTACTTTGCTGACACCAGAAAGTGTTGCAGCGTTAACTGCAACATCTTGACAGTTATGACCCGCAACTAGGATCTCAATATCACCGCCAATCGCTGTTGCTGCAGCAACAACTTTATGGGTCTCAGGCTTAAGTGATGCATTATCGTGTTCAGCAATTACTAAAATAGTCATTAGATCACCTTCGCTTCTGTTTTCAGTTTCTCAATTAATTGTTCGACAGAGTCAACCATGACACCTGCGCTTCTGCTTGCAGGACTTTCAACTTTTAATACTTCAACCGTCGATTCAATAGTAACACCTAACTCTTCAGGGGTTGTTACTGTAATCGGTTTACGCTTCGCTTTCATAATATTTGGTAATGAAGCATAACGTGGTTCATTAAGACGCAAGTCAGTGGTAACAACAGCCGGAAGAGATAAAGCGACAGTTACTAAACCACCATCAACTTCACGAGTGACTAATGCTTTGTCACCGTCAATTTTTAGTTCTGAAGCAAAGGTGCCCTGGCCCATTCCTGCTAATGCAGCCAGCATTTGGCCAGTCTGATTATTATCACCATCGATAGTTTGTTTACCAAGTAAAACAATTGAAGGATCTTCTTGCTCTACAACTTTGTGTAGCAGTTTGGCAATTGATAATGGTAGGGGTTTTTGATCGGTGTCCACTTGGATACCACGATCAGCACCCAGAGCAAGTGCTGTTCGAATCTGTTCTTGGCAAGCTTTGTCTCCAACTGAAACAACAACAACTTCACTCGCTACACCCGCTTCTTTTAATCTTACAGCTTCTTCAACCGCAATTTCACAAAAAGGGTTGATAGACATCTTTAAGTTACTTAAATCGACATCTGTATTGTCAGATTTAACACGTACTTTTACGTTGTAATCAACGACGCGTTTAATCGGCACAAGAATTTTCATAAACGTTATCCTTTAACCTGTAGTGAAGATCGACATTGTTGCCGACCAAATGAAACATCCGTTTAAATTAACCAAAGTTTACGATTACGTCAACATAAACTTTCATAATGTAGAATAAATGAACCTATAATCACCGAGGCGCTAAATTTTCGGTATCTGGCGATTGTTTTTAAAGAGTAGCAGTGGTTAAATGGAGTTATTAGCGTTTGTTCACTTATCACATAAATTACAAGAAGCCATTGAATGAAAAGAAATTATTTACTTGTTACTGCATTACTAGCCCCACTTATTCTTAGCGGTTGTTCAGACGACGTTGGTAAAGTTAGTCTTGGCCTATTGACCACATCAGACATCTTTATTGACGCGAAAAGAGACCCTAAACTAAGTGGTGTGACCTGCCATATTAGTCACGTTGAGGCTAATTTTGACTTGTCAGATCCTTCGAATGCATCAATTGCCTGTCGCCAAACTGGCCCGATCACATCTGCGGAGTTGGCAACTGTTGACCAATCTAAATCTGGTGAAGTGATTTTTAGTGAATCGTTGAGTATTCTTTTTAAAACGTTAAAAGTACGACGCATCTACGATAAAGAAAATAACTCGTTACTCTACCTTTCTTATTCTACAAAAGAAACTAAAGGTAGCTTCAAGCACTCACTATCAACCGTTAGCCTCTATAACAATGTTGACTAAGTAAATTGACCAAAAAATGATGGTATTGATTATTTCCTTAACGAACTATATTTTTTACCACATAAGAAACAATAACTTATATTTTGGCATATAATCTGCTTTAGCTATAACAAAATAAAGATTAAGGATAGAATTAACATGAATGTATTCACTATGGTTGTCATCATCGTTACTGTATGTGTGATTGGCGATGTATTCAAACGAGCTTTCGATTATAAGAATAAGAAAAAGCAAATCGGCGGTGAAGAGCTAGACAAACTGATTGCTATTAACGAACAGCTAAACACAAAAGTAAAATCGTTAGAATCTCGAGTTATCAACTTAGAAGCGATTGTGACTGGCGAAGGTTATGATCTGAAAAATAAAATTGACAGTTTATAACAGATATTGAAGCCTTCATTTCAAGAGGCGTTAACTGACATCATCCTGATGTTGCGGAAAGTCATTACTGGTATCAATCAATCGTTGATTGATACCACAGTATATTATCACCGCTACTAACGCCATAACTTCAATGAGCTTAGGGTATGTTACCAAGACATGACGCAAGTTATGTAAAGACACATAGCCCTGACTTACTAAATACCCCATCTGAATAGAAGCACTTAATGCAACTAACCACCGAATTTTGCTCCATAGCCAAATAATCGACTGTGGCATTCCAACTCGACGAGCACAAATGATGACTAAACAGAATAACGAAGGCACAGCTAAACCTAGTGCTGTATAAAACTGTGCTGGCTCTGGGTAAAAAAGAGTAAGAAGGCCTGCTGTATCTTGTCGATACGATAAAGCTACAATCCACACAATATAGCTACGTAAGAGAAATGACATCACAAGCAACAGCGTCCATGGCAGCTTTAAACTGCCATGCTTGTCATAATCCGCAAAAGGGTTATAGCGCATTATTCATATTGTGTTAATAACTCAATTAAGCCGGTTTCATCTAACACATTAACTCCAAGATCCTGTGCCTTAGTTAATTTCGAGCCAGCCTTCTCACCCGCAACTAATGTTGTAGTATTTTTAGAAACACTGCCCGCCACTTTGGCTCCAAGTTGGGCAATTTTAGCTTTAGCTTCGTCGCGCTTCATCTGATTGAGCGTACCGGTGATTACCCACGTTTGTCCCTTTAAAGGAAGCTCATCTTCACTGCGTTGATGTACCTCAGCCCAGTTAACTCCGGCACCAAGTAGTGCATCCACGACTTCTTGATTGTGTGATTGCTTGAAAAAATAGAAAATATGTTTCGCAACGATCTCACCGACATCATCAACACGCTGTAATGATTCAGTCGACGCTGTTGCCACTTTATCTAACGTTTGGTAATGCTGTGAGAGATTAGCAGCGGTTGCTTCACCAACCTCGCGAATTCCAAGACAGTATAGAAATTTTGCAAAGGTAGTGTGCTTCGCCTGCTCAACGGCATTGAGAAGTTTATCAGCTTTCTTTTCACCCATCCGTTCTAATGTTAACAGTCGCTCTTTATCTAATGAGAAGATGTCTGCAGGGGTTTGAATTAGCTCAGCATCAACCAATTGATCAACGAGTTTATCCCCTAAGCCATCAATATCTAACGCCTTACGTGAAGAAAAATGTTTAATGGCTTCTTTGCGTTGAGCAGCGCAGAATAATCCGCCACTACAACGGGCAACGGCTTCACCTTCAATGCGTTCAACCTCAGAATCACAAACGGGACAACGCTCTGGAAACTCAATGTTTGTTACAGATTCATCGCGTTTCGCCATTACCACAGAAACAATCTGAGGTATCACATCACCAGCGCGACGAATCACTACATGATCGCCTATTTTTACTCCAAGACGTTCAATTTCATCGCGGTTGTGTAACGTAGCGTTACTCACCGTAACCCCACCCACAAATACTGGGGCTAGACGTGCAACAGGTGTAATGGCGCCCGTACGTCCAACTTGGAATTCTACATCAAGCAATTGAGTCAATTCTTCTTGAGCCGGAAACTTGTAGGCTATCGCCCAGCGAGGAGCCTTAGCCACAAAGCCCATCGTTTGTTGACCTTCAATCGAGTCTAATTTATTTACAACGCCGTCTATCTCATAAGGCAAGCTGGCACGTCGAGTTAAAATATCTTGATAATAAGCTATCATCTTCTCTAGACTATCAACCTGTTGTATTTCAGGGCAAACAGGCACCCCCCACATTTTAAGTTGTTGTAGTTGCTCAAAGTGTGAGTTTGCCATTGCTGCACGCTCACCATTAACGACTCCAGTAGAGTATGCATAAAACGACAAGCCGCGCTGAGCAGTAATTTTAGAGTCTAATTGACGTAAACTGCCAGCTGCGGCATTTCGTGGGTTTGCAAAAGGTTTTTCATTATTTTCTAATGCGCGTTGATTTAACTTATCGAAGTTAGCAAAAGGCATAAATACTTCGCCGCGGATTTCGATCTGATCAGGGAAATCATTACCACGAAGTGTTAGCGGTATTGCCGCTATCGTTTTGACGTTAACTGTAATATCCTCGCCAACCAAGCCATCACCACGAGTAGCAGCGCGCACTAACTGGCCTTGCTCATACAAAAGACTGACTGCCAGGCCGTCAAGCTTTGGCTCACAACAATAGGCTTGAGTTTTAGATACCACCTTCTCTGAGATTTTACGCACAAAATCCTGCATTTCATCATCATCAAAAGCATTATCTAGTGATAACATCGGTTTTAAGTGGGTAATTTGCGAGAACGCTGTTAATGCCTCACCGCCAACTCGTTGCGTTGGTGATTGTGGAGAGGTAAGCTCAGGATGTTCAGATTCGAGTTGTTGTAACTCTCTTATTAAACGATCATATTCTGCATCAGGAACCGTTGGGTTATCTAATACATAGTATTGATAATTATATTCATTAAGTTGTTCAGTTAATTGCGTAACTCGCACATTTGGGGATAGCGTTTGACTCATGGGGTGCTCTTGATTTGCTATGCGTGCTTAAATAAGCACGCATTAAGAAGGTAGGGAAATGGTTAAGTTAAGACTTAATTAATAACATCTTACGTTCAACTTCGCGAATACGTTGAACATAGTGCTGAGTTGATTGCTTTGTCAGCGTAGAACGATCACCATCAAGGACTTGGCCATCAAACTCTTCGGCAATTTTAGCCGCAGCATTAAGCATTGTATTAAAGGTTTCCATATTCCCTTGGCGATGAGGTAACGTCATAAATAACGACACCCCTGTCGTCGAAAACTGCTCCATATTATCAATATCAAACACACCAGGTTTTACCATATTAGCTAGCGAAAATAACACTTCGCCATGGCCTGTCGCATCAACATGACGATGGAATATGTTCATCTCACCAAACTTAAAGCCTAAAGTGAGTAAGCATGGTAATAGTTTCGCGCCATCAAGAGAGTCATGTTCACCAGCGACCACATTCAATACAAGAACATCCATCGGTTCATATTGTTTCTCATCGTCAACTAAGCTAGTTGAGTCAGTGTCGATGTCTTCTATCGCACCAATCTGTGGCTCTGCAGCCTCTTTAAGCTCTGGTTTCGTTGTAGCACCTTCGCTGACATTGCTTTCTTTCGTTGCCGGTTTTTCAGTTACTTTTGCTGCTAAGTAGTTTTCTTTACTCTTAACAACAGGAGACTCAAACACAGGAGCGCTTGACGAGTTAACGGAGTGGCTAGCTTCGTTGTCATTTAAAGCAACGTCAAAATTAATCCCCGCCTTTGAACTACCTTGACTCTCTTGTGTAACATCGCAGTTTTGAACATCATCTACTTTAGCGTGCTCACCATCTTTATCAGCGTCGTTTTGTTCAGTAGCCTCTAGTTGTTGGCTCGGAGGCGTTGGCGAATCTTTATCAGCTTGTGCTTGCTCATCAGAATTATCTTGTTTTATCACTCTGGCTTCGCCAACCCCCAAGCGATCAAAACCAGCACCGTCTCTTAATAGGTTGCCATCTTCGTCCGTATCATTTAAATCTAAATGTGAGATATCTACGGGTTTGTTTGCTTTACGTATGGTGATTAGGCCGTGCGCTAAGATACCGGCTATTACTAAAACACCTAAGATAAGTAAAACACTTCGTAATTCTAAATCCATCAATTCAACCAAATTCGTTATTATTGTACTAATGAGACAGCGGTATCAACATCAACTGCAACGACACGAGAAACACCTGCTTCTTGCATTGTAACGCCTGTTAATTGACTAGCCATCTCCATGGAAACTTTATTGTGAGTAATATATATAAACTGTACTTTTTCAGACATCTCTTTCACCAAGTTGCAATAGCGATCGACATTAGCGTCATCTAATGGCGCATCAACTTCATCAAGCATGCAAAAAGGCGCTGGATTTAACTGAAAAATTGCAAACACTAATGATAATGCGGTTAGCGCTTTTTCGCCACCACTTAACAAGTGAATTGTACTATTTTTCTTACCCGGTGGCTGAGCCATTATACTGACACCCGCGATAAGTAAATCACTTTCCGTTAGGGTTAATTGAGCACTGCCCCCTCCAAAGACTTTCGGAAATAGCGTTTGAAAGTCTTTATTAACCGAATCAAAGGTTAATTTAAACTTATCACGGCTCTCTCGGTCAATCTTTTTTATTGCTGTTTCGAGTGTAACTAGACCATTTTCTAAGTCATTTGTTTGATTAGTCAAATAATCCAGGCGTTGCTTTTGCTCATTATACTGTTCGATCGCCGTTAAGTTTATTGCCCCCATAGCATCAAGTTGCGCTTTGACTGCAAGTAATTGGCTCGGCCATTGTTCACTCTGGGCATTAAATTCTAAAGCGTTCGATAACATAGCCACTTCTCTGGGGCTTAACTCTATCGCCTGTTCTTGCGTTTCGACTTTAACTTTAAGTGTTTCGATAGCGACGGTCAGTGTCTCTAGTTTTTTACTATGTCTTAACGCTGTTTGTTGTTCATTAAGTAAACTCGTTTCAAGTTCCGCATGTTGAGCAACAAGTTGAGTAAGCGTTTCATTACACTGTTGTTGATTAATTCGAGTCTTTGACAAGAGGACTTGTTGTTGGTCGCGTTGATTTTGGTACTCAAGCATTGGTGCCGTTTGTTGTTCCAACTCACTCTGATAAACAGACATCTCTTGTGTTATTTCATCAAGAAGACGGCTCGTTGCCGCTAGTGTCTCACTCGCTGAATGATGTTGTAACTGACTTTTTTGCGCTAATAATTGCTGTTGATGGTTAGCTTGTTGCGATTGCTGTAACGCTGCTTCGTGTACTTTTAACTGCTTTTTTATCGATGCACGTTCATTATTAACGACCTCTAACTGCTTAGAAACGACTAAGCCTTGAGAGGATAGCTGACTTGCTTGCTCGCTTGCTTCCATTAATTGCTGTTGCTCAAGCTCGATTAACTGCTTTAACTCATTCAACTGAAAACTCACATCATCGAGCTGTCGCTGGCAATGCTGCCACTGTTGTTGTTCAAGTAGCCAATCTTGTTTGGCCTGAGTCAATAGCTGGTTTGAATTATCCAATCTATTTGTTAGCTGTTCCCGCTGTTCTTCTAACAATGCTAATTGTTCCCCCTCCACATCCAATCGTGTTTGGTGAGCTAGCAACTGCTCCTTGGCAGCCAATAAGGGAGCTTCTAATCGATTACACCTTTCATTGAGACTAATTAAACTACCGTGATTAGCATTAAGCGTATCCGAATTAACATTGGTAAAGCAAAAACCGTCCCCCAGCCAATGCCCCTGTGATGTCACAACGCTCTGTTCTTTGCTTAATAATGATTTTATCGAGTCGGCTTGTTCAAGCGTTTCTACACAAAACACATTGCTAAGTAAGTTAACAAGCGCTGGAGCACTACCTCCTGATTTCATCGTTATAAAGGAATTAAGTGTAGGTAACGCGTGAAGCTCAGCAGCAACCACCTTTGGCGAGTCAGGTTGCAGCTCGTTATTACTAATGTCGATAAAGCCAACCGCTGAAGTGCCCCGCCATTTTTCCATAACATTAGCCATCTCGGGCACCAGGTAACTCTTCAGGTACAGCGAAAGCACTAATTCAACGACAGGTTGCCACTTGATATCGACATCAAGCGCTTCCCACAGCTGCATTTTTTCGCTCAAAAAGACATCACCGTCGTTGGTTGTAGTTTGTTCTGAAATTAGAGCTCTCAGCGTGCCTTGTTCATTCAGCAACATTTGATACTCTTTTTGCACTTCAATAAGCTGCTCTTGTACCGACGTAATAAGGTGCTGCTGCGTATTAATATCGGTATTTTTCTGTTCTAAATCCTGTTGATAGCTTTGGCTACGTTGCTGCTGTTGCTCAAACGTTTGAGATAATTTGGTCGGACTTAATTGTTGCTGCTGTTGCAAAAAGTCTAATCGTTTTTGGTTTAACACCTCAGTCTGCGTGTCTAAACGCACTTTGTCATGTTCAATTCGAGCAATACTTTGCTTGATCATTAACGATTGGTTAGAAATACTCTGCTGCTCTTGATTTAGCTGTTGGAATTGTAACTCTATCAGTTCACGTTGTTCATGTATTGCGGCTAATTCATTTGTATGCTTTTCAAACGCTAGCTGTAACTGTGGTAGTGCGTCATTGGCTTCTTTAAAATTTTTATAGGAGAGCTTTTCGCTTTGCTCCTGTAATTCAACTTGCTGTTGTAAACTGGTTCTTTTTACCGCTAATTGATCGACTTTATTAGTCAACTGTTGTGCTGTTTGTTGAACGTGCTCGATATTGAGTTGGCAACGGGCGACTTGAGCGTCGAGCTCATGGGCTTGCTTCTCAATACCAGATAATTTAACTCGATTTTGTTCTATCTGTTGTTTCATCGTGGACATCACTTGCTGGCTTGCTTCAGCCTGCTCATTTGCATGTAGCTGCAAGCTTTGCTGTTGAGTTAACTCGTTCGTTTTTGCGGTTAGCTCGCTGGTGTATGTCTGCCAGCGAAAAACAATGATATCTTGATGTAACTGCCTTTCCTGCTTTTTTAATGCAGTATATTGCTCAGCTTGTGTTGCTTGCTGTTCCAATGAAGCTATTTGTTGTGCTAGCTCATGACGCAAATCAGCAAGCCTTTCAAGGTTTTCTCTACTGTGCTTTATGCGATTCTCAGTTTCTCGCTTGCGTTCTTTATATTTAGTAATGCCAGCCGCTTCTTCAATAAAGCCTCTAAGCTCCATTGGTTTAGACTCAACAAGACGAGAAATTGTGCCTTGTTCAATAATAGAATAACTGCGCGGCCCAAGCCCTGTCCCACTAAGCAAATCACTAATATCCCGGCGACGGCACTTTTGACCGTTAACGAAATAATCAGACTGACCATCACGACTAACTTGGCGTTTAACCGCAATCTCACTAAATGTGGCCCACGACCCAGATGCCTTACCTTCACTGTTATCAAACATTAATTCGACACTGGCTTGTGATACGGGTTTTCTGGCACTAGAACCATTAAAAATCACATCAGTCATACCATCACCGCGAAGATGTTTGGCATTTGACTCACCCAAAACCCACCTCACCGCATCGATGATATTTGATTTTCCACAACCATTTGGCCCAACTACGGCACTCATGGCATCAGTGAAATGAATTTTAGTGGGGTCGACAAACGATTTAAACCCAGAAAGTTTAAGGTGTTTAAGGCGCATTTCGCTCAGTAGTTAATTAGCAGATTTCGCATTATCGCATAGGGATAAATCAAATAGCAGACAAAAACCACCCGTTTGATTAATTTTGTAACAAATTAGCTATGCTTCGTTCAATTTATCGCAATATACTAGAGCCTATCTTCAGTTTACTATTTAGTTAGCGGGCTTATTTGCTAACTTTTTTACAAGGAACATATCGTGTTTGATAAATCGCGTAGCGGAGCTAGCTACTTTTTAAAAGGTTTCGACTTAATACAAACCAAAGGGTTAAGAAGTTTTGTTTTAATTCCTCTTATCGTTAATGTGCTTTTATTTTCTTCCGCTTTTTACTATTTATTTTTACAACTCGATGGCTTCTTCGTCTACCTTGATGGTTATCTGCCTGAATTTTTGAGTTGGTTAAAGTTTATTTTATGGCCTTTAGCCGTTATTTCATTATTAGTGGTCTTTTCTTTCTTATTTAGCTCTGTCGCAAATTGGATTGCAGCTCCATTTAATGGACTACTCGCTGAAAAAGTCGAATGTCATTTAACAGGGCAACCAGCACCAACAACTACTACAGCCGATGTTGTTAAAGATATACCGAGAACGTTACATCGTGAATGGACTAAACTTGCTTACTACTTACCAAGGGCAATTGGTTGTCTTATTTTATTCTTTATTCCAATTGTTGGACAAACCGTAGCGCCCGTTCTTTGGTTTTTATTTAGTGCGTGGATGATGGCGATTCAATATTGTGATTATCCGTTTGATAACCACAAACGTGATTTTAAGATGATGAAGTCACAATTAAAACAAGATAAAGGCTGTGCTTTTTCTTTTGGCGCGATGACAACATTATTTTCAATGATCCCAATCGTCAATTTAGTCGTGATGCCGGTTGCGATTTGTGGTGCAACGGCTTTATGGGTTGAGCGCTATCGTGAACATCATCTTGATGAAAACACCGATGACATAGTTAAGTGGTAGAATAACTACCACTTAGCTAACAACTAGGGGAATTAACTTTTTTTACGTTTACCAAGAGTTACCCCTAGTAGGACAAACCCCAATAAAGTGACAAGCGTTGGTTCAGACACAGGAATTGGGGTAAAGCCGTAAATCGAACGTATGCCACTAATGTCATCTTCAGTTAGCGTCCTTCGACTCCCTACATAAATTGCCCCCTAAGGCTACACAAAGACGTTTAACATCGACCGACATCTATATCGATAGCGTATGTAATTATTCTCATACGCTAACAAACAACGAGGCTATTCCACCTTAGGTATTTAGCCCCTGCTGCCAATCTTTCCATACGACCTGATAACCTTTGTCGGTGATTGCTTGAGCAACCTGTGCAACCGAACGGTTATCATCAATACTAAACTGCTCAAGATTACTATCATCGGATGCATAACCACCTGGCTGTGTTTTTGACCCAGCACTCATAGTGGTTACTCCAAGAGCAAGCATATTATCTCTAAATAATGCGGATTCACGTGTTGATAGTGACAGTTCGACTTGAGGGTTAAACAGGCGGTAGGCGCAAATCAACTGCACCAACTGCCGATCAGTCATTGGTGAGTTAATCTCCGCAGTACCTTCACAAGGACGCAACCTAGGAAACGAAAGCGAAAAACGCATTTTCCAATACTTTTTCTCCAGGTAGGTTAACTGCATCGCAACATGAAAAGCATCAGTACGCCAATCTTCGAGCCCTAACAAACAGCCTATTCCGACTTTGTTGATGCCCGCTTCACCCACTCGTTCTGGTGTCGCTAAACGATAATCGAAATCTGACTTCTTCCCTTTCAGGTGATATTTTGCGTACTTTTCGCGATGGTAGGTCTCTTGATACACTAAAATAGACTCAACCCCCAACTCACTTAATCGACGGTACTCATCGGTGTCTAGAGGCTGAACTTCCATTGATATATGATTAAAATATTGCTTGAGCAGCTTAATCGCTTGCTCAAAATACGCCATACCCACTTTTCGCTCAGACTCACCGGTCACTAATAAGATATGATCAAAGCCAAGTTCTTTTATCGCTTGAGCTTCTTCGGCTAATTGCTCCATGGTGAGAGTAGTACGCCTAATCTTATGCTCCATACTAAAACCACAATAGGTACAGATATTTGAGCACATATTAGAGAGATATAAAGGAACATATAGCAACATCGTTTTTCCAAAACGCTGTTGAGTTAATTGCTGACTCACTTTGGCCATGTGTTCCAAGTAGGGCTCCGCCGCAGGTGAGATTAACGCTTGAAAGTCATCGAGCGAAAGCTTTTTAGCTTGCGCAGCTCGGTTAATAGCCCTCACAACCTGTGTCTCGGTACAAGCTTCAATCCGTTGCTGCTGTTGATCCCACTCATAGCGAGCAAGTACCTGTTCAAAACCACTCATTATTTACACTTCCCCTATCAGCAAGTTCACTAGTCTAAAAAGGATGTTAATGGACTCGTAGCAATCGCTTGTTGGTTCACGGCTCCTAAGCCAGCTTGATAAGCTAAGCGGCCAGACTCCACAGACAAGGCAAAGGCTTTTGCCATAGCAATAGGGTCTGGTGACACTGCCATCGCCGTATTAACAAGTACCGCATCTGCGCCTAACTCCATCGCTAAAGCCGCATGAGACGGCGCACCAATTCCAGCATCAATGACAACGGGCACATTGGCCTGCTCTATAATGATTTCGAGAAAGTCTTGGCTCACTAAACCCTTATTACTGCCAATGGGTGCACCTAATGGCATCACAGCGGCACACCCCACCTCTTCGAGTTGGCGTGCTAAAACAGGGTCGGCATGCATATAAGGTAATACGACAAAACCATCTTTAACGAGCGCTTCGGCCGCTTTTAGTGTTTCAATAGGATCAGGCATGAGATATTTAGGATCAGGATGAATTTCAAGCTTAACCCAATTAGTGCCTAAAGCTTCACGAGTTAAATGCGCAGCAAATACAGCATCCTTTGCATCTTTAGCACCCGAGGTATTAGGGAGCAACTTCATGTTATTTTCTAGCAATGGCGTTAAGATATCATCGGATTGATTGATTAAATCGACGCGCTTTAATGCCATAGTCACTAACTCTGATTGAGACGCAACCAGCGACTGACTCATGAGGTCTGAAGTGGCAAATTTTCCGGTACCAGTAAACAACCGTGACTGGAACTGATGCCCTGCAATAACTAGTTTATCTTGTTCAATATTTGTTTTCATTTTATCCGCCTGCAATCGCAGAAAAGACGTTAATTTGATCGCCATCGGCTAATACATACTCATGCCAAAGCGCTTTGTTTATAATATTATTGTTTACTGCGACAGCAATACTGGACTCAACCAAAGAAAGCTGATTAATCACAGCCGAAAGCATCAAACCTTGCGGCTCGATTTCTAACCATTGGTTATTATTAATTAACACGGCATGTTGCGGTTTATCTTTAAGCATAATTTAATTCTTCTAGTTAGGTTGCCGACAAACGGGGCACTGTTCATTACGCTGGCGGTTCAAGGGCTGCATAGAGAAAGTTTCACCGTCGACTAGGTGTATTTGTCGATTTAAATCACTGGGTAAGTTAAGCAAAAATCGCAACGCAGCATTCGCTTGAAAGCTGCCAAGGACACCCACCATAGGGCCACTAACTCCTAAGGTTTTGCAGGAATTAGCTTCTTTTGGTGCTTGTGGAAATAAGCATTGATAACAACCGTACTCCGGGCTATCCGGAGAAACTAACAACAGCTGTCCATGCCAATTAGCTACCGAAGCACTAATCAATGGCACAGACTGCTCTACACAGAAACTATTAATCAAATATCGCGTTGGCATGTTATCGCTGCAATCGAGTATTAGATCGACATTGCCAAGTAATGATGTGGTATTGTCTCTTGTCAATCGCTGGGCATGTTGATTAAGCTGCAAGCTTGGATGTTGCTCTTGCAGGCGATTAGCTACCTCAAAAGCTTTGGCGTTTTCTATCGAATCATGATCAAACATAAATTGACGCGGTAAATTCGACAATTCAACTTCATCATCATCGATTAAAGTTAATGTGCCAATACCTGCTCCGGCTAAATAGGTTGCCGTAACATTCCCCAGCCCACCACAACCAACAATAGCGACGTGTTTATTAAGCAGAGTTAATTGGCCTTGTTCCCCCCAGCCTTTGAGCATAATTTGCCGTGAGTATTGAATAAAGGCCTGATCGCTTAGCTTAACGTGTTTATCCATGCTCGTCCTCACACACTGAAGCTTCTACAAGCGATTCACCCGCCCCCACCAACTCGAGCAACTGTTCAGTCGTTCCTGCAACATCTTCTGCTAAGGTTATCGCGGTCACTAGAGCGACACTCCCAATACCAGAACTTAAGATATCGTCAACACGATCAGCGGATATACCCCCGATAGCAACAAGTGCACGTTGTGTTTTCAACAGCTCGACTTGCAGCGCTAACTTTTCGAGCCCTTGTGGCCGAGATGGCATATCTTTGGTTTGGGTGGCATAAATATGGCCTAACGCGATATAGCTTGGCGCAAGTTGATTAGCCACCAACGCTTCATATACACCATGAGTACTTAAGCCCAGTCTTAGTCCTGCTTGCTTAATTGCAATAAGATTAGCTTCAACCATATCCTCTTGCCCAAGGTGAACACCATAAGCACCGTGCTTAATCGCTAAACGCCAGTAGTCATTGATAAACACACGCGCATTATATTGCTGACCTAGAGCAACAGCTTTAACGATTTGCGGCTCGATATCTGCGTCAGCAAAGTCTTTTGCGCGGATCTGGATTGTTTTAACCCCGAGCTTTAACAAACGTTCTAACCACTGACAATCTGCAACAACAGGGTACAAGCCCAATTTATCCGGACATGAAGCAAACTCGTTTTCCAAACTAACTAAATTAGTGTCAGTCAATAATAACGGGAGCTGTTCAAAGCTTGTAGGCAATGTTAAAGACAACAAACCGCCTCGATCGCTGCCTAATGATTGGCTCTGTGTTAGTGCCTGCCCCAACACAGCCTTGGCGATAACAATAGCATCACAAAAGGTATACTGCTTAGCGACAAGGCCTGCGATTAAACTGGCTAATGTGCAGCCAGTTCCTCGGCTATTAATGTTATGGCACCACGGCAGCCCTAATGCAAATTCAGCTGTAGGTTCACTTCTAAACCTTTGATGCTGTGTTGGTTCTAATCCAGAGTAATAATCTAGTGCAAGAACAACTCCTTGCTCTTTAACAGGGGTAAGGTGACCACCTTTTAATAACACATTGACTTTAAAATGATCACTGAGTTGTCGCACGAGCACTTTAGGATCGTCAATGGCTCCATCAGTCAATTTTTCATTCTGAATGGCCAGCAGAGCACAGGCTTCATCAGCATTAGGCGTTAGTAAGTCTACTTGAGGTAATAAATGATTAACAATTCCATGAAGTATTTCAACATCTTGATCGCTACGGTCAGCTGATGCTTTAACCACAGGATCATAAATGACGCGAATTGAAGCAACCTGTTGACGTAAACCTTCAAGCTTGTTGGCCAGCCAAACCACTTGAGCTTGGTTAGCCAATAAACCCACCTTAACTACCGCAGGGGTCGTTTGCTGGCTTAAGGCGAGCCATTGTTGCTCCATTAAACTTATAGGAGTCGCTTCACAGGCAATTAGTCGCTGCGAGTTTTGCGCTGTCACGCAGCTAACGATAGTGGCGCAATGCGCACCACTAACCGCCACTGCGCGCATATCGGCCGCAATCCCAGCTAACGCAAGAGAATCGACCCCGCCAATCGCCCAAACTACTTCAGTTGTGGACACAGCTTGATTCATTACTGAACCTCTTCCGCAAGTTTGTAAATCTCACTACCTTGGGCCTTAAACTCTTGCGATTTTTTCGCCATCTCAGCATCAATAGTGACCGTCTCATCGAGCAATTGAATAGTAATGCTCTCTTGTTCAGCGGCATAATCACGTACTTCTTGTGAGATTTTCATTGAACAAAATTTTGGACCACACATTGAACAAAAATGTGCGACTTTACCCGACTCTTGTGGCAAAGTTTCATCATGGAATTCACGTGCGCGATCAGGGTCTAAACCAATGTTAAATTGATCGTGCCATCTAAATTCAAACCGCGCTTTGGACATTGCGTTATCACGAATTTGTGCGCCTGGATGACCTTTAGCTAAATCTGCAGCGTGGGCTGAAATTTTATAAGTAATTAAACCTTCTTTAACATCTTCTTTGTTTGGTAAGCCTAGATGCTCTTTGGGGGTCACGTAACAAAGCATGGCACAACCGTACCAACCAATCATGCCGGCACCGATACCTGAGGTGAAGTGATCATAACCTGGTGCAATATCTGTCGTTAGTGGGCCTAAGGTATAGAAAGGCGCTTCATCACACACTTCCAGTTGCTTTTCCATGTTCTCTTTGATCATGTGCATCGGTACATGCCCAGGGCCTTCGATGATGACTTGCACATCATATTCCCAAGCAACTTTGGTTAACTCACCTAAGGTCTCTAGTTCAGCGAATTGTGCTTCATCATTAGCATCAGCAATTGAGCCAGGACGCATACCGTCACCAAGCGATAGGCTAACATCGTATGCTGCACAAATTTCACAGATTTCACGAAAATGAGTATATAGAAAGCTTTCTTGGTGATGCGATAAACACCACTTAGCCATAATAGAACCACCACGGCTAACAATACCTGTAACCCGTTTTGCTGTCATTGGCACATAACGTAATAAGACACCAGCGTGGATTGTAAAGTAATCAACCCCCTGCTCGGCTTGTTCTATGAGCGTATCGCGAAACACTTCCCATGTAAGGTTTTCAGCAACACCATTGACTTTCTCTAACGCTTGATAGATTGGTACGGTACCAATGGGTACTGGTGAATTGCGGACAATCCACTCACGTGTTTCATGAATATATCGACCCGTCGATAAGTCCATGACCGTGTCTGCTCCCCAACGAGTCGACCACACTAGTTTCTCAACTTCCTCTTCAATCGATGAAGTCACCGATGAGTTACCAATGTTAGCGTTAACTTTAACCAAAAAATTACGCCCGATAATCATTGGTTCGGATTCAGGATGGTTAATGTTATTTGGAATAATCGCACGGCCACGAGCAACTTCTTCACGGACAAACTCTGGTGTAATTTGTTCAGGTAAGCTTGCACCAAAACTCTCACCTGGGTGCTGTTGATTTAAAACCGCATCTTTTGTTTCACTGCGTTTTAAGTTTTCGCGAATGGCAATATATTCCATTTCAGGAGTAATGATACCTGCCATTGCATAGTGTTTTTGAGTGACACACTTGCCCGGTTTAGCGCGTCTTGGTTTCGGTAGACTTTCAAAACGTAAATGATCTAAGCCTTCATCGGCCAAACGTTGTTGGGTAAAGTCAGAACTGACGCCATCAAGAACTTCAGTATCATCACGAGCAATAATCCACTCATTACGCATACCGTTAAGACCGCGGCGTAAATCAATATCAGCATTAGTTTCTGAGTAGGGTCCCGATGTATCGTAAACATACAAAGGTTCATTTGGCTCATAAACAGGATTATCTTTTGTACCACTAACAAGTGTGTCCGATAAGGTTATTTTGCGCATTGCAACTTTGATGTCAGGACTTGAGCCTTCGACATACACTTTTTCGGAATTTGGAAAGGGTTGGCCGCAGATTTCATCAATAAACTGCTGCGCTTTTTGTCTGTTAATTCTAGCCATGCAAACATCACCTATTTAAATTTGGGAGTAATGCTTGTCAGGAGAAGTGGCAAGAGAGTGGATATCATAGATCAAGCCACAACCCACACGAAAATGACGTAATGGTACTATAGCAATGATTTTAAACACCAAAGAATGGCGATAATATTCCTCTTGTTTCCCTTCGCAGGTATTAGCCTGATCAGGTTCTACGGATCCCGCAATGCGGTCTCAGCCAGTGGCACTCCGACAAGATATAGTGTTAACTTGGACACAATCATTGTGTCAAATTATCGTTATTATTTATAGTTAGCCCATTTCCATGAGCTAATGGGCAGAAGTATAGAGCGAAACCAAATCATAATTCAAGTATAAATATCTTGAGTTAGGCGAGTCTTTTGTCTGATGTTGTGTTAAAAACAATCAATATTTAGATATCTATTACTATCGGTTGCTAACAGACTGACTCGATTTCAAGGCCACAAATGAATTTATCACGTTATACAAATCAAGCTTTTATACAACAACATCAGCTCGCCCCTTTAGCCGATTTACAAATCATCCATCAGGTCAAATCAACTCACCAGCTTGACGATGTATTAACGTTATTTAATCAAGTCTGCTCGAAAGGTTTCGATATGCGCACTATTACTGGTCTAGTCACCGCTTATAGTGGACACCAATTTGGAACCTTTAACCCAGCTTTGGGAGATGGGCGTGTGCTTAACCTTGACGTTAATTCCGTTGGCTTATGCGCTTTTCAGCTTAAAGGTAGCGGGCAAACTCCTTTTTCTTATGGTAATGACGGGCGCTTAGCGCTGCGTTCTGCAGTCAAAGAATATCTAACTAATATTGCATTAGCAGGCTTAGGCATTCCGACGATTGAAAGTTTGGCTCTTGCTTTTTCATCCGAACGTCTCCAGCAACAGCAATTACAGCACAGCAGTTTATTGCTAAGAACAGCGCAGACCTTTACTAGAATAGGTCACTTTGAGTTTTTATACGCCAGTAGTTCAACCGAAGACAAGCAGCATGATCTTGGGGTGCTTATTACTGATTGTTTAGCCGCTAGCGCAACTGATTTAGGTTTAAACAAAACGCTAGACACTCTCGCAGTCAAAGAACAAGCTCAAATGTTATTAAATAACGTCGTAGAGAAGACTGCTTATCTTGCCGCAAAGTGGCAAAGCGCTGCATTTTGTCATGGTACACTCAATAGCGATAACATGTCGATTGCCGGATTGACCCTTGATAGTGCAACGGGAGAGTTCATGTCAACGTTTGACCCTAGCATGACTCCTAACGCGATTGATCAACAGGGCCGCTATGCGTTTGAAAACCAACCACGCCAATGTCTATTTAATTTACACGTATTGGCACAGTGTCTAACTTTGTTTCTTTCTCCAACGCAGCAGCAACATAGTCTCAAGCAGTTCTATCAAAGCTATTATCAGCATTATTCAATGTTGATGTTAGCTAAACTTGGTCTGAATGATTTTATACCAGCTGATCGTCAGTTACTTAGTGAATTACTTCAGTGTTTGTATGATAACAAACTTGACTATAACTTGTTTTTTCAATGGCTTAGTCAAGTAGATTCATTACAGTTACTTAACAAAAACAACAGAATTCAAGCGACAGATATCCACCAACATACATTAGCTAATACCGATCAACTAATACACTGGTTAAGGCGCTATCAGATGCGAATAGAACAAGGAGAAATCAGCACTTGTCAGCGTCACCAATTAATGATGAAAAGTAATCCAAACTTTGTACTCACTAAACCAATACTTAATATGGCGATTGAGCATGTCGAACATGCTGATTTCACAGCCTTATCTTGCTTAATAAACAAGCTTTCCCACCCCTTTTTAACCACATAGACTAGTCAGTAATACGAGCCCTATGCTAATGTCAGTGAATTAGTCTTTCACTCTCGTTAAGCCTTGGAGCTCCCTTGTTAAAGCCATTATTAAAGAAAGCCGTGCTTTGTGTCGCGGTTATTAGTTGTTTTTCTTCAATGCCGCTAATGGCAGATCCAAACACTCGAAAATTTGATCAAGATAAAGCTATTTTTAGTCACCACGCCAGACATCACCCGGTTTGGGCTCAACATGGTATGGTCGCTAGCCAAGAAGCACTAGCAACCCAAATTGGTGTCGATATTTTAAAACAAGGCGGTAATGCTGTTGATGCTGCAGTGGCGGTAGGATATGCATTAGCAGTCACTCTGCCTCGAGCTGGCAACATTGGCGGAGGTGGTTTCATGCTGGTTTACCTAGCTAAAGAACAGCGGACAATCGCAATAGACTATCGGGAAATGGCACCCAAACAAGCTCATCGTGATATGTACCTCGATGAACAAGGAAACCCTGTTAAGAAGCTTTCACGTTCTCATGGACTAGCCGTGGGAATTCCGGGCACAGTCATGGGTTTTGAATTAGCACTATCCAAGTACGGCACAATGAGTCGTAAACAAGTAATGGAGCCGGCAATTAAACTCGCTCAGGATGGCATCATAGTGACAAGCGATCTCGCCAATTCGTTACGAGTAATGAACCGCCGTTTTCAACAATGGCCAAGCAGTGTTGAAATTTTTAACAAAGACAACGGATCATTTTTCGAGCCTGGTGATCGGCTGATACAACAAGATTTGGCAGCAAGCCTAGTTAAGATTTCGACGCAAGGGAGTCAAGGGTTTTATCAAGGAGAAACAGCTAAGCGTATTATTGAAGCGGTTCAGCAAGCTGGAGGAATTATCACCTTAGATGATTTTTCTGCTTATCGAGCCATTGAGCGAGCGCCTGTCATAGGCGAGTATAGAGGGCATAAAATTGTTTCTATGCCTGCGCCTTCCTCTGGTGGCATCCATATCATCCAAATGCTCAATACACTATCCCATTTCCCACTAAGTACACTGGGCCATAATTCAGCTGCCACTATTCATGTGATGACCGAAGCGATGCGCCGTGCTTATGCTGATCGTAGCCACTATTTAGGTGACCCTGACTTTGTTGACGTACCGACAAAAAGCTTAACCAGTGACGCTTATGGCCAACAACTTGCGAAACAAATTAACCCTGAAAAAGCGACGCCTAGCAGCGAGATATCTCCGACTAAAAAGTTACCTTTTGAGAGTAACGAAACCACACACTTTAGCGTCGTCGATAAGTTTGGCAATGCCGTTTCTAATACTTATACATTGAACTTTAGCTATGGTTCAGGGCTTGTTGCTAAAGGGACCGGCATTTTACTCAATAACGAAATGGATGACTTTTCAGCAAAACCCGGTACACCTAATGGTTTTGGCCTAATCGGGGGGGAAGCGAATGCAGTGGCTCCTTATAAACGCCCTTTGAGCTCTATGACACCCACTATTGTGTTAAAAGATAATAAGCCGTACATCGTCACGGGCAGTCCAGGTGGTTCACGTATAATCACCACGACACTACAGTTAATTCTTAATGTTATCGATCACAATATGAATATAGCTGAAGCCTCTGCTGCACCACGCATCCACCACCAATGGCTACCAGATGTTTTACGAATTGAACAAGGTATTAGTAAAGATACTGTAGATTTATTACGTAAAAAAGGCCATCAAATCAAACTTAAATCATCAATGGGCAGTACTCAAACAATCATGAAAACATCGACAGGTGTTTATGGCGCTTCTGACCCACGTCGCCCATCAGCGTTAAGTGCTGGTCACTAAATTCATCATGGGTGTTAAGAGGTTAATCGTTTTGACACCCAGTTTAGAAACGCCAGACCAACAATAGCTGGAGCGCATTATCATCTTGATTTTTTGTGCCTAATTTATGTTTCCAATATTGGTACTCTACGCCAAAAAATAACTGTTCATGCTTTCCAATAAGTAAGTCGCCAACATCTAACCTCAACTGAGGCTGAAAGAGTAGCCAAGATGACAAATCTATCTTTTGGAAATTGTTAACTTGCTCACGTCCATTGATATACTCAAGATGCCCTTCAATGCTCCAATTTAAATCCCCTAGTTTAAATGGATAAGCCCATGAAAAATCAATCATATAGCTCGACTCTTCATCAACAATGGTAAATTGTTCTGCATCTGTATTACCACCGCCTTGATGCAAATACGCGGTGATGTCCACTTGGGCAAACGTAAAACCGTCCAAATCAAGTGATAGCCGAACCCCAGGTAACCACCAAGAGCTATCCACCTCGGGGGCTAAGTTTATTCCAGCCACAATACCAATATCTTTAACAGGTCCCAATCCCAATTTCTTGCCACTGATTGCGCCTAAACTAAAGTGTGAATACCACTCACCATAAAATTCGCTCGTTTCATCACCAGGCCCACCAGACCAACGTGTATGATCTACAAAAAAGAAATTATCACCATAGTCCCAAGCACTGGCGTGTTGAAAAGTCAAAATGTGAGCGGTTGACTCACCACCACCGGGAACGCTCAACTCTCCACCAGTTTGAATTTGCAGTTCAGTATTACTCCAATTGGCGCCCAGCGTGATTGTTGTAAAGAACAACAAGCCAAAAGAAACGCTTTGCATATACGTCAATAATCTCATCTTAGAACACCCTTAATCGATAACTATAAGCCAACTTATTGTAATAACTATCTAATTATAGACTACGCTGGTATTTAAGTTTTATCTTGGGTATTAAAGACACATTCCCCCATAATGTAGGTAGCCAAAACATGACGTTCATCACCTAGCATACTGAGGATAAACAATTTTTCCGTTAGTGTCTTACAGTGCTCCATACGGCGAGACATCAAAGGAGTCGCATGGTAATCAAGAACGATAAAATCTGCCTCTGCGCCAGTGGTAAAGTTTCCGATCGTTCCTTCTAAGTCAAGCGCTTTAGCCCCCCCTAAAGTGGCAAGGTAGAATGACTGAAAAGGGCTTAGTTTATCACCCCGAAGCTGCTGTGTTTTATAACCTTCATTTAATGTACTTAACATAGAAAATGTTGTACCCGCCCCAATATCAGAACCGACACCTACAGTAATATCAAATTGTTGTGCTTGTTTTAAATTGAATAAGCCACTCCCTAGAAATAAATTAGAGCTTGGACAGAATGCAATGGATGAATGTGTTTCCCCTAACCGCTGACACTCGCTATCGTGTAAATGAACACCGTGAGCAAAAACACTGCGTTTACCTAATAACTGACTTTGGTCATACACATCCAAATACCCATCGGTATTTGGAAATAACTGCTTAACCCACGCGATTTCATCCTTATTTTCAGACAGGTGGGTGTGTAAATAAACACTAGGGTATTCAGCGAGCAGTTGCCCAGCTTTTTGTAACTGTTCAGTAGAACAGGTTGGCGCAAATCTTGGGGTTATCGCATATTGTAAGCGGTCAACTTGATGCCACTTTTCGATAAGTGCTTTACTGTCGTTATAGCCAGATTCAGCACTATCTTGTAGATAATCAGGACAGTTCTGATCCATTAACACTTTGCCACAAATCATTCTAAGTTTATGTTGCTGCGCCACTGAAAAAAATGCATCCACTGATTCTTTATGAACAGTGCCAAAGACTAAGGCAGTTGTCGTGCCAGCCTCAAGTAACTGCTCAATAAAAAACTGTGCAACACGCTGGCCATGTTCAAAATTACAAAACTCACGTTCAGCGGGAAAAGTATAATTATCTAGCCACTCTAATAGTTGTTCCCCATAAGATGCAATCATTTCAGTTTGCGGATAGTGGACATGGGTATCAATAAAACCGGGAATAATTAAACCTTGAGGGTAATGTTTTATCTCCACATCAGGCTCTAATGTGGCAGCAAGTGTTGAAGCCTCACCAACGCTCGCAACCAACCCATCCTTAATTACTAATAAACCATCAGTAAAATATTGATAACTCTGTTCCAAAGATCCCTTTGCTGGGTCTGCCAAAAAGTGAAGTAATTCACCACGGAATGCTTTAATCATTAACCTATCCATTGTTTCAGGCACACTGACCTTTAAAGTATAGATCTTAGACCGATATTCGGAGGAAGTCTGTGATAAAAACCACATCAAGCAAGTCAAATACAGCAGAATGTAGTACACTAGCCACCATTAAATTGTCCGCATGCTTACAATCGATTGAATTACTCGCCTAAGGGCAAATAAAATCGATAGTTTTAAATTAAAAGGTTAGAAAACAAATGAGTAGAAACTCAATTCAATGGTTCCCGGGGCATATGCATAAAGCCCGCAAAGAAATGTCTGAGGTAATGGGACAAATAGATATAATCATTGAAGTGGTTGACGCTCGAATCCCCTATTCCAGTGAAAATCCATTTGCTCAAGAGCTACGGGGCGATAAGCCTTTAATTAAAGTGCTGAATAAATGCGATTTAGCCGATGACATTGTCGTCGCTCAATGGCAAGAGCATTTAGATCAACAACGTGGCGTTTCTTCGCTAGCTATCACCGCTAGTGAGCCTACACAAGTGAATAAGATTCTTGATTTATGTCGTAAGCTTGTTCCGCATCGTGACGAACAAGGTAAAGATATTCGCGCATTGATCATGGGAATACCTAATGTGGGTAAATCAACCATTATCAATATACTTGCTGGGCGCATTATCGCCAAAACAGGAAATGAACCAGCCGTAACCAAACGCCAGCAACGTATCAACCTTAAAAATGGCATTGTGTTATGTGACACCCCCGGGATCTTATGGCCTAAGGTTCACAATGAACACAGTGGTTATCGCTTAGCCATCACTGGAGCCATTAAAGATACAGCGTTTGAATATGAAGATATTGCCTCATACGCTGCTGAATATTTAATGCAAGCTTACCCTGAGTTGATAAAAGCACGCTATAAACTCGAACAATTACCTCAAACAGAGTGGGAGCTAGTGGAAGAAATTGGTGCTGTACGAGGTTTTAAACGCGCCGGCGGCCGCGTAGACATGCACAAAACCTGTGAGATATTACTCCATGAATTCCGTCAAGGGATGATCGGTGATATCTGTCTAGAAACCCCTGAGATGGCTGTCGTTGAGCAAGAAATTGTTGAACAAAAAATGGCAGAAGCGGCACTCTCTGAACAGACGAAAAAGAAGAAACCAAAAAAGAAGCGCCGCCGTTAGCAGCGCTTGATAATAGTGGCGCTATCAATTCATTGTTCGTGCCGCTTTTCTCAGTTCAGTTGTTGCACCAAGGAATGAAACTGCTCCGATTGTTTAATCAGTTTTACACTCTTCTTATAAGGGCTTTTAAGGTAAGCTTTAAGAAAAGACAGCACTTTGCGCTCTGGTATCCCTTTTAACTGACAAAATAATGCGAGTGAAAAAACCATCTCATTCTCACTCAAGCTATTGTGCCTATTTGCTTGAGGGTTATAACAACTTCCACAACCCCCACGAAATTGATAAGTCGTATTAGCTAACATCAAACCAAAGCCCATGAAAGTCGCTAATAACTCAATCTGCGCAGACTCAGTGGTTTGCTCTAGCTCAATAGGAGCATAATAATACACTGAAGCACAGAGGCTCATGACGATATTTGCAACCGCAGTTTGAGCACTACCAAAACTTTGCGGTGTTAAAGGAATAGCAATACGATTATTTTCACTATAATTAGTTTTTACCACACATTCTTTGCCATACAACGCTTGGTTAAACTCTAATTGAGGTAACGTTAACCCTGTCGGCTTTGGCACAATAACTAAATCTAAAGGCCAAGCAGCCAACCCTAAATGTTGCTGTACCGCTTTAAAGCTTTCATACGCCAATTCATTCGCCGATGTTGCCTTTGCAGGGAAGTAATCATTAGTAGGTAAAATTAACTCGGTAGAATTAATAAATGCTTCTTTTCCTAAGGCATGAAATAGCTGCTCATACTGTCTGAAAATCCAATCACTGACATCAGGCTCAATAATTGGAGCAGGAGAAAAAAATTTAAACACAACGATCTCTCGATGAAACTCATGATGCGATAGATTATCCACTACCACTCATCAATGCAACATTAAGCGTTGTCTATGGCAAAAGTGTTCGCTATTAACAACGAACGATAACTGAAACAGACATCAACATAGTATCGCACTATGCCACATCGAGTTTAGACAGTAATATGTCGTCGATAGGCATTGGTTTACCGAGGCCATAACCCTGACCAAAATCCACTCCAATCTCTGTTAAACGTTGCTTAACTTGCGCATTCTCAACAAACTCAGCGATAGTTTTCATGCCACAAACGTGGCCAATATCATTAATGGAACGGACCATAGCTTCATCTATCACATCATTTAAAATGTCTTTAACAAACATTCCGTCAATTTTTAATATGTCGACTTTGAGGTTTTTTAAATAAGCAAATGAAGACAACCCACTGCCGAAATCATCTAATGAGAATTTACAACCATAACAACGCAGGACATCAATAAACTGTTGCGCTTGTTCTAGGTTAGCAATCGCTGCAGTTTCAGTTATCTCAAAAGATATCTTTGACGGTTCAATCTTCCTAGCTTCTATCGCTTGTATAATGTGTGCTAATAATACGTGATTATTTAAGCTTAAGCCCGATAAGTTAATAGCCAAATGATCAATTTCGGATAGCTCGTGCTCGTGATTAGCTAACCAATCTAACGTGTGATCAATAACCCATTTATCAATTTTATGGGAGAGATTAAACCGCTCCGCCGCTGGCAAAAACAAACCAGGTGCTATGACCTGACCACTTTGATCTTTGAGTCTAACCAACACTTCAAAGCTTATTTTATCTTGTTGTTGCAGCGGTATAATTGGCTGGGCGAATAATACGAATGAGTCGGCTTCCAGTGCTTGATTGACTTTTGCAGCCCAATAAGTATCACCTTGTCGTTGAATTAAATCTTTATCATCAGCTTGATAAATATGTAACCTATTGCCACCAAAATCTTTGGCAATATCACAAGCACTCTCCGCTTGTTTAATGACATCGTCTGTATTTTTAATGGTCTCATCGATAATCGTCAAACCGATGCTAACTCCCAAACTAAAAACACTCTCCCCCCAACGAAATCTAAATGAAGCGATAGTATCGATGAGAGCTTCCATTCGCCTAATCGCAGACTCAGAGTCATCAGAGGTTATTAGAGTAGCAAATTCATCTCCGCCAAGGCGAGCAATGACATGGCTCTTATCAAAATGGCTTTGGCAAATTGTCGCAAACTGGTATAAAAGTTCATCACCTCCAGCATGGCCGCAGGTGTCATTGATTAACTTAAACTTATCAATATTTAAAAAACACACTAAATAATTTGAGGTTGCTAGCTCCGCCTGCGCTACTGTTGCAGTAACAACCCTTTCAAATTCTTGTCGGTTAATGAGACCGGTTAAACTATCATGGGTCGATTTAAAAGAAATCTCATGAGTAATGTTGCGAAGCTGAGTGATATCATTTTGTACTGCCACGTAATGACTAATAGTGCCATCATGGCTTTGAATGGGATAAATATGATCTTGCGTCCAATATTCTTGGCCATTTATATTTCTTTTTAAACACTCTCCAACCCATTCCTGTCCATCTCTTAGTAATGCCCAAACTTCTGTCTCAAGCTGATAACTACTAATACAGGTCAAACTAAAATAATTCATATTCAATATTTTAGATTCTGATAACCCTGTCATCTCACTAAATTTTGGGTTGATAAACTCGATTAGACCATCTGAGTTAAAAATCGCGACTGAGCTAGGACTATACTTTAAGGCTAGAGAGCATTTATCCAGTTGAGTGGTAATGTGTCTGAGCTTTTTTTCACGTGCCGTTGGGTCGGTTACATCTTGAACTTGAATGAGGCAAAAGCGGCGGCCTGAATACTTAATCGAGGTTACAAAGCACAATTGTTCTATTGGCTGATGATGCCTGTTTTTAAGTGGAAATAAACGTGGGTGTAATGAGCTAGATAAAACCGAAGCCATCCCATATTGACACGCTTGATCAATAACTCGCTTAAGTGTTTTAGGTTGTTCAAAGGCAAACAAAGTAAAGATTTTCTCACCAAGGCAACCATCTGGAGACAGTCCCGCAGCGTTTAAGAACCAAGAATTGGAATCAACTACTAGATAATCACTATCAATGATCAATAAGCCACATTGAGCATTATTAAGTACAATATCTGACAGTGTTTGTTCTTTATCAAGCATATACATCGCCTATGTATAAATCAGTGAAAAACGTTCAAGCTCTTTTATAAGTTTTTGTAATGACTCTGTCGCCATTAAAATTGAGACTTGCCCCTTAATCGACTTACTGGGTAACTGAAATGTCATGGAGACTGTTAATAAGTAAGGCGCTAACCCTGCATTAGAGAATTGTAAATGGAACAACTCATTGGGTGTACCTTTGAGTAATAAGGGCACATCACTTTCAATATCGCACTCCAAAACCTCGGCTATACAGCAAAAACAAGCATTAAGAATGATATTCGCTACCTCAGTAAGCGTTTCTTGCTCTAACTCTCCAAGATCCTGACACATAGCGCTTTCACCAAGTAGCTGACGAACTAAGTCAACACCACTAAAGTCATCGAACACTAAGTAGGCTTGCCCAGATAAATCCCCTGAAAAACATTGCTCGATAGCATGCAAGTATCGACTTTGGCCTAAACTAAGAGCCAATGAAGTTGGGCTAGCCTTCACTGTATTTAATTGCGGTACTGACAAAATCACTTCTTCGTGAACCATCTCACTTAGGGAGTTAGCTGCACGGCCCATACCAATATTAAATAATTCACAAAGTGTATCATTATGTTCATCTGACAGGAGTGCTTGATTCATTAGTTCGCCTCCCCAATAAAACGAAGCACCATGGCTTCATTAATTGGTTTAGGATAAAAAGACACTCCGTGTGATGCTACACGCTGTCGCATGACTCGCTGTATATTCGCGGTAAAAACACCAATATGAGCATTAGGCTGATGGTGCTGTATATCGGGGAGAATGGTTAATCCCGTTACGTCGGGCATGTTGTGATCAAGTGAAATAAAATCAAAACTCTGAGACTTCACCATCTCAACAGCAGATTGGGCATCGTGAGCATGTGAGATTTGCCATTGTTGATAGTGTTCGCTGACAATCTTAGCAATTATCATTCTGGTTAAACGACTGTCATCAACAATTAAAAAGTGTTTTATTGAACTCATATTAAAAACATCCATATTGACTTGAGTAGCTTAGACACATGCAACAGAGCATCCTTCCTTGTCAAAGCTTGATAATATTAAATAGTGTAGTTCATAAATCCTATAATAGTCAGATTAAATGGTAGAATACAACAGGAAACTATTGAGATTTTTTTAATTTATTGTTTGAATAGAACAAACACTAAAAGCAAGGTTTATTATGGTCACCAACCCACAAGGTTCATCCAATAAAAGTGATGATTGGATGCAGGAAGGCTCACAACAATTTCTTACCTTCCACCTCGATGATGAAGAATACGGGGTAGATATACTGAAAGTGAATGAGATAAGGGAATGGGCGCCGATCACAACAATTCCTGATATTCCCAGTTTTATTAAAGGAGTAATAAACCTTCGGGGTAATATTGTTCCCATTATAGACTTAAGAGAACGTTTCTCTATCGAGGCTAAAGAATATGGCCCAACAACTGTTGTCATTTTAATTAACGTAAACCATCAAGATACTGAACTAGTGATTGGTGTCGTGGTTGACTCTGTTTCAGATACTCATAGCGTTAATCAGCAAGATATTCGGCCTAAGCCAGCGATAGGCGGCATCATCGATGCTCAATACCTATCAGGGCTTGTTGAAATAGAACAAAAACTCGTTTTGCTTTTGAACGTAGATAAGTTACTCACTGACAATCAATTAACTCAATTGGGTACGGTAAGCGAAGAGGAATAACAAGACCGCTTGGACTATGGGTTGGCCGTTAACGATCACGGCTCCAGCAATAAACAGCTTTGACGGTCGATCCATTATCAAGATAAGTTAAATGCTCACACAACTCTTGCACTAACTGTATGCCTCGACCACTTAACGCACTACTAATTGGTGACTGCTGAGCAGCAGTCGTCAACCAGGATTCAAAGTCGAAGCCGCCCCCTGAGTCTTTGATCACAATAGTCAACAACCCACCATTTTCGGTTGGGCTATGCTCAAGTTTGATCTTTATGAATCCCTTATCGACTTCTTTAAGGCGCTTTTGCTTTTCACTAAAGTAATGAGCAAAGCCTTCTGGAGATGATTTTAGATCTGAACTCAACGCTAGCACCCCATGGTCAAGTGCATTAACAAATAGCTCAGTTAAAACAGTAAATAAACTATGCCAATGCTCTCCTTGCCCTTCTATTTCTTGGAGTTGATTAATAATAATTGGAATAGGGTCAACTGCAGATAACTTATCGCCTGATAATGACATTTGCCAGCCCCAAGAGCCACTTTGCTTACTCAAATCATCTTCAACCACCGAGAAGTCTAATTCACGTGATCTGACGGGAGACAAACTCTGATAATGACTTAAATCACAATTGATATCGACTAGTGATATGTCATCATCTTGGGGTAAGTCTTCGCAAAAAACTTCAACTGCAGCAATGATATGACCTGTTACGTCCCGATTGATAAAACCTTGTTTAGTCGAATCAATCAATCTCGCTTCACCAAAAAAATCCCCTGCTCTATTTCTGGCCTCAACAATGCCATCACTATAAAGCAAGATTCGATCATTAGCTTCAAGTGGGATAATCTTCGGCTTCATCTCATGTAATAATTGATTAGAGATACCTAATGGGGGGTGAAATGATTTAACTCGGTGCTTTAATGTGCCAGTACCACCATTAAATGCCAATACATCTTCCATTCCAGCGTTCCAAACATAGGCCACTTTTTCACTTACCGACAACGTCACCATCGACAACGCGAGAAACATATGTGTTGGCAGTAGCTGATGCATTTTACGATTAATTTGCCTGATTATCTCCAAAGGGGCGTGCCCTTTATCGGTCATAGCACGAAAAATATCAGCCAGCGGAATTGCTCCGATAGCGGAACTTAAACCATGCCCAGTGAAATCACCTAACAATACATTCACATCACCACTAGGGCACAATGCCGTTAGTTGAACATCACCACTAAATGTCTTAGCTGAACGTTTAAAGATTTTAATGTGTTCTTTCGCAACATTTCCCTTTTCGACCACATCACTAAATAGTTGTTCTGCTAGTTCTTCATCATTTTGGCGTTCCGAGGTCAATGAATGCAACTCACGATATAAGTCTGCGATACGGAACATGGCATAAATTTTAGAGCAAAAGATGGCCAACGAAAAAGGCTTAAAAATAATATCATCTGCCCCAGCGGCTACACACTCGCTAATTTGTTTTTCATCGAGGTAATCGGAGATGATAACAACAGGCACAAATACATCAGCTGCAAGGGCTTTAATTTGCCGACAAGAGTCTATCGCATTCATCCCAATGGCGTGATAGTCGATAAGTACTAAATCTGGGCGTTCTTGATAAAACTTAACCATCCCCTGCATCCCGTCGTGGGAGAGAATCGTTTTAAAGCCTTCGTCATTAACGGCCTTGGCCAGACGCTCAAGCTGATCAGGGTTTGAGTCAATGATCAGGACTTGACTTTCAATGCCGGTTTTCAAAGAGAAAAGACCATTATTATCTAACAATAGTCATTAGGTGATGAAATTGTGCAATTTCTAGCACTTTATTTATAGCATCATTAGGACGCTCAATAATCACTTTTCCTGCAAGCTTATCCGCATGCTCTTTTAGCAACAACAACATACCCAATGCAGAAGAGTCCATATAATTGGCCTTGCTGAGGTCGACATAAAAATCGGTTCCAGAACCATTACAGTCACAGTAAGCTTCACGAAAGATCTTATATTGCGAGAAATCAAATCGCTCAGAAATGGTAATAACAATATCTTTATTGTTGCTTGCTACACGGCTGACAATTGACATCAAATCCCCTTAAATAAACTTTGTTGATGACGATTAGAAAAGCTCAATATCACCTTCATCTAAGCTTTCCTGAGAAACGGTCCTATTATTTGACGCCTGAGAGCTTTTCTCACGTACTTTGGCACAAACATCTTTGATATGTTGCAACTGAACTTCAATCGGTTCATTACTATGACTCAGTTGAGCCAACTCAGCACTAATCGCATTAAATTGATCAATGTTGATGCTGATAGACTGCAATGACTGTGTTGTCATGTCTTCAAATTGCAAAGAGCGAACGGCTTGCGCCATCGCATTGTCCATCTCATCACTCATTAATTCCAGTGATGAAATAGTCTCTCGCATATTCTTATTAATGTCAGACACACTGCCCGTCATACCACTGATCTTTGCTTTTGTTTTTAATGTATTAGACATGTCTGTTGACGCCATATGCTCAACCGACTCTCTAAGATCATCAATGGTACTTTTCGCGGCATCAATTTTATTGCGGATTTGTTCATTTAATTCAGAAGAACTAATTGATAACGAACGAACTTCATCTGCCACTACGGCAAAGCCGCGGCCAACCTCTCCAGCTCTGGCGGCCTCAATACTCGCATTTAACGCTAGTAAATTCGTGCGACTAGCTAAACCCTCAACATTCTCTAATAGATTAAAAATACTATCTACTTGAACAACCATGTCATCAATATGATTAAGCGTTTTTAAACTTTGTTTGGATGTTGTGACAACAACTTGGACAAACTCCTCTAGAAGACGACCAGACTCTGAAATGTACTCTTGCATAGTTAATGATTCATCTTCACCAGTCGAGAGTTCCCCCATACGGTTATCGTTCGAAGCAATTAATTCATTCAGCAAAGCATGTTGTTTGTCGCTGATATCTTTCATCTCATGAAAAGATTGACTCATACCAACAACTGCACTCGACACAAAAGTGTTTGCTCGTGTGACTTCATTACTGATGATATCTCTTTCAAAAGCAAATGTTTGCTCTAATTCTGTATAGATATCAGAGATACAGTGCTCGCTATCTTTGGTGACGTTAGCGGAAAAGCGTCCTTCAGATTTTTGCTCTGCCAAATTATGAGTCTGTGTAGCCTGTAACTTTAAAGACTGCAGAATAAATATCACGGCTATAGATAAGAGCAATACAATTTGCACTAATACCGATACAGACGCGAGTAGACTGTAACCTAAGCCGGTTAAACAAATTAAACCAAGCCACGTACTCTTATGTTCGAATTGAAGCATTGTGTTTCCTCGAGTCAATATTGACTGTTGCACCTTCATTAACCTTGTTGAGTAACGTCGTTGCAAAATTAGCAAGGGAAGATTGGTCTGTATGAGCATTCAGTTTAAATGCTGCGCCTGGCATTCCCCAAATCATGCTAGATGCTTTATCTTGGATCAAGGTATAGGCACCATTCTGCTTAAGTGCCAACATACCTTTGGCACCATCTGCACCCATCCCAGTCAGCAGGCCTGAGTATATTTTTGTGCCAGAAATGACAGCTAATGAGTTAAACATCATATCCACTGAAGGCTTATGACGATTCATTGCAGGGCTATCATCAAGACGGCACAAGTATTGGCCTCTCACTAAATCTATACAAAGGTGTCTATTTCCAGGGGCAACATAGACATTCCCCGCTTTAAGCACATCACCATCAGCAGCTTCTTTTACCGCCATTTTGCAATGCTCATTTAACCGTTTGGCAAAACGTAAACTAAAGCTTTCAGGTATATGCTGAGTCACCACTACCGGAGGAGAATTAATCGGTAGTTGTTTTAACACTTCTCGTAGTGCTTCTGTTCCACCAGTTGATGCACCTAAAGCGATAATCGTATTATTTGCATCTAAACCGCGATAAGCGACAGACTGAGATTCAACATGGCGCTTTTTAAGGGCGCGAATATCAACAGATGCAGCACCAATAATTTTTTCGTAAAGCATGTGAGAGAAGTTATCAACATTTCCCATCATTTTTTCTGACTTGGGTTTTGCAATAAAATCAACAGCACCAACTTCTAACGCTTCAAAAGTCACATCAGCGCCTTTAGTTGTTAACGTTGAAAGCATGACAACGGGCATAGGTCTTAAACGCATGACATTCTTAAGGAACGTAATACCATCCATTTTTGGCATTTCTACATCTAATGTTATGACATCAGGGTTTAGCGCTTTAATTAATTCGCGGGCTTCGTAGGCATCACATGCTGCCCCAATAACGTCAATATCAGGAAACTGGTTTAAGATTTCTTTGAGAATCTCTCTCACTAACTTTGAATCATCAACAATTAACACTCTAATCGGTTGTTGCATAACATTCCTTTAATCAAATAATTCAATATCATCATGTGACTGTAACTGACGATTTTTGCGTTGTGTTTCAAGTTCCAGTGCGAGGTATTTATCGTGGTGTTGACACTTAAGTTTATTTACTAATAATTTACCATTAACCACGTTATACATAATCTTGCGAGGCTTATCTCCACCGAGATCCTCAGCAATCACGTTAAAACCTTCTAATTTCAAAAAGCTTCTAATAAAATCAATGTTACGCTGACCAATATGATTAGTGCCCCCTAACATATTGCCACCGCCCACAAGCTTAATTTCAAAATTGTTTCTATTGCCGCCGTATTTTACAATAGTATTGATCAATTGTTCCATCGCAAATACCCCATAGCGATTTGACGCAGACAAGATATCGCAGTCACTGTCTGGTAAAATAAAATGATTAATTCCACCAACTGCAACTGCAGGATCGCGAATACATACCGTGACACATGAGCCCAATACAGTCGTGATCATTTCATCACAATCGCTAACGTAATAATCACCCGCGACAATCTTTACACCATATTTCTGATGTCTGGGCATCCAAAAGCGTCTAATATGTTTAAATTCTTTAAATGGGCTGACACCCAGCTCTGCATTTACAACCATAAAAAAAACATTACCACGTTAATCATGTATTTTTTGATACATGGTTCGACCTAAAAGTTTATATTCATTCATCGACCTTGCAGGCGTTTCAGAGTGACCTAGGCACAAGATCCCTCCGGGTTTAAGCAGCTGAGTCATTCTTTCCAATAGTATATTCTGCGTCTCTTTATCAAAATAAATCATCACATTACGGCAAAATATAATATCGAGAGCTTCTGTTACAGGCCACTCCTTCATCAAGTTACATACTTGAAATTCAACTAGATTCTGTAAATGAGGTTTAATCCGAGCTTTATTCGCCTGCGGACCGACCCCCTTTAAAAAATTATTTCGTTTTCTAGCTTTTGATAAATTATCCAAACGCTCTATTGGGTAAACACCCGTCTTTGCTGTCTGTAAAACATTTGTATCGATATCAGTTGCATAAATTTTGATATCCCATGATTGAATATCTACCTCTGACTCAAAGATACTAATAGCTATGCTATAAGGCTCCTCACCAATGGAACAGGCAGAGGACCAGACTTTTAGTTCTCGCTGCCCTCGCTTTTCCAGTGAAGGTAGGTATTGCTTTGTCAGAAAGTCAAAATGATGTGACTCTCTGAAAAATGAGGTAAGATTCGTCGTTAATGCATTCACGAAATGACCAAACTCTTCTTCAGATGAGTCCACATATGCAAGATACTCTGAAAAGCTACCAAGCTTTAATTGACGAAGACGCCTGACTAACCGATTGTAAACTAGATCCTTCTTATGACTAGCCAAGGATATACCTGCATGAGCGTAAATACGTGATTTAACTCGCTCAAAATCATGTTTGGTATAAGGAAATTCACGCTCTCTCTCCTCGCAAATTTCCCGTTTCGAGGCTGTCGTCAACCTAGCCATTAGCTCGCCCTAGCTTATCCATTAAAACTCTTCCCATTCCATATCATTGCTATCAGGTGCAGCCATCGGTGCCCTGTTAGATTTTTTTGCAGTAACAGCTGCTGGCACAGGGGTTAAATTTGTCTTCTTATCATTCAATGAATGTATCACTTGGGAATTAGATGATGAGAAAAACCCCATTAACTGGCGCAATTGAACCGCCTGCTCTTCCATACCTTCAGATGCTGCGGCAACCTCTTCAACTAGGGCTGCATTTTGTTGTGTGCCTTCATCCATGTCCGAGACAGCAACATTAACCTGATCGATGCCTGTTGCCTGTTCTTTACTTGCTAAGGCTATTTCACTAACGATGTTAGATACTTCATGAATGGCACCAACTATTTCCGTTAGTGCTTTACCGGACTCATCAACAAAGCGACCGCCCTCTTCCACTTTAGCAACACTGTCACTGATCAAGCCTTTGATTTCTTTAGCAGCACTTGCACTTCGTTGCGCAAGGTTACGTACTTCAGCTGCAACTACTGCAAAACCACGACCTTGTTCGCCTGCTCGAGCCGCCTCAACCGCAGCATTTAATGCTAGTAAGTTTGTCTGGAATGCGATTTCATCAATCACACCAATAATCTCTGATATCTGTGTACTAGAACGGCTAATCTCACTCATTGAGTGAACAACTCGCTCTGAAATTTCGCCGCCATTCTCAGCTAGTTTCTTCGCATTTTCAGCAAGATCATTTGCTTGAGCCGCACTGTCTGCATTTTGACGTACCGTAGCCGTCATCTGCTCCATACTAGCCGCCGTTTGTTCTAGGCTTGCGGCTTGTGCCTCGGTGCGGCCACTCAGCGTTGTATTACCTTTAGATATTTCTTCAGCACCCGAAGCAATCGAGCCACTCGAAGTTCGAATCTCACTAACAATATCTTCGAGTTTCAACATCGCCGATTGAAGCGAATCATCTAATTCTGCGAACTCACCTTCAAAATCACCATTCATTTTCGATGTCAAGTTACCCTGAGATAAATCAGCAACCACTCGCTTAACTTCGGTAATTGGCGCAACAACGGCATCTAACATGTCATTAATACCGATGGCGACTGTCTCGACAAATCCGTCATATTTCTCTGGGTCTAGACGAGAGTCTAGGATTCCACGAGAAGCATCACGTATCATGTTTTCTACATCACTTTCAGCCGCTAGCTGTTGTGTGACATCGGCCCACTCAACTACAGAACCTAAACGAGTACCTTGCTCATCGACTACTGGGGCAGCGGTCAGCACAAAACGACGCGGTCCAACACTAATTTGGCTCTTGAACGTTGATTTAAGCGCATCAAGTAAGCGGCGCTGATGAGATGGGTCTTTGTGAAAAGAGTCGAAATTACTACCAATGAGTTTAGAAGCATCAAAATGTGGTAACTCGGTTTGAATGTCTTCCTGAGCTTCCGACAGCATTTTAACAACAGAATCATTGACATAAATGATATTACCATTGGGGTCAGCCATCATGACACTTGACGAGACATTATCCAAAGCAACTTTCACGCGCTCAGCACGTTGCGCAGTCTCTTTAGCATCGTTAACTTCAAAACCTAATTTAATCTGGATTGATTTGACCATCCGCAGTAAATCGCCAACTTCCCCATCCTGATTTACCGGAATATTTTTAGTGTAGTTCCCCTGCGTTATCTGACGCATCTCTTCTATCGCGTTATCAATACCTGAAACGACATTATTTGATAACACACGATGAGCACCATAGGCTAACACACCTAATCCAGCTAAAGGCCCCAGAACAGTGAACATGGGTGCAATAAAGGTCAGTGGGATATCAATAGCAAGCATGGTTAAGGCTGAAATACCAATCCACTTATTTAAAGATGACTTAATATTTTTAGACTTAACGGTATCAGGGCCGGGTAAAGTGGTTTCGTTTCTTGATAGCTGACCATACAAGCGTTCGGCGTCGGCGATTTCCAAATCAGTTGGTGCAGTACGAACCGACATATATTCAGTTAAACGCCCATCTTTAAATAACGGAGTTACATTCGCTATTACCCAATAATAATCGCCATTTTTACAACGATTCTTTACATAGCCAACCCAAGGACGTCCTGCTTCTAATGTAGACCATAAATCTTTGAATGCAGCTTGAGGCATATCAGGGTGCCTAACAATATTATGCTGCTCGCCCATTAACTCTTGTTCAGTAAAGCCACTAACGTCAACAAACGCCGGGTTAACGTAGGTAATGCGTCCTTGAAGATCTGTCTTTGTAACTAGATCCTGACCGGGCTTTAGTAACACACGACGGTCTGTCACAGGTGTATTCGTTCTCATTGTTTTCTTCTCCTCGGAAGGTCGCTATTTATGCCGTTGCTGCGCTGCAGTCAGTCGATAGTTCATTGGAATTCATTAACTCATCAACATCTAACAAAATGACCATTTTTTCATCCACTGTCGTTAACCCAGAAATAAAGTCATCGTCTATCACGCTGATATTATTCGGGGCCGATTTAATTTTTTCTAATGGGATATCATAAGTTTCAGAAAATGCGTCAACGAGAAGTCCCATTAAACGCCTTTTTTGATCACTTACAATATTCAATACAATAACAATTCTATTTTTCTTATCTGGTAAATCAGGTAAACCAAATCGGGTCCGCAGATTGATTATTGGAATAATTTCACCACGAAGGTTTAATACACCTTCAATATAAGTCGGGCTATTCGGGACTAACGTCGTTGATGTCCAGTCTCTAATTTCTTGAACTTTCAATATATCTGTTGCGTATTCGTCACCCGCCAATATAAATGACAAAAACTGTTTACTTTCAACCAGCGTATCGATGTCTTGGTGAATCGTTAAACTCATGTAGTTGCCTCTGCTACCGACCGTTCCCGGGAAAACTTCTTTGAACGACTGTTTTTATGATTTAAAGAGCTGACACCTTTTATGTCAATGATTAAGGCTACGCCACCATGACCTAAAATGGTAGCGCCAGAGATTCCTTCGACGGCCATATAGTTAGACTCTAAACTTTTTAAGACGACTTGCTGCTGTTCAAGTAAATCGTCAACAACCAAGGCATATTTATTGCCGTTACTTTCAACAATGATCACCATATTTTCATCAGCAGGCGAAACTTTTCCGGGTAAAGAAAATAAAGAACGAATGTTATAAATAGGTAAATATTCATCACGAAATAAATAAAGGTTTTCTTGACCAGCAATCGCTTTGACGGCGCTTTTATTCACTTGAACAGATTCAACGATTGATACTAAAGGAACGATAAATATTTGCCCGGCCACATTAATTAATTGTCCGTCGAGGATAGCTAAGGTCAGTGGTAGACTAACTGAAAATTTTGATCCTTCACCTTGTTGAGAAGATAAAGAGACATGACCACCTAACGATTCAATATTTCGTCTAACCACATCCATGCCGACACCACGGCCTGATAGATCACTAACGGCATCGGCAGTGGAAAAGCCTGGCGCAAAGATCAGTTCATTAATTTCTTGGTCAGAAAGGCTTTGGTCGGCGCTAATTAGTCCTTTCTCTATTGCTTTATCATAAATTTTTTCGGTGTTGAGGCCCCGGCCATCATCAATAATGTCAATGACAATATAGCCACCTTGGTGATAAGCGTTGAGGTGTACGATTCCTGTTTCGTCTTTACCCGCTTCTTTGCGCTCTTCAGGCATTTCTAAACCGTGATCTAATGAATTTCTGACCAGATGAACAAGTGGGTCACCGATTTTTTCCATCACCGTTTTATCTAACTCAGTCTGTTCGCCTGATAATTTCAGTTCAACCTTCTTGCCCAGTTTCGAACTTACGTCATAAACCATTCGTGGAAAACGATTAAACACAAAGCTAATAGGTAACATCCTAATACGCATGACATCTTCTTGTAAGTCACGTGTATTACTCTCAAGTTGAACTAAACCCTCACGTAGCTTATCAACGGTTTCATCTTCAGCCAATTCGCTGCCTATTTGTTTAAGCATGGCTTGAGTTATAACTAGTTCACCAACACGATTTATCAAGGTGTCGACTTTATCGATTCCGACCCTAATAGAGCCACCTTCGGTCGTTGGTTTAGCTTTCACCGATTCATCTGGTGCTTTTAGCGATTTTTGTGGTACTTGACTTGGTGGCTGAGAGGGTGGCGTTTGATCGACTTGCAGACTGGGCTGTTCAACAGATTCTATGGCTGGGCTTGGTTCATCTGAATCGCTCAAGGTTATAGTTAATGAGCACTCATCTTCGACCCATTCGAAGACCTCTATAATATCCTCTTCACTACAGTCAGACACTAAGGTTAAACGCCAATAGAGGTAACACTCCTCAGGGTGTATGTCACCTAAAGGAGGAATATCTTGAAGGTTAGGTTCAATACTCATCGAGCCTAATTCAGCCAACACATTAAGAAGGTGAAGAGGATCGTTACCCGTTTGCATAATTTCATGTTTAGGCACGAACTCAATAAGCCATTGCTTCTTACTTTTAACTTCACTTAAAAGCTGTTCAACTTCTGAAACATCCTGGCTATCGTTATCACCATGAGCTTTCCCGCTCAATGTCTGCTCAAGTGCAAGATGGGTCTCATTAATAGCGTCATCTTCACACTCGACACCATCCCTAGCACTTTCAATTAGTAATTTTATACAATCAACCGACTTTAATAGTAAGTTGATATCAGATTGATTAACCTCTCGTCTGCCATCACGCATTTCATCAAGTAAGGTCTCAACTTCATGTGTGAAGTTAGTTACTCGATTAAACCCAAAGGTACCAGCGCCCCCCTTAATGGAGTGTGCAGCTCGAAAAATAGCATTTATAGTATCAATATCCCCTTGCTCCAAATTTAGCAAGCCGGACTCCATTAGCTCTAAGCCTTCAAAGCTTTCTTCTAAAAAAGTTGGAATAAATTGTGAGAGATCGATACTCATAAATGATTACCTAATGACGCGTTTAATTGTCGCAACAAGCTTCTCTGGGTTAAACGGTTTAACCAACCAACCTGTCGCGCCAGCCGCCTTCCCTTTCATTTTCATGTCTGTTGAGCTTTCCGTGGTTAACATCAAGATCGGTGTAAATTTGAATGTAGGCAATTGACGTAGCTCTTTACATAACGTAATACCATCCATTACCGGCATATTTACATCTGTAATAACTAAGTCAAACTTACCTGTCTTTGCTTTTTCAAGTCCCTGTTTACCGTCAGCAGCTTCAACAATCTCATACTGCTGCTGTTTAAGGGTAAATGAAACCATATTTCGAATTGAAGCAGAGTCATCGACTACTAAGATCTTTGCCATGGGAGGTCCTATAATAATTTTTTGTTAATTTAATTTAAGTGCTTGCGCAAGCCCTAACTCATTAGCGGTGTTCTCTAACTCGGTAGAAATAGACTGCCATTGAATAGTAACATTCATTTTAGTTGCCTCGATAACGAATGCAATAAGAAGCTGAATACCGGCAGTATCAATGCGTTCTAATTCCGAAGCATTAATGACAAGAATGTCATTTTTAGACTCTGTAAATTCAGATAAAAACGAAATGAGTTGAGGGTGAAACTCTGTGACATAAGAGATATCAATTGATTGAGGTAAGCTTAATGTATTCGCGTCCATTCACAGTCCTGTTGCACAGAGTGCATCTGAATCATCTATATGCCTAGCTATGCCATTGATAGCTGCGTATTTAATCTAGAATAGCTACTGAAAGAAGATATAGTCAAGTATTAATTGGCCTTAATAAAAGCTAGTGCTCAAATAAGATTCAATTTAACTAAAATGTAATGTTCGAGGGAACTAAGAGATGAAAAAGTAGACGGTTTGAGAGGGGTGATAACGATGCGCAAAATAAGTATAGGCACCGTTATCAATACTTAGTATTAACCTTTCGCTGAGTGTGTTGAATACCTTAGCACTAGGTAACCGATAACACCGGAGGCAAACGAACCGACTAATATTGCCAACTTATCAGCAAACATAAACTGTGTTGGGTCAGTAAAGGCTAATGAATTTACGAATAAACTCATAGTAAAACCTATCCCCGTTAAAATGGACACACCATAGATTTGGGTCATATTACTGTCATCAGGCATCTTCGCCAATTTAAGTTTTATGGCAATCCAACTAAAGAAGAATACCCCAACCTGCTTACCGATAAATAAACCCGCAGCGATACCAAGAGGTACAGGAGTTAAGATTTGTTCAACAGAAATATCTCTAAAGTCCACCCCTGCATTTACGAAAGCAAATAACGGTAAAATAAAGAATGCGACCCAATAATGTAAATCATGTTCCATCGATTTAAGCATCGAGCGTTCACGACCAACAATCTTGCCCGGGCGTTGTTTTAAAGGAATGGTAAAGGCTAATGCGACACCAGCAAGCGTTGCATGAACACCAGACTTAAGCACACTAATCCATAAAATCACACCAACAATAACGTAGGCAGCTTTTCTATCAACCCCAAGCCTATTCATCACCACCAGAGTTGTCAACGCGGCTGCAGCAACAACAATCGATAACGTGGATAGCTCAACGGTATAGAACAGGGCAATAATAATAATTGCGCCTAAATCATCAATAATCGCCAATGCCATTAAAAAGATTTTAAGTGATACTGGCACACGTTTACCAAGTAAGGATAAAACACCTAACGCAAAAGCGATATCAGTGGCCGTAGGGATAGCCCACCCTTGTGTTCCCGGGCTATCTATCCCAACAAAATACAAATAAACAGCAGCAGGGACAACCATACCACCGACGGCTGCAAAGCCAGGTAACACCACCTGAGCTGGTGAAGATAAGTGTCCTTCAATGATCTCTCGCTTGACTTCAAGACCAATAAGTAAAAAGAACACTGCCATCAGACCATCGTTAATCCACAGCAGTAATGGTTTATCGATATGTAATGCACCGAATCGAACTTCGACTGGTGTATTTAGAAATGCATCATAAAAATCCGAGAGTCCGGTATTTTTCAATAGTAACGCGATAACGGTTACAAAAATTAAGACAATCCCGGCTGAAGATTCCTTTTTAATAAACTCTTCAATTGCTGTCATTTAACGTCTCCAAAAATAAACAAGCCAACATATTAGGTGATAGCAACTGGCTTGTCGACATAATATGTCTATAAAGTAATCACACCGTCTTAATTAATTTGTTATTTTATACAATTATTTGCTTTAGATAACAAAACTCTGCATCAAACGGTAAATTTTATTGTATTGTGCACATCATCATGACAAAAACACACACTTTGAACCAGAGTATTTAAACTTAGCAAAGTAAATCATTTAAACCAATGTTGTTGTTAATATTTTCCAACTAATCACTGGGCTAAATCACTGTAATCTGATTCCTGCCAGAACTCTTTGACTGATACAAGCCTTGATCGGCTTTTGCAATTAAAATCGCACTGATCTTATCAGCTGCAGGACTCGAGTCAGAAATACGATACGAACTGATGCCAAAACTAGCGGTTAATGTCACAGGGGCACTAAACTTAATGCTAGGGAACAATAGCCTAATTCGATTAGCAAAAGCGCTTGCTTGTTCAACATTTGTTCTTGGCAGTAAAAGGATGAACTCTTCACCGCCCCATCGCCCAATACTATCATCTTGACGCAGTTCACGTTTTGTCTGCTCAACCAACTTAACCAAAACCTCATCACCTACTGGATGGCCATAACTATCGTTGATTTTTTTAAAGTGATCAACATCGAACATCACTAAACAAAACTCTTCCCCTGCTCGTTGCCTATTTTCAATTAAACTAATAATCTTCTCTTCAATACCTCGTCTATTATGAGCTTTCGTCAAATCGTCAATATTTACTAGTCTCTCCATATCCTGAGCCCTTACATAAGACGCATAGCCTTGCTTTTTCATAAAACTCAAACAGAGCAAGATACAAATATAAACGGGGTGTGAGAGAACAATATTAACCAATAGATTATGTGCAATATCCGAATGGTGACTCCCAGCAAATATATAATAAGCTTCAGGACCCAGCAGAGCTAAATAGAACGCAATTGAGTAAAACATCGCACGTTCGATATGGTGAAGTAAAAAAATTGCAATATAGATAGATGGCAGCCACTGAGAAATTGATGCCAGATTATAAAAATTATTTTCTAGGGAACTCCTTTCAAGCACAATAAAGATGAAATGATAAGAGGCAAGAAAATAACTAGCGATTGAAAACACTAATGCGCTGGCAACTGCATTCGCCTGACTAGGGAAATACAGTAAAGTGACGAAAGAGCAGGAGAAAGTAAAAATTAATAATGGGTATGCATATTGGTCAAGGGCGGTTAAGTGTCCACTATTAAATTCAATCATCCAAATCGCAGCAATGCAGACAATCCCTACACACGAGATAGGTTTTAGAATTAAAGTGAAAACATACGCAAAAAACTTCTTTTCACTGACACAACCCTCTTCAGATAAATCCATCGTGGGTTGTTGATTAAAAAGGCTTTTTGCCCAAGCCAAGATCATACATCGCTCCTGCGAGAAAACTGTCCATAAAATACAACAAAGCGAGACGCTAAACGGTCTCGCTTTGTGACATTAAGCTAACAACGTTACATTAAATCAATTAACGTTGTTGAAATTGCTCCATATATTGAACTAATGCTTCGACTCCTGCAAGGGGCATTGCATTATAAATACTCGCTCGCATACCACCAACACTACGGTGACCCTTGAGCGCCATTAAACCAGCTTCCTCCGCGCCGGCTAAAAAAGCGGCATTATCGGCTTCATCAGCAAGTTGGAACGTCACGTTCATTCGTGAACGAAAGCTAGGCTCGACTCCATTACGGTAATAATCACTACTGTCGATGAAATCATACAGTAAATCAGCTTTCTTCTTATTCAGGGCTTCAATAGCTGGCACACCGCCTTGGTCTAATAACCACTTAAAAACCTCACCAGCGAGATACCAAGCGTATGTCGGTGGTGTATTATACATAGAATCATTATCACTCATCGTTTTGTAATCAATAATCGATGGGGTGACATCAAGAGCATGACCCAATAAATCTTCACGAACTATCACGATTGATAACCCTGATGGCCCGATATTCTTTTGAGCGCCCGCGTAAATAACGCCATACTTAGAAACATCGATCTCACGTGACAGGATCGTTGAAGACATATCCGCAACTAATGGAACCCCAACTTCTGGCTCATTAAACATCTCGATGCCGTCGACTGTTTCATTTGGACAGTAATGGAAATAGCTCGCGTCATCGCTTAACTGCCATTCATTTGGGCTAGCAACGGCATTTAGGCCACCCACTACACTTGGCTGCGCAACAACATTAATTTCACCAAACTTTTTCCCTTCAGCAACGGCCGCTTTCGACCAAGAGCCTGTTACTAAATAGTCTGCTTTACCCGTTAAGCCAATTAAGTTAAGCGGTACAGCAGCAAATTGTCCGCGACCACCACCATGGCTGAACAGCACCTTATAGTTATCTGGAATATTCATTAGCTTACGCAGATTTTGTTCTGCAGCTTCGGCGACAGCCATAAAGTGCTTATCACGATGGCTAAATTCCATAACCGATATGCCATGATTTTGCCAATTAACAAATTCACGTTGTGCCTTTTGCATCACTTCTGCAGGTAACATTGCAGGGCCTGCACAAAAATTATATACCGGTTTCATTTAACGACTTCTCCTAGAAAATATTGACTGTACATCATACCGCGCTCAAGTTGGTAAGCTAGCATAGGCTGAGGATATCAGACTAATTACTAATACGTTTTAAATGATATGAGTGACTTTTTCAATATAAAACAACGATTCCGGCAAAAAGCGCCTCTAAAGCCCCAAAAAAAAGCCCATAATCAAATCAATGATTATGGGCTTTAATATAAACAGAACAGTTTAAAGTCGCTTAAAGGCGATTACTCTTGTTCTGTTGGTGCGTCACCTGTTGGTGCCACATCTGAAGTCGTTTCAGCAGCATCTACCGCAGACGTCTCACCATCAGTTTCACCCTCTGGCAATTCTTCATTTTCGACTTCTTCGATACGCTGTAGCGCGACTACTTTCTCTTCATCGGCAGTACGAATCAACGTTACACCTTGCGTATTACGACCAACAGTCGATACGCCATCAACCGGTGTACGTACAAGCGTACCACGATTAGAGATAAGCATGATTTCATCGTTTTCATCAACCTGAACAGCACCAACAACGAGGCCGTTACGTTCACTAACCTTAATTGATACAACACCCTGCGTCGCACGACTCTTCGCTGGGTAATCTTCAAGGATAGTTCGCTTACCGTAGCCATTCTCGGTCACTGTTAAGATACAACCGTCGCCATGAGGAACAATCAGTGATACCACTTTTTGCCCTTCTTTAAGCTTCATACCACGTACACCTGTACCAGTACGGCCTATCGCACGACATTGATCTTCGCTAAAGCGTACAACTTTACCTTCATCAGAGAATAGCATAATTTCGCTGCCCTCTTGGGTTAGCGCTACGCCAACTAGCTCGTCATCATCACGTAAGTTAACAGCAATAATACCGTTAGCACGAGGGCGAGAGTACGCTGTCAGGTTAGTTTTCTTAACGGTACCAGCAGCGGTTGCCATTAAGATACACTTATCTTCTGTGTATTCACGAACAGGTAAAATCGCTGTAACACGCTCGTCTTTCTCAAGAGGTAATAAGTTGATGATTGGCTTACCACGCGCTTGACGAGACGCTAATGGTAGTTGATAAACTTTCAACCAGTACATCTTACCACGGTTAGAGAAACATAAAATCGTATCATGGGTATTAGCAACTAATAGACGTTCGATGTAATCTTCATCTTTCATCTTAGTCGCCGCTTTACCTTTACCACCACGGCGCTGGGCTTCATATTCGCTCAGTGGTTGGTACTTCACATAACCTTCATGTGACAAGGTTACAACAACATCTTCTTCGTTGATTAAGTCTTCTAGAGATAAATCATGAGACGCATTGGTAATTTCAGTACGACGTTCATCACCAAACTCATCACGAGCCGCTTCAAGCTCTTCACGAATCACTTCCATTAGGCGCTCAGGGCTACCTAGGATATGTAACAGCTCAGCAATTAGATCTAAGATTTCTTGGTATTCACCTAAGATTTTCTCATGTTCTAAGCCAGTAAGCTTATGTAAGCGTAAATCTAAAATTGCTTGGGCTTGCGTTTCAGTTAGGTGATATTGACCATCACGAATACCAAATTCAGGCTCTAACCACTCTGGGCGAGCAGCGTCATCACCGGCTTTTTCAAGCATTGGCGCAACATTACCTAATTCCCAACCGCGCGCAACTAATGCAACTTTAGCTTCAGCTGGGGTCGGTGAGTTACGAATCACTTCAATCACAGGATCGATATTAGCTAATGCAATCGCTAATGCTTCAAGGATATGAGCACGTTCGCGCGCTTTACGTAATTCAAATACGGTACGACGGGTAACCACTTCACGACGGTGACGTACGAAGCTCATTAACATTTCTTTTAGATTAAACAATTTAGGGCGATTATCTTCCAGCGCCACCATGTTAATACCAAAAGAAACTTGCATTTGCGTTTGAGCATATAGGTTATTTAAAACAACTTCGCCCACTTCACCACGCTTGATTTCGATAACCATGCGCATGCCGTCTTTATCAGACTCATCACGTAGTGCGCTAATGCCTTCAATTTTCTTATCTCGTACAAGCTCAGCCATCTTCTCGATTAGGCGAGCTTTATTGACTTGATACGGCAACTCATGAACGATAATCGTTTCTTTACCGTTATCAGCCACTTCAATTTCAGCACGAGCACGGATACGAACTTTACCACGACCGGTTTTATACGCATCGATGATCCCTTGACGGCCACTGATAATACCCGCAGTCGGGAAATCTGGGCCAGGAATGTACTCGATTAGGTCTTCAATTGATAAGTCTTGATTTTCAATTAACGCAAGACAGCCTGAAATCACTTCATTAAGGTTATGTGGCGGAATGTTAGTCGCCATACCTACCGCGATACCCGATGAACCATTAACCAGTAAGTTCGGAATGCGAGTTGGCAATACCACTGGAATTTGTTCAGTGCCATCATAGTTTGGCGCGTAATCTACCGTGTCTTTTTCTAAGTCGCTTAATAAAGCATGAGCGACTTTTTTCATTCTAATTTCGGTATAACGCATTGCCGCGGCAGAATCACCATCAACAGAACCAAAGTTACCTTGGCCGTCAACAAGTGGGTAACGCAATGAGAAAGGCTGCGCCATACGAACGATGGTGTCATAAACTGCTGAATCACCATGCGGGTGATATTTACCGATAACGTCACCAACGACACGCGCTGATTTCTTATACGGTTTATTCCAGTCGTTACCTAAAACATCCATTGCAAAAAGTACACGACGATGTACGGGCTTTAATCCATCCCTAACATCAGGTAAAGCACGACCTACAATTACGCTCATGGCGTAATCGAGGTACGAATTCTTTAATTCGTCTTCGATATTAATCGGCGATACACTATTGGCCAACTCAGTCATAAATCGCTAAGATCCCTGTGTTTAGTAAAACAACAACCCCCACCGCCACTGACATTGTAATTATAATCAGGCAACAGAGGCACAAAATAGGCCATGATTCTAGCATAGTTACCGAGTGAAGCTAGCCTATTAGCGCTTTAATTTGCCAATGCCCAATAAAACTCAACGTTAGACTATTGTACTTGTCTTAAATTCGTACAAATGAAGCTGAAAACACTCATTTACCTGTTGATTTTTAACCCAGAGCTTCTGGTGAATTAATCATTGTGTAAAAGATAGTAAGCCCCGTATAATGAGTTTTTTTCCGTAAGTGACTTTTCCGGCTATGCAAACTCAAGATACTCATCAGTCAAACGACAATGTCGATCACCAAGAAATACAAAAATTCGCTGCCCTCGCCCAAAGTTGGTGGGACTTACACGGTGAATTTAAACCGCTACATCTAATGAACCCGACCCGTTTAAATTACATCGCCAGTAAAAGTGATGGTTTATTCAATAAGCGTGTGCTCGATGTGGGTTGTGGTGGCGGCATCTTGGCAGAATCGATGGCGAAACTTGGTGGTGATGTCTTAGGTATCGATATGGCTGAGGAATCGCTTAATGTGGCTAAACTACATAGCCTTGAAGCCAAAGTTGATAACGTTGACTATCGACAAGTAACCGTAGAACAACTCGCCGAAGAGCAACCTCATTCATTTGATGTTGTCACTTGTATGGAAATGTTAGAGCACGTACCAAATCCAGAGTCAATTGTTGCCGCTTGCGTCAAATTAGTAAAACCTGGCGGTCAGCTGTTCTTCTCTACACTCAATAGAACCAACAAAGCGTATTTATTAGCAATCGTTGGCGCAGAACATTTACTTAAGTTAGTACCAAAAGGTACACACGAACATAAAAAGTTTATTCGCCCTAGCGAGTTAATCCGCTTTGTGGATAACCATCAAGCACGCTGTCTTGATGCTGTTGGTATTCACTACAACCCGCTAACAGAACAATTTAAGATGAATAACGATTTATCAGTTAACTATATCTTACATTGTCAGCCTAACCCTGCTCAATAATTCATATGGACACTAGCATGTCATTTTCATTTAAATTTAAGCAACACACTGTCAATGCCATGCTATTTGATCTTGATGGCACACTACTCGATACCGCCGCAGATCTCGGTGCTGCCGCCAATGCACTATTATCTCGTGACGGTCTCGAACTATTAAGTGATGACACGATTTTTCACACGGCGTCTCAAGGTGCACTAGCGTTAATTAAAGCTGGTTATGGTCATGCCCTAAGTGAGGATGACTATCAGCGATTACGCCAAGAGTTTTTAGACTATTATGAAAATAACGTAGCCACCCACTCGCGCTATTTTGGTGGCTGTGAGCAATTGCTCAACCAATTAAACGATCAAAAGATTCCTTGGGGGATCGTCACCAATAAGCCCTATTTCTATACCAAGCAGTTACTGAACAGTTTTCCATTACTAGCCACAACGCATGTCACTGTCTGTGGAGATACCATGCGAGAGCGTAAACCGTCACCCGCACCATTGATATTAGCCGCTAAATCTCTAGCGATTGAACCACAGCAGATCATTTATGTTGGAGATGCCAGAACAGATATCGAAGCAGCAACCAGTGCAAAGATGCATAGTGTTGCAGCGAACTATGGTTATATCCCACACCAAGATCCTTGTCATGAATGGCAAGCTGATATGATCGTTGATCGTTGCGATGAGCTTTGTGATCTACTGACAAATAGCTGACAAAAATTAAGCAATTTAATCGCCAATAATTTATGGTAAAAAAAAAATTAAAAAGCCCATTTTAAATTGCTTTTTTTAGGCATACGATAGAAATACTAGCCATAATGATAGTCGCCACTAACCTATAAAAAAGATCACACTTTATCCACAACTTATTCCTTTTATTAGTACTTGCAAATTCAGCCTATCCCCTCTATCTTGTAGCACATAAAATTTAACAACCCTAGATGTTGTGTATTTTGGCAACAACAAACACTAAAACAATGGATACTGTTTTTCTGTGTTGTGTTACATTAATTATGTCATGCAGTTTCGCATAATGACCCTTTTCGTTGCCCTATTTAATGCCTGTACTCTAGCGCCACCCAAATATGGATAATAAGAATGAATACAAACCTCCTAGTCACTAAACGTAGTGGAAAACAAGAGCCTATCGATCTAGATAAGATCCATAAAGTTCTCGACTGGGCAGCCAAAGATCTTGAGAACGTTTCAGTATCACAGGTTGAGATCAAAGCGCACCTTCAGTTTTACATGGGAATGAAAACCGAAGACATTCATGAAACTATTATTAAAGCAGCAGCGGATCAAATTTCTGAAACAACGCCTGACTACCAATACATGGCAGCGCGCTTAGCTGTATTCCATTTACGCAAAAAAGCTTACGGCCAATTTGAGCCACCGCACCTTTATGATCACACGGTCAAGATGTGTGAAGCTAAGCGTTATGATGACCACCTATTAGCCGATTACACGCGTGAAGAATTCAACGTAATGAACGATGCAATCGATCATTGGCGTGATATGAACTTTAGCTACGCGGCCGTTAAGCAGTTAGAAGGTAAGTATCTATTACAAAACCGTACAACCGGTGAAATCTTTGAGAGCGCGCAGTTCCTATACATGCTAATTGCCGCTGCCTTATTCTCTAAATACCCTAAAGACACACGCATGGATTACGTCGTGCGTTTTTATGATGCAGTATCCCAATTTAAGATTTCACTGCCGACACCAATTATGGCTGGTGTGCGTACCCCAACGCGCCAATTTAGCTCATGTGTATTAATTGAATGTGATGATAACCTTGATTCTATCAATGCAACATCAAGTTCAATCGTAAAATATGTTAGTCAACGTGCGGGTATTGGTATTAACGCAGGTCGTATTCGTGCAATCGGCAGCCCAATTCGTGGTGGCGAGGCCAATCACACTGGTTGTATCCCATTTTATAAACATTTCCAAACGGCTGTAAAAAGTTGTTCTCAGGGTGGCGTTCGCGGTGGTGCAGCTACATTATTCTACCCATTGTGGCACCTTGAAGTAGAGTCGCTGCTAGTACTTAAAAATAACCGTGGTGTTGAAGAAAACCGTGTTCGTCATATGGACTACGGGGTTCAGTTTAATAAAGTTATGTACCAGCGTTTAATTAAAGGCGAAAACATTACTTTATTCTCACCAAGTGATGTACCTGGTTTATACGATGCATTTTTTGCTGACCAAGAGAAATTCGAGCAGCTTTACACGCAATATGAAGCAGATGACTCTATTCGTAAGAAAACCATCAAAGCGGTGGAGCTTTTCTCATTATTTGCTCAAGAGCGTGCTAGCACAGGTCGTATCTACCTACAAAACGTTGATCACTGTAATACACACAGCCCATTTATTCCAAGTGTTGCGCCAGTAAAACAATCTAACCTATGTTTAGAGATTGCTTTACCGACGAAACCACTACAAAGCTTTGACGATCCAAACGGTGAAATCGCACTCTGTACTTTATCAGCCTTTAACTTAGGTGTGATTAAGTCGCTTGATGATTTAGAAGAGCTAGCAGAGCTTGCAGTGCGTGCATTGGATAACTTATTAAGCTATCAAGATTACCCAATTGTTGCAGCACAAAAATCAAGCTTGGCTCGTCGTACATTAGGTATAGGTGTTATTAACTACGCTTATTACTTAGCTAAAAATGGTGTAAAATACTCTGACGGTTCAGCAAACCGTTTAACACACGAAACATTTGAAGCAATTCAATATTACTTGCTTAAAGCGTCTAATAAGTTAGCGCAAGAAGTGGGTGCCTGTGACTGGTTTAACGAAACCACTTACTCGCAAGGTATCTTGCCAATTGATACATACAAGAAAGATCTTGATGTACTTTGTTCAAACGAAATGAACTTAGACTGGGAAGCCCTACGCCAAGATATTAAAACACACGGCTTACGTAACTCAACACTATCGGCCCTAATGCCATCTGAGACATCATCACAAATCTCAAATGCGACCAACGGTATTGAGCCACCACGAGGGTTAATTAGCGTTAAAGCAAGTAAAGATGGTATCTTAAAACAAGTAGTACCTGACTATTTAACATTGAAAGATAATTATGAACTGTTGTGGAAGATCCCATCAAATGATGGCTACTTACACCTAGTTGGTTTAATGCAAAAGTTTGTTGACCAAGCGATTTCGGCTAACACCAACTACGATCCAAACCAGTTCGACAATGGCAAAGTGCCAATGAAAGGAATAATTAAAGACTTACTAACTGCTTATAAGTTTGGGGTTAAAACCTTGTACTACCACAATACCCGTGATGGTGCAGATGATGCACAAGGTGATATCGTTATCGAACAAGAAGATGACGGTTGTGCAGGCGGCGCGTGTAAAATCTAATCACGCAGCGACATACTAACAAACAGTTAGCAATCAATATAAAAAGCCACCGCCTTTTTACTGCGGTGGCTTTTAACCAACATTCTAGGGTATGACATGACTTATTCAACGTTCAATCAAACTAAAAATAACCCACTCCTTGAACCAATGTTCTTGGGTAACTCGGTAAACGTTTCACGTTTTGACCAACAAAAATTACCTATTTTTGAAAAGTTAATCGAGAAACAAATTTCATTTTTCTGGCGTCCAGAAGAAGTTGATATTTCAAAAGACCGTATGGATTGGCAAAAGCTAACCTCAAGTGAACAGCATATTTTCATCAGTAACTTAAAATATCAGACGCTACTTGATTCGATTGCAGCACGCAGTGTAAACGTGACATTACTTCCATTAGTATCCTTGCCAGAAATGGAAACATGGATTGAAACTTGGGGTTTCTTTGAGACCATCCATTCTCGTTCATACACCCATATTTTACGTAATCTATTTACTGACCCAAGTGAAGTGTTCGACGATATTCTGATTAACGAAGATATCTTGAACCGTGCTAGCGATATCGCAAAATACTTTGATGACGTTATTGTCACAAGCCAATTGCTACAAGCACAAGGTGAAGGCACCTATGACGTCGAAGGCCGCACTATTGAAGTGACCCAACGTAAGTTAAAAGAGCGTTTATTCTTATGTATCTGTTCTGTAAACGCATTAGAAGCTATCCGTTTTTACGTAAGCTTCGCTTGTTCTTTCGCTTTTGCTGAACGTGAATTATTAGAAGGCAACTCAAAAATCATCAAGTTAATTGCGCGCGATGAGGCTGTTCACTTAACAGGCACACAGCATATTCTTAATTTATGGGCTGAAGGTAAAGACGACCCAGAAATGAAAGAAATCAGCGAACAAATGAAAGATGAAGGCTTACAAGTATTCCTTGATGTGGTCGAGCAAGAAAAGCAATGGGCTGAGTACTTATTTAAAGATGGCTCAATGATCGGCCTAAATGCTGAAATCTTAAAGCAATACGTTGAGTACATTTCTAACCAACGCCTAATCGCCATTGGTCATAAACCACCGTTTGCGACCGTTACTAACCCACTACCATGGATTAATTCATACCTAGTGAGTGACAACGTACAAGTTGCACCTCAAGAAAGTGAAATATCGTCTTACTTAGTCGGTCAAATTGACAGCGAACTCGACAGTGACGAGTTTGATGATTTTGATTTATAATTAAGATATGAAAGCAGTAACCTACAACAATGTGCTGTGTGATGAAAAATTCACCCAGCACAGTGACCAAACCACACTTGAATACCTTGAAGCACAAGGTGTAAAAGTGAACTACCATTGCCGTGATGGTACCTGCGGTGCCTGTCGCTGTAAACTTAATTACGGCTCGGTTGTTTACACCATAGAGCCTCTCGCCTACATCCGTGATGGTGAGATCCTTACCTGTTGCTCTCAACCAACCTCAGATATTGACATCACTAGTCAGTATTAAAAGCAGGCTTGAGTATCATCGTCACTTGATCTCGGTCACAGTTACCACACTCAGCACGATTTATGCTTAGCAATTGGTCGATTGTGACCAATTTGTTAACGTAATAAGTTGAATCGAATGCGCTAAGCAACTAGAATTAAAGATACAAATGCGATGTTCTAAGGCCATTTGCAATGGATTCAGCAAGTCATTTTAACGAACTTCTTCACTTTCCCCCTAAAAACGATTCACTCCAACAGATTGACAGCGTTGTCGCCATTGGTGGTGGTCACGGTTTAGGTCGAGTTTTATCCTCACTTAGTCACCTTGAAGGCAAACTAACAGGCATTGTTACTACCACTGACAATGGTGGTTCTACTGGGCGCTTACGTGAAACTGAAAATTGTATCGCGTGGGGTGACCTACGTAATTGCATCCATCAACTTATTACTCAACCTACCATAGCCAGTTTAATGTTTGAGTATCGTTTTGGTGGTGAAAGCGAATTAGCCCAGCACAACCTAGGCAACTTAATGTTACTCGCACTTGATAAGATGAGTGTCCGACCTCTTGATGCAATAAAACTCATCAGAGAGATGTTGCATGTTAAAAGTAATATTGTGCCAATGTCCGAGCTTCCAACGCATCTCGTTGCCTATGACCATGATGAACGTCGTGTCTTTGGCGAAATTGGCGTCGATAAGATGGTAACTATGCCCAAGAAGCTTTGTCTTGAACCGCAGGTCGCCGCAACGCCTGAGGCCATCGACGCTATCAATAAAGCCGAGTTAATCTTAATTGGCCCTGGCAGCTTCTTAACAAGCTTAGTTCCACCGTTATTAATGCCAGAATTGCGTGATGCGATTGTGAATAGTAAAGCCAAGAAAATTTATATCAGTAACCTGATTGCTGAAGATAGTCCAGCGGGCAAAATTACACGAAAGCAGCTTTTAGGTTGGACTAATACCATGACTGATATGCCACTGCCTGACGCCGTGTTAATCCATTCGACACATGAGCATGTCTGTGGCCCATATCACTACTGTGATGTGGCAAGCGAGACGTCAGCCTATCATCATCGTGATAAATTGCGAGACGCGATAAGTAGCATCTACCAGAAATTAAATGAAACGACCTTCGCTTAACAAAATACCCTGTAGCAAGAACATTTAAAGTAACAATGTCAGCTGTTGATAATATCGACGGCTGTGTTCGCTCTCAAAGTGACTATCATTGGCTTGCCATAACCAACAAATACCCGCGTAGTATAACGACATTAAATCCAGCTTAGCACGGTCGCAAATAAAGTGCGGCCGTTGTAATTGATAGCAGCTAATAAAATGCTGGAGCTGCGTTTCAGTCAAGCCATATTCGATTCGAATACTCGCCAGATCAAAATACACATCACCAATACCCGCATACTCCCAATCAATGAAATATAACTGAGTTTGAGACAGCAAGATGTTCTCTCGATTCAGATCACCATGAATTAATGTGTCACTCGTTAACACAAGGTTGCTGATCCGATCTAAGAGGTGTTTAAAACATGTTTTGATATCAAGGTTAATAACCCGATGATTAACAGAACAGTGGGCCTCACAAAGACGCCAGTAGTTTTGTAATAACTCAACAGGTTTCTTAAATACGAATAACTGATAGTCATCAGCTCTCAGCTTGCTGATGTCACACGTGTGTAGTTTTGCAAGCAGCGCAGCAAGGTCTGCAAAAGTGTCTCTATCATGCACAAACTCCCTCACCTCTTTGATGAAGTCGCACACCACTACCCCGTTAAATTCAAATTGGTCGTCACCCGATGACAACACCCCCTGCTGATCAGCATAAATGGCTAATAATGCAGGTGTAATACACAATGGTTGAATTAAATTTAGTACGGCATATTCTCTTTCTCGAGCTAAGCCGCTAGATGGGAAGTGTTGAACGTCAGCAAGAAATTTTACTAAATAGGTACCTTGCTGACACACAACTTGATAACTGATATTACTTTGACCACGCGTTAATTGCTGCTGCTTAATAATACGTTTATTCTGGAAGAAATCTAACGCACTAATCAATGGGGCAGCAGCAAACAACATTGCTAGGCTTTAACTAATTGTTGTGAGGCTTTTCGCCACTGTAGATAGCCTACGACAGCCATCACGCAATAAAGCATAAATAAGCCAGCGGTGAGGTTAAATGACTTCTCTAAGTACAAGTAAATCGACGCGCTATTGATAACAATCCAATAAAGCCAATTTTCCAGTACTTTTTGAGTGACCATCCATGTTGTAAACACAGCAAAGACAGTAGTCGCAGTATCTAAATAAGCAAAGTCTGCATGGGTATAATTATCCATCACATAACCGAGCGATAGCGTAATCGCACTCAAGACGGCAACCACTTTACAGTGGGTAAGCAGACTCCAACTAACGATAGGCCTAGGCTCAGCAGCCTCAGCATTACCGCGCCATGCCCACCAACCATAGACCGCCATTGCTAAGTAGTAGGCGTTAAGCACCGACTCCATTAACAATGCACTTTGCCAAAACAATACCGTATAAATCATGGTGCTAAAGAAAGCTGCTGGCCAACACCACTGACTTTGTCTCATTGCAAATAACAAATAAGCAATAGCGAGCACAACAGCAACAAGCTCCCAAGGAGAGCTTGCCTGCAAATCACCAAGGACTGCTTGTATGAATTCCATCACAATAATAGATTATTGATTTAATGCTGGGTCTAAATCAGCATTGATGAACTTACATACAAAAATCATTTTTCCAAAGCGCCTAAACGAGTCTTTAATTTCCTGATTTAAAATTGCCATCACCACATCATACTCACCAAATACTTGCGTACTCATCGTATTACAGCTAATACGCAAATCAGGGTTACTCTTTAAACGATCAATAAAATCTTTGATTGGCGGAATATATTGCTCGTTTAACGGATAGTTACTGATTTCAACAGATAACATCATTACCAATTTACCTCGACACTTAAGTTAACCGTTTGCGGCTCACCAAACTGAACATAGTTATGAGCTTCATAACCGTCACGCGGGTCATTACCGAAGTAAAAACCACGTACAGAATAATCTTTATCGAATATATTATGACCGGTCAGATTAATTTTCCAGCTCTCACCTTGATAACCCACGTGAACATTAGTTAACACATAAGAGTTTGATTGTTCGTCATGGCTATCAGAGAAATAGAACGAGTCTTTACCTGCTAATTCAGCACCAGCATAAAAACCGTTATCGCTTTGGTAGTTTAAACCTGCATTAAACTGATATTCAGGTGCATGAGCCATTTCACGGTTATGCATATTACGATCATCACCCTCTTCTTGAGCAATAACGTAATCTTTAATACGAGTCATTAAATAGCCGATGTTGTAATAAAGCTCTAAGTTGTCATTCGCGTTATAGCGCGTTTCTAACTCAATACCATAACCTCGACCACCGCCAGCGTTATCAATGTAACCGATGAAAGTTTCTGCTTCACCATCGACTTTATCCGTCACCCAACCTTTAAGTTGTGGGTTTTGACGGTAATGGTAAAAGGCCGCTAATTTAATGTTTAAATCATTATCTAAACTACGACCTTTAACGCCAAACTCAGCGCTATACAATGTTTCAGGATCAAAGCTACTGTTTGCCAGCAATTGGTCACGTAATTCAGGTGACTCGATATCGTCTTTTTTCGCTAATGCAACACCATTGATGCCACCGGCCTTTTCACTGCGTGCCAGTGTTAGGTATGTCATCGCTTGTTCATTAACTTGATTATTAATACTGATATTAAAACCGTATAAATTATCAGACACGCTCTCTTTAACACCAGCGTTATCGTTATAGTCTATATCGTATTCACTAACACGCGCACCCACCGTTAATGTGGTTTTTTCAGATAAGTCATAAGCGATTTGACCATAAACAGCAACATCTTGATGATCGTTCTGACTAGTAAAGTCTTGATCTTGCCAAGTGTATTGACGCACTAAACCACTATCACGTTGGTTTAAGTAAACACCTGCGACCCATGACGCTTTGTTATCAAATAACGTTTTCCCGTCAGATAAGAAACGCAGTTCTAACGTATCTTGACCACGATCGCGAAGGTATGTATCTGTTGAGCTATAACCCCAGTCATGAATACCATCGTACGTCCAATCTTCGTCATAGCCATAATGAATATCGCTGTCTAATGTTGATACTGATAGCTCAACATGAGTTTGTGCCAGACCAGTATAAAGTGCTGATACACCAAAAGCTTTAGTGCGCTGTGCATCACGGCCAGGCTCATCAGACAGAGTGTGGCGGTTAAAGTCTAAGCTAAAGGCATCGTAACCATTATCAACATCGATATAATGCATCACAGTATCGATGGTTAAATCTTCTGTAGCTTTCCAATTAAGCTTAAGCTTTACGTTGCTTTCATCAATGTTATTCGTGTCATCGGTTTTTAAAAAATCGTTAGTGATATAACCATCACTCGTTTGCTTAACAGCAGAGACACGAACACCAACACTATCGGTGACTTCAGTGCCGACAGCCACACCGGTACGAATCGTGTTGTAGTTACCATAGCCAAACATGACACGGTTATCGTGGTCTCCTGCTGGTGTTGAATCTAGTTTGATCACACCTGCTAAAGCATCATTACCAAACTGCGTTCCCTGAGGGCCACGGTAAAGCGCATAAGAGTCGATATCAAATAACATCGCCGCACCGCCAAGCCCTGAATAGTTGATCCCATCAATGATCAAACCGACTGACGGGTTAACCGGATCGACAAATTGGCTGCGTAAACCGATACCACGGATTTGGACAAAATTACCACGTGACGCACCACTTGAGAAATTAACATTGGCCATTGCACCTAATAATTGCTCACTATGTAGCGCGTTTTTTTCAGCAATTTGCTGAGCACCGATCACTGAAATACTACCTTCAGTTTTCATTAGGTTGGCTTGTCTAAAGTTTGAGGTCACTTCAATAACTTCAATGTCTTTGTTTTGTTCAGCAAACACAGGCGTAGCTAAAATCGCTAGCGTTAATAAAGATAAAGCTGGTTTCATTGGTTGGTTCCATGTAAAAAGCTGATTATTAATAGCATCAGCAAAAAATAAACTTAATAAAAACGTTCTTGGCCCGGTGGACGTGTTTTTAGAATACGTAACATCCACATATATTGACTTAAATCTCGAGCTATCAAGCGCTCCATCTGCGAATTCAAAAACAGCGCTTCCGACTCTTTACAGTCTGCACCACTACAATCATACGGAGGCTCAACTTCTAGTTTAAATCGATGACGTTCTCCGTCATAGGCAATCGAGAGGGGTAAAATTCTTGCACCCGTAGCTTTTCCGATACGACTAAGTACTGGCAAGGTTGCCTTTTCAGTATCAAAAAATGGGGCAAATTCTGAGATTTCAGCGCCATGATCTTCATCAGGTAAATAGAATAAATGTTTACCCTCTTTAATCCCCGATATCATCACTCGGATACCGCCTTCACGTACAAACACGCGGTCACAAAAACGAGTGCGCTGCTTCACAGACAGCCAATTATAGATTGGGTTTTTATGTTGATTAACAAAAGCGACTAATGGAATATTTTGGCTTAAAAAATAAGTGCCAGCATATTCAAGCCCCCATTGATGCGGGATCAAAAAGATCGCTTGCTCATTATTATCCAGTATTTTCTGAAAATGTTCCCAGCCCTCAACATCAAAACGGGTCTCAATATACTTTTTCGAGCGAAAAACGAGTTCACCTTGCCCCAGAATAGTTTGCAAAAACACACCAATATTTTTACGGATAATGACTTTACGTTCATCCTCACTTAAATGAGTAAAACAATGACGTAAATTAGTATCAATGATCCGAACAGGCTTTTTGGCTATTTTAAGGACTAATGAAGTAAGACTTAACGCAAACTTATCGCGAATACGAGGAGGAATATACGCACAAATAATTAGCAATAATACCGCAAACCAAGTGCCAATATATTTTGGATGTAACCAGCGCCAGCTAAAAGGGGCGCGGTAAATAAAACGTTCAACACTCATACTAAGACCTACCTAACTCGGTTAGAACGACGTTTTGGCCTAAAGTAATCGGTGTTGTCATAAAATTGGTCATTCTGATTCTCTTGCCACCAGCCCGGCACACCAAGCATCGGTAGTGGGGAAAGGTTGCTATTATCTTGCATTAAATCTGCTAAATTATTGGCGAGCATTGTATCAAGATGCGAATACTTATCGAAGAGCGAAAGGTTAAAAAAGTCAGATTCAACAGGTAAAAACAACGCTTTACCAGTAAAACCAATGTAAGGGTCGAGGGCTTTTTCGTAATTAGCATGGCCAATAATCATCGCATCAATACTTTTCCCCCACCCTTCACGCTGATTTACAAACGCTTCGCGCCATTGGTGGTCAGTTAAGGCTTCTTTAAAAGAAGCATCACAATAAGGTATCAACACGCCACATTCATCGAGCAACGTAATAGCATCGCGACACTTTGAGCGTTTTTTTTGACCGTAAAGCTCAATATGCTCAACATGTAATCGATTCATCTCTTTTTTGGTTTGGGGAAACAGCAAAAACATCCAAGCATTAAAGAAATCATGCCAATTAGCTTCACGTGTTGGAACAACGCCATCACGATAAATTCGCTCTTCATAATAAAGGCCATCGCTAAGTAATTCGTCGGTTTGTTCAACTAAGGTTAAGCACTGTCCTTTAGTATTAGCGATATCAGTCGGTAGTATTTGATTTAATTGTTGGCAACTTGGCCAGTCTGACCAAGTAAAATCGTTCAAAATTTGTTTAAGGTCACGAAAAATAGGAGATAATTCTAAAAAATCACTTCGCCACTGTTGCATAGCTAACATAAAACCATATATCTTCTTAATAGAGAAAGTATTGTAACGACTTTTAACACCAATTCCGATAAGTTTGTGATTTTGTCCTGTTAGATTAACGAAACTTAATCGCATACTCATGGTCAATCTTGTATTGGAATATATGTTAGTTATATCCCTATGCTTTCAACAACAGATCGTGGATAAAAATAAAAATGATAAAACAACGAATATTTCTTTTATGTGCATTATTAAGCGTTGCCTTCTCTAGTGTTGCTACAACTAATGACAACACTACAAGTGATGTACCACCAGCTGACTCCCTAAAGCTATATCAAGCCAGTTATAAATTATTTCGCCAAGGCAATGAACTCGGTGAAGGGTATCGTGAATTATCCGCTACACAGAGCGGTTATTCATTAAAAGCTCACAGTAAAATTCAATGGATGTTCTTGTCTGACTCTCGCAAAGAGCGTAGCGATTTTAGTATTGTCGATGGCATTTTTACTCCAAAACAATACCACTTTGTTCGCACGGGTACAGGTCGTGATCGTGAAGAGAGCATTGACTTCTTAGGTGAGAAAATAGAGACGGTTTATAAAAGTAATCAAAAAACGATTCGACCAATTCAACTAACCTTTGACCCACTGCTTTACCAACTAGCCCTCCGCCAAGACTTAATTGATGGTAAAGAGCTATTGTCTTATCACATGGTGCGCCGAGGAAAACAAACTCATTACCAATTTGAGCGCGTCGGCAAAGAGACCGTCAACGTGCCTTACGGCCGTGTTGAAGCAATCAAGATCAAACGTATCCGTAAAAAGTCATCACGCGAAACCTTCATTTGGGTAGCGCCATCACTTAACTACAGTGTCGTTAAGCTGGTGCAACATAAAGATGGCAGCGAACAAGCACAAATGCAGCTGAACTGGATTAAGTTTGATAACGGTAAATAGACTACCAAATTAAACGGCTCACAAAAAACGCCCAGCTAATACAATAGCTGGGCGTTTTTTTATTTACTGCTTGTTCCCACGCGTCGTCCTGACATGCTTTTATTCAGCATCTCGCTTTGATATCTAAGCGGATGCCTGCTCTTCTGCCGACTCGACAGGCGGAATATACTCGTGAAGCTTTTCACCCAGCTTAAACATCACCGCCTGACCCGAACGCATAATATGCCACTGCTCATTATTGGTCAGTGGGCGAGTTGCAATCACGGTAACAACATCATGTGGTGTGGTTTCTTTATTAAAATCAATAACCACATCAGTATCAATTAAGGTTGCTTTACCAAACGGTGCACGACGGGTGATCCAGCTAAGGTTATTTGAACAATAGGCAATCACATAATCGCCGTTGGTCAGTAGCATATTGAACACACCGAAACTTTTCAGCTTATCACCGAGTGATTTAATGAAATCAAAAATCAATTGGGTATCTTCTGGCATGCTATCAAATTGATTAGCGAGCTGGTCAAGGATCCAACAAAACGCTAATTCACTATCCGTTTGGCCAATGGGTTGAAAACGTGTCGTCGCTAATGCTTCTTCATAGTCACTTAACTGACCGTTATGGGCATAACACCAATTAGTGCCCCACAGTTCGCGGGTAAATGGATGGGTATTTTCAAGACACACCCCCCCACGATTCGCTTGACGGATATGACTAATCACCGCTTTACTTTTTATCGGGTAGCTCTTAATCAACTTCGCGACTTCTGATTCACAGCTCGGCAACGGATCTTTAAACGAACGACACCCTTTGCCATCATAAAAAGTAATGCCCCAACCATCAGAATGCGGACCAGTTACACCACCGCGTTCAACTAAGCCAGTAAAGCTAAATACAATATCAGTCGGCACATTAGCGCTCATACCCAACAACTCACACAAAATTACTATTCCTTTTATTTACAACCACATAGAACAGTGATTTAGTTTTATTGATTTTACAGTCTCCGTCAACATGTCAGTTGTGACGAAAGCTAACATGTAAATCAACGTTTCTGAGCGTCATAATATCAGATCTAGTTAATTTGGGTCTAGTCGACTGTTTAATAAATAACAGGGACAAAGCACAGCTGCGAATAGCTAGCGGCTGTGCTTTCTTGTAAATTGGATACCCACTCTCACTTGAAATTAACAGATGGAATAGTTTTGATGAAAAATTTAAAGAAATAAACGAATACTTTGTTTATCTCTTTAAATAAAATGTACTAACTCACATGCTAGTTATCTTTTAACCTATCTCTTAAGTCGGAAGGAGAGATATACAAGGTGGTTCTACCGTCCATCGTTTTAAGAATAAGCTTTAATTCTACCAATTTTTTTAAGTACGTACGTGCCGAAGTCTCCCCAATTTCATAAGAACTGGCAATCTCTTTCACAGTAAAGATTCTACCAGGTTCTTTTGTTCCTTTCTTGATGATATCTTTTTGTACAAAATTCAACTTTCCACTAAATTTAGAATCATCGAGCATTTCCAAAACTTGATTGAACTCGTCAGTTTTAGTTTGCAAGTATTTCTGTAGCTCCTCAAAAGCAGACAAAATTATATCCAGTTGAAAGTCAATAAAGTACGTCAAGTCATTTTGATCCTTCTCTGTATATATGAATGACAAACCATACCCCTTAGGATCATCTTTAAGTAATTTACTTATAGAAATGTACTTAAAAAGGTCATATTCATGCTTCAACATAAACCAGTAAAATAATGCTCTTGCGGTCCTGCCGTTACCATCGCGAAAAGGATGTTCGTAACCGAGCATAAAGTGGAGAATAATAGCCTTGATTACAGGAGGAATAAAATCACCACCTTTCTTACCATCATGATTTGCATTAGCAAAGTCACAAAACGCTTGTAGCCTATCTTTTATTTCTGTGAAACATGGAGGTTGGTGAGCGATATCACCCCTACTATCCACAACATGAATATCATTGTCCTCTCTAAATTCACCGGGAATAACATTATTTTCTGTAGTGTTTTCTGTTGCAATTCGATGGAACTCTAATATTAAATCGATGGTTAAGGGCTGAGAGCTCATTCTTTCCGCTTGTTTTAGAAGTAAGAAGTTATTCACAATCATTCTCTCATCTTCATCTTCAGCTTCCCGACCTTCTTCCAGCATCTTTTTAGCTACAGCACGAGTCGTCGAAGCCCCCTCAAGTTGAGCGCTAGTAATTGCTTCTTCCATAATTAAAGAAGAAACCAAAAACTTTTTTTGAACTTGATCAGACGCAACATGACCAGCAACGGTTGCTACACTACCCCCAGCAATTTGTATTACAGAGTGAAGTTTAGCTTCCATCGAGTGGGGCGTTGAATAGACAAACGGACTACCTTTGTCATCGACTAGATTAAGGGTTTTCATCTGCAACGCTCTTTTGAACTTTATAGTAGCCCAAATAGCCTTAGCTTCAGCAGTAGGAACACGCCACTTAAGCTGGTTCCAATGTAGGTAACGCCCCTCTTCATCTGTCTCGTTATATGTATTCATATGCGGTGAGACGTCCGAAAAATTCACTTCTCCAATATCAAATTTTGGTGCTCTCTCAACTAGTGGCTTAGCCATTATAACTCAACTTTATTTTTTTGTGTTTAATACACTTTATACTAGACCATTCAATATAAAAATCAAGTTTAACCTTTGTGATTACCAATCATAAGAGCGAAACAAAAAAAATAGAACTTCCTTAACTTTTCTAATGTATTACAGCTAGTTGCATTAATAATTCTCCTAAAACTTTCATCCCTTCCCTCTTCTCATTCAAATAGTCAAACGATCATAATGAACCGTCGCGACATCACGTTTATTATGCTGCTTCAGTATGTCACGGGTATGTATTGGAAAACCCGCTTTAATCATTAATGTTTTACACGTTGATTGTAGCATTTTTGGTGAAAACTTAGGCATGTTGTGTTTTTCACACCAACGAGGATAAGTAATGCTAATAGTGTTGTGATGAGCTGACTTGGTGTCATCGGCACAACATGATCACCACGCTCTCTGATATTGATTTTTGATTAGCTGATACTGAATATTCGTTCACACACTGTCGTTTAGTTTTTGTTCATTTTACGGTGTTATACTTCATCTATGGAACTCAGATAATAACTTCGATACTTTTTATCTGAGAGCATTGTCGGTTTGTTTTTCAGAGAGAGATAACTAAAGCAAATCCGACGTTTTCAGGTGGTGGGTTAATCATTTTAAATGCATTGTGGGTTGCGTCTGAAATGATTGCCCATTACTTGAAACTTCTCGACTCCACTACCAACAGTTCGGCCAACACAAACATCTCTGCCAATTCAAAGGCACTTGTAGCCTCTCTAGATTTTACCCTTGGCCACCAGATTAAAGACAATAAAATGCTCACCGTCGCAAATTGTACAATCACTTTTCGCAGCTCTTGATTAATACTAAACAACTAGTTATAAATAGCACTTAACACCTATGTAGTACATTGAGCTTTAGAGGCAGTTGTGAAAAAGATTATTCCATGTAGTTTGAGTCTGATGTTATTAGCTTGTGGTGGTGGAGAAGGTGAAAGCCAACCAACGTCTGTTGTAGATAACAAAAACACTGCGCCTGTCATTACCAGCATAGCGCCAACTAGCGCAACTGAGGGCGTTTTTTACCAATACACAGCAAACGTCACCGATAGCGATGATAGCAACAATGGCACGGATTTAACGTGGCAATTAATCAATACACCTGCTGGCATGAATGTTTCAAGCACTGGGGTTGTAACATGGACGCCTGCTAATGGGGTGTTAAGCTCAGGACAAGTCACTTTGCAAGTGCGTGATGGCCAAGAAGATAGAGTGCAGCCTGCAACAGAGCAATTTACCATCAGCGTTACTCCCGTCAATACAGCGCCTGTCATTACCAGCATAGCGCCAACTAGCGCAGCTGAGGGCGTTTTTTACCAATACACAGCAAACGTCACCGATAGCGATGATAGCAACAATGGCACGGATTTAACGTGGCAATTAATCAATGCACCTGCTGGCATGAATGTTTCAAGCACTGGGGTTGTAACATGGACGCCTGCTAATGGGGTGTTAAGCTCAGGACAAGTCACTTTGCAAGTGCGTGACGGCCAAGAAGATGGAGTGCAGCCTGCAACAGAGCAGTTTACCATCAGCGTCATTTCCGTTAATACTCCTCCCGTGATTACTATTCCCACCAATACAGCGCCTGTCATTACCAGCACTGCGCCAACTAAGGCAACTGAAGGTGTAACTTATCAATACACTGCACAGGTTACAGATAGTGATGATAGCAACAATGGCACGGACTTAACGTGGCAATTAATCAATGCACCTGCTGGTATGAATGTTTCAAGCACTGGGGTTGTAACATGGACGCCTGCTAATGGGGTGTTAAGCTCAGGACAAGTCACTTTGCACGTGCGTGATGGCCAAGAAGGTGGAGTGCAGCCTGCAACAGAGCAATTTACCATCACTGTGACTCCTGTTAATACTGCACCAGTTATTACCAGTACAGCACCAATCAAGGCAACAGAGGGCGAACTGTATCAATACACTGCAACCGTCACCGATAGCGATGATAGCAACAATGGCACTGACTTAACGTGGCAATTAATCAATGCCCCTGACGGCATGAATGTGTCACCTAGCGGCCTGATCACTTGGACGCCAGCCAATGGCGTGCTCACTACAGGAGTCATCACATTACAAGTCGCTGATGGCGGTGAAGACGAAGTAACTCCTGCAACACAGCAATTTACCATTACGGTCACCCCGACATTAGTCCTTGCAATGCAAACGGGCAATGTGGCGCATTTACCTCAAGACATTACCTTTGCTTATGATGAAGTGATTCGTCTTGCAGATACCTTTGTTACTGACTACAAAGCTAATTTAAACAGCATTTTTGACGGCGCGATCACCTATCCAGTCCATCGCGCTAGCCAATTTGTAACGGCCAAGCCGTGGGCGGCGAATTATAATGCACCGTTAGTCGTGGGCAATGGCGGCCGCGTGCATGCCATGTTTGGCGAAATTAACCAGCAAAGAAATGCCGCTTTTGGTACACGGATCTTTGCATCATCACGACCTAGTCAAGAACTTGAAGCCTTTAGCCCTGCACTCATTCAACTAATCAGCTGGCTAACCAAAAGTGCTGCCAACGAGCCATTGACTGAATTAGATATCAAAGTCGCGAATGTCAGCGCTTGGCAGTTTAATCAAATCAATGCGTGGTTTGACACGCTTTCGTCGGCGGTCACGGTTTCACATTGCGTGACCGAACTAGACATTGAACATTGTGTCAACGATGACACAGATCTACTGATTATTGCAGCAGAAAATGACAGCTCGGCATTAATCAACACGGCTCTACCCACAGCCTCAACATTACGCGTTCCTGTGTTATATACCCATGCACACTCATGGAATACCAAGACTTGGACCAATGCTATTTTAGATAGCATCGGTTATTCAATGCAGTCTCCTGGCGGGCCGGGCAATTACTTTGTTAGCGATGAGGATCGCCATGCCAATTGGTTAGATTTTAACGCGATGTTTGAGCAACAAGTGTCACAAAAAAGCCTTCCACTTATCGCTAAAAATCTGGTCAGCCGTTTTAAAGAAAACAGCTTTTCATATAATTTACCAGCATGTAACGAGTCTGATTGCAGTAACGATCCTAACTATAAAACGCAGTTAACCACTGGGCTTGAGGTCATTCGTCATCAATTTATCGATTTAGATAGCAACAACACTCAAATCTTTGGCGCTGACGGTTTTGAGGTGTTAAAACTATTAGCGTTAATTGGCGACAGATTTAGACAAAATATCGCACTGCCGATGGATAAAGCAACGGCTAACGTTTTAGCCTGGTCACAAGGTATTTTTGCTGACTTTACCGTCTATAATTCGCGTTTAGTCAATCCAGTGCAGGTCGATTTAGGTGATTTTAGCCGAACTAACTTTAATCATATTACGCCTAAAACCGTTAACATGACCATGCAGAGTAAGCCTTACATGCGAGCAGCTGGTGTCTATGCCCTGCCTGGCACCACGGTAAAAGTCACTCGCACCGATACAAATAATGCACTTTCCACCAGCATCTTTATTAACGCGCAGCGCTCAGGCTCTAGCAAACCTTTTACCAACCGATTGTTTGAACGACCAAAATATCTAAAAAGTGCGAGTATGACCATCGCCGCTGGTGAGTCCATTACCTTCACTTCCCCTTATGGCGGCCCACTGTATATTAATTATGACGATGTCGGTGTTGAAGCGTCATTTACTTTTGAACAAGTCGGCCAACACCCTTACTGGAATGGCCCAGAAGATAGCGATTTTTTTGCCAAAGCCCTTGATGATAATCATTATGACTGGGTCGATATAGCAGCAGAGCACATGGAAATTCATTCTCGTTTAGAGAAAGTAAAAACCACCTTATCTAGCCCTATCTCGCCAGATGTTGAAACACTCGCAGCCATGATGCAAACCTATACCCACGGTGATGTAATGGCCTTAGCAGGCTTTACTGGCCCGGGCATTCAAGTAACCGATGAAGTCACCAACTTTGCTAATTCATCGGGCATTCCATTAACACCACGTGACCGTGTACAGCATGGAGTATTAGATCAATCCACCTGTGGCAGTGGCTGTTCGGGTAATCCTTACGATGCTAACTGGTCTTTCTCGCCTCTTGGTCATGGCGACCTTCATGAAATTGGCCATACCATTGAGAATGGCTGGTTTCGCTTTGATGGCCGCGAAGGCCATGCAACCACTAATCCCTATTCATACTACACCAAACACCGCGCTTGGGTTGAACAAGGTATCGAACCCAACTGCCAAAATGTTAAATTCGACGAGATTCATGCCTCACTCGTCACGGCGCAATCAGAGCCTGACCCTCATGCATATATGGCGAGTTTAAACATGAACGATTGGAACAAAGGAGTCGCATTGATGATTCAGGTGCTCATGTCGGCACAACATCAAGGCGTATTAGTCGATGGTTGGCAACTATACCCGATGTTACATATCCTAAAACGTGAATTGGACCGCATCGATGGTAATGACACAGACTGGGAGGCCGGCAAAGCAAAGTTAGGTTTTAGCCAATACGCACGCTCAGAGCTCAGTAGCTTAAGCCGCAATGATTTCTTACTCGTGAGTATGAGTTTTATCTTAAAATACAATCTGCAATCATACCTTGAAATGTTCGGACTATCGTTTAGTGCCAAAGCAATCAGTCAAGTGCAAGCAGGCGGCTACCCCGTGATGCCGCGAGATTATTTCTTACCAGCCGTTAATCAAGATTTTTGTAAATCACTGACTCAGCCTAAAATATCTTTTTAGCGAATCGCATGAATTAAAAAGATAAAGGCAGACACATTCCAGCATCATCTTTTGATGCTGGAGTATGTGGGAGTATGAAGCAAGACACTTCAAAAAAAGGCGAGTTCTGTTGAGCCAATTATTGCCTTGCGCACGGAAATTTAAGACTGTCTCTTGATATTGTGTTGAAGTTTCATATTTAACATTATCGTAAAAACAGCGGCCAGCTAATAAAACCCCCTTGAGCTAATTTCTACAATCTAAAATTACACATGACTCAGCGTCATCAATAATAAATTGCGGAGCAAGCCTATCAATTGTTTCTTGAGTCTTAATCACTGTCGCTTCAATATTTTCATCTGACAGCAACACCATTTCAATTTCAGTTAACGGCTTACTAACAAACATTACCTGTTCTTCTCCGCTGTCAGAGCTAGTTTTCGTGTAAATTAAAGAGTGATCATTTTTTAGATACTTGACGGTAAATGACTCAAAGCCTTTTCGCTTAGCAATCGTCGCTGCACGCAATAACGCCATATCAGCATTAGTTTTCAAATCAGTTTTAGGGCGGCCAATATAGACAACGTTATAGGCATTATGCGGTGAAGATAACGCCTTATCCTTATAGCCCTCACCACCATCTCTCGCGTGGTACGTTTCACGACTTGCACAACCAGATAAGGTAATAATAACAAATAAAATAAATAGCCTGTTGAATGTCTCCATCATTTAACTTCCTCTATATATTAATAATGGTATTGACACGATAAGGGTAAATAATTTCACGATATTGCTCTTTGGTGTCTGAAATTGTTGGGAAACGAACATTTCGAGTATGCTTTTTAAACATATTAACAGCTCTATCATCTTGAATTTTAGAACTTAGAACTCGAGACTTGATTACATCGCCACGGTTATTAACCATCAATAAGAATAAAATTTGAAAGTTAGAGTTTTTAAATTTAACTCTAGCATCATAAAGCTCAGCCGAAGGTGTTTTCCAATCTGGAGAGTCGCCCGTTGTACTACAGCCGCTAAGAATTAATACACAACATAAAACTACATACTTAAACAAAACTTACCTCTTTTCACATAATTTAAAATAAAACACAATCATCACAACTTCAGCCGCGCCATCATCACAATGTTAGCCAATTTGCCGTTTTTAAAAGTACAACAACGCTTTTCACCTTCGCGTTCAAAACCTAATTGGTCATAAAGAGCGATGGCCGCTTGGTTATCTGGAAACACTTCAAGTTCGAGGCGAGTTAAGTTGAGCCAATTATCGGCTTGGTCGATGGCGTTTTGCATTAAGTGTTTGCCAATACCTTGCCCTTGCCTTTCAGGGTGAACGGCAATAGCGATAGTCGCACTGTGCTTTTCGCGAGGCTTGGTGCTTAATATTAAGGTGATATGCCCCACCACCTTTCCATCAAGTTCAGCAACCAGTGTGTAGTTGTTGCTATTGCTGAACAGGTGCTCAACGGTGGTACTGTTAATGTATGGCAACTGCGATGTATTTTCATTAACAGAAGTGAAACTGTAAATGGTGGCAATGTCACTAAGGTCAGCTTGCTCTAAGTGCCTAATTTGAATGGTCAACGGCTATCCTTGCGAAGTTGGTTACTATAAAAAGGCAACCACTATACCTTAAAAAACAGAGGATTAAACGAAAGATTCAATTAAAACAATCCACTTTTAATCTGATTGTATATTTATTAGTTACCGTTAGTTCGTTGCTAAAAGTTTTGTTTAAGAAAACAGTTTTTGCCACCACGGTTTTTTGCGCTTTTTACTGCTTTTGTCTTTTTTATCGTGAAAGAACTTAGTCTTTGCTTTTTTTAGCTTGCCCAATGGCGCGGTGTTAATTCCTTGTCCAAGTTTTGCTAAGCGCGCTTGTACAAAAGACTCCTGATGAGCAAGCTCAACACCGAGATACACTTGGCTTAAACTATAGGCCCCTTGAGCGCCTTCAAAATCTGCCATCGCTAAGATAACCTGTGGTAATTCGTTCACAGTAATACGGCTTTTAACATCCAACTGCGCTCTTTTAGCGACAAACTGACTATAATTTCCCACATGATTATTATCACTAGCGGGAGCCCACTTGTTGATTATTTTAATAACGGTATCGTCATTACGTTCAAGATAACGCAATAAAATGATGTAAGCGGCGCGAAACCCATATTCAGGGGAATTAAATACAGCAAAACGAGAATCGTTTTGCTGTGGTGCCAGTCCTAACCAATCATCACGGCTTTCGATGTTCAGAGGATTATGGTTACGGACATTGCGATTTAGTTTACTCATAAAAGACGGTGATTAAGTGCTAAGCGCTGTTTTAACGTAATCAAGCGCGCCAACAATCGCAGCAACCTGTGCGTTAACACAGTTTTCATCATCCACTAGTGGACTGTCTGGATAGACTTCCGTGGTGGTACAAAACTCACTATTGCTAAAACCTGCACATAAGCCTAACTCAACTGTTGCGTAATTAATCACGCCCTCTTGTTCAAGTGGTACACCGATTAATTTACCTTCATCATCAGCTGGGGCAATGTGAGTCACTTGTTCGACTTCTTTTATGATTGCAGTTTGAAATGCTGGTTGCGGTTTAATGGTATCACCCACTAAATAAAAACCATCTGGGATATTCCAATTGACGTTAGTCACGCCATCACGCGCGGCCAGTGCCGGTCTAAACTCGCTGTTATCCGTGTCGGTTGTTTCATGAAGATCAACATGCACGGTAATATCAACATTAAGCGATGCGACATACGCCATTAACTTCGCCGATTCCTGGGCTGGGCTGTCTTGATAAAATGAGCGGTTTGGATCAATCGCGTCAGGATTCCAGCGGTTAATCGTTTCGTAGCTCCAAGGACTGACACAAGGTGCAACAATCACATTAAAATCATTGCTATAAGCTGCTGCTTTGGTGGCTGCAAAAGCAATAGCACCATGAACACCACTGGTTTCGTAACCGTGCACACCGCCAGTGACTAAGGCAACAGGCTTGGCACTATCCCAGTGTTTAGTTTTAATCACAAACAGTGGGTATTTCGCTTCATCATAAGAAAGCGCACCATACTGCTCAACATCAAGGCTGTCATTTAATGTGGTGATTTTAGACACCACTTGCTCTAAATAAGATCGCTTGATATGTTGTTGCGCTAGCCACGTTTGCTTTTCTGTTTCACCCCAAACTTCACCTGGAGTGCCAATTGGATATGCTGCCATTATGCTGCCTTGTACTACCTAAAAAAGTGGCGCCAGCATAAACCGCACAATCTGTTTAGGCAACTATTTTACTCGACTTTTGGCGAAGTTGAGTTTTTTGCTCTACGTTTAATGATGGCAAGCGCAAGTGTGTTTATTGATTGTATACTTGCCAATTAACCAAGCGGTTTGACACATGAAAACATTAAAGCAATTACAACCCGACCCCGATGTCATTATTCTTCAAAACACATTGTGGAGCTGCGGCTATTTTCGAGATGCCTTGCCACAACAACCGAACAAACAACACGTTGAACTAGATTAACAATCATTAGTACGAAGTATTTTTCTGGACACCGTGAAGCATATAACATCACAAGGAGAGAACTCATGGCTAAAAATATCATGATTTGTTTTGATGGTACTTGTAACCACCCCAAAGATGCCAAACAAGAGCGTAAATGGTTTGGTTATGGTGACATTGAAGATAATGGCATCACTAACATTCTCAAGTTACACCTACTCTTTGGTGGCGATCTGCAAAACCAAGCTAAACTAAAAGCCGATAAAACCAACGGCCACCTTGCACAGCAGAGCTTTTATTATTCAGGCGTTGGAACCTATGGTAATAAAATCCAGCGTATTTTTAACGCTGGCTTTGCACCACAAAAACTTGATGTAAGCCGTATTATTAAGAATGCTAAACAAGATTTAATCCAACATTACCAACAAGGCGACTGTATTTATATCTTTGGTTTTAGCCGCGGTGCAGCTATTGCAAGGCGTTTTGCAACGCTAGTTAGTGACTACATCGAGACCACCGATAAAACGCCGATTAAATTTCTTGGCGTTTTTGACACCGTCGCTTCTATTGGCATCCCCAATCTAGACAATGATGATAAACCCATCTCCGATGTAGTCTTTGAAAACCACACCATAGCTACAAGTATTGAAAGTGCCCTACACCTGTTAGCCCTTGATGAAAAACGCACCGCCTTTTTACCCACGTTGATGAATCAAGAAGATAAAGTTACTGAGCTTTGGTTTGCTGGCGCTCATGCCGATGTCGGCGGCGGTTTTTGGTATGACGGGTTATCGGATATTGCATTAAAATTTATGCTCGATTGGATAAAATCAAATCACGGCAATGTGAAACTTAGTCCTGTCGCCGATATCGATTTCTCAGTATTAGTCGCCCCTGACGGCTCCTATAAAGTGGATGAAGAAGACTTAACTATTTTGCCCAATCATTTAGGTAAAAGTCATGCGCAAGATCGATGGTGGCCAATTCAAAAAGCCACCTTAAGTACTCGCACTGTACGTGTAAAAAATGCTGACGACGCTTTACCAGTACTTCACCCTACTGTCATCAAACGCTTTATCGAGATGAACGGCTACCGTCCAAGGGCACTAAAAGGGGTTGAACATAAAGTTCACGGTAAAGCAACTAAGTTTAAAGGGCTTAATGGACATCGCGGTCAGTGACTTTGATGAGAAAGCAAAGCCCTGAATAAAATAACTTAAGGGCGACTATGTGCCACATCTCCAACATGTCATTCCGGCAGGCTTTTAGCCGGAATCTCGTTTTACAGCTAATTGAACGGTCGACCAAGCAAAGGTGCTGAATAACCTCCGCCAGTACAACGAATGTTAGTGCTCTCGTTATACAATAAACTTATTGAGCAGCTGTTGTTGGGCGTTCACTTCGACTACAAGTGATTGGTTTGAGTCGAATTGTTTTTGCGAGAAATCACCAACACGCACACTAATGTCATTAATATGGGTGGTATTGACGTTAATTTCTTCAATAACGATACTTTGTTGCTCAATAGCAGCGGCAATTTGAATGTTGCGATCCATAATACCTTTTACTGCCTCTGAGATATCTTCCAGTGATTGGCTGGCTATTTGTGTATGTTCAACACACAACTCCGCTTTTTGTCGGCTCTCAGTCATTGCTTGTTGCACCTGACCCGATGAGCCTTGGATCTGCTCGACCATCGCTCGAATTTCAGTGGTTGACTCTTGTGTTCTCGATGCTAGCGTCCTAACTTCATCTGCAACAACGGCAAAGCCTCGACCCTGTTCACCTGCCCTTGCCGCTTCAATAGCCGCATTTAGCGCTAATAAGTTAGTCTGCTCAGCAACACCATTAATGACAGATAGCACCTGTTCGATGTGCGCGCTATGTTTAGCCAGTTCATCACTCATCACTTCTGATGATTCAATGGCCCTAGAGAGTTCAATGACATTATTACTCGTTGTAGCAAACAACGACTGCCCTTCTTCCGTTTTATTATTCACATCAGTTATGGTTGTTGCAGCATCTTGTGCACTAGAAGCAATTTCATTGGAAGTAGAACTCATCTGATTCATTGCTGTGGCTAAACTTTCTATTAAGGTAATTTGCTCGCGTAGTTGTTCACTTGTCTCTGTCGATAAACCTCGAGAAACATCGCTGTTATCAACGACACTACTAGCGCGATACTTAATATCTTTCACTAGGGTTTGTAAAGATGATAGAAACTGATTGAAATTATTTGCAACAGCTCCACACTCATCGTCATTTTTAATCGGTAAACGTTGTGTTAAGTCACCGCCACCAGAGGCTATTTGAGCAATAGCCGACCCAAGCGTATTTAACGGCTGTAATAACCGTTTAGCTAAGTTTCTTAATAGGAAAATACAAATAATGATACTCACTACCGCAAAGATCACACTTCGTATCATTAAGTCATGTAATGACTTATAGACTTTATTTTTTTCTAGAATAATCCCCAAATACCACTCCATCCCAGCGTTTTTCTCTAAAGGATGAAAATAGAGAAGCTTATCAATGCCCTCATGTTCAATCTCAAATAACTTATGATGTGTTGTTGGTAACAACTGATAAGTGCTTTTGGTGTTTTTACCGTTAAGCGCCTTGTTTGGATGAGTAATAAACTCGCCTTGGCCATTAGCAATAAACGCTAGCCCTGTATTATTAAACTTGATGGTATTAACGCTTTTAGCTATCAAATCAAGACTTAAATCCCCACCAACAACACCTTTGAATGTGTCTCCGTCATAAATAGGCACCACAGCAGATAATAACAATTCATTCGTTGCAGCATCGCGATAAGGAGCAGTAAAAGAAACGCCAGAGTGCTCTTTGGCAAAGGAATACCAAGGGCGCTGCCTAAAGTCCACATTCGGTGGATTTTTACGATTAGGATCGTTAGAACGTAAATCTGATTCATTTTCTAGTGTGCCAAACATCAATAAGAAATCATCACGAAAAACATCTAATTGCAACGCAGCCTGGAAGTTATCACTTGAGAAGTCGCTCTCGATAACACTTTTTAGTACATCTACCTGTGTGCCCCGTCCAGACAGCCAATGGTCAATACCCTGAGCGAGCAATTGTGCGCTGTCTTCAACATAAGCCTTGGTCTTTTGTTCGACCGTATTATTAACCAAGACAAAAGTAGACAACGACACCAGAGAAATAACGACAAGAACAACAACCCCAGAGGCAATAGAAAACTTAGTTCTTATATTCATTTTTTCTCCTAACTATCTACTTAATCAATAATGGCTTTCTTATCAATAAATTTAATGTCACCCATTAAAGATAGTCTAAACTTTAATTTGTATTGCTAATTACCACTAAATCAGTAGATTTATTTTGCTGTATTTTCATCAATGACAACACAGGGCCATACATGCTCTAACGAGGTTGAAATGCGTATTTATCATTATCTAATCTGTATCATTTCTGCCAGTTTAGTTGTCTCACCTGCCAGTGCCTCAGAAACCGACTCGTTAAAACAGCAGCTTGAAACATTGAAAAAGCAACTAAAAAATTTAGAAAACAACCTAGAAAAGACACAACCGACAACAGGCACCTCTATCGTCAATAACAACAAAGTGCAAAACAACACATTCAAGGCCTATGCCACCATTAGGCCAACTTTTGGTTACATTGATGAAAATGATCAAGATATCTACGATGTCAGGGATGCACTTTCGCATGTCGGCATCAAGGCAACGTCACAGTTTCGACAACAATGGAGTGCTGAACTTCATGGCGAATGGGGGGTTGATCTATCAAACAATGGCGACTTTGGTAAGGCACGCCGCGCCTATGTTGCACTAAACAGTCCAATAGGTCGCTTTGGTATTGGCAAGCAACGACCTGTTCAATACCTCTTTATCGCTGAATACACTGATATCTTTAATCACAGCAACAGTCCGTTTGCGTATGACCCTGAGAGCTTGTTTTTCGTCAATAATTTATTAACTTATCGATTAAACACTGGTAATTTAACCTGGATGGCTGCCGCACAATATAGTGGTAATGAAAGTAGCGACTTAGTTAATGCTGGTGTGAGTTATGATCACAAAGGCTTGCATAGTGCCATCACCTATTTAACCCAAGATACCTTCAGTGACGGTAAGAAATCGGGTGAAGATGAAGTTTATGCCGCATCGTTAGCCTATCAATTTAACAATAACTTTTATCTAGCATTTGGCTACCAAGACCGTACCTATCAACATCAAGCAGAAAATGAGCTTAAGGGATCTACATTGGATGTCTCATCAGCTTATCAGTTAGCAGAGCATTATAAATTAAAGGTTGGTTATTTCGAGTTTGACGATGGCAATAAAACGCAAACAACAGCAGAGTTTAATGGTTTTAATACGACACTTGAGTGGCAACCTGCCCCTCATTTGCGTTTTCATCTTGAATATTTAAAGCGAGATAAAACGCATCAAAGTGATTTTTCTTCATGGACAATTGGTTTTCGTTATGACTATTCAAAACAATGGACGTTTTAAACTTATATGGGCGATATAAGCCAATTGAAGCAAATACGCCCTCTGTTTATTGCTTTACTGCTACTCTGGCCCATAAACAGTCAGGCCGACTCTCCTCGATTGGTGATCATTCTCGCAGATGATAGTTATCCACCCTATTCTTATGTCAAAGATGGGCGTGTAACTGGTATTTACGTTGATTTAATCACCCAAGCAGCACAAAAAATAGCAGATAAGTATTACGTTAAAATAAAGCCGCTACCGTGGAAGCGTGCATTAAATGAGATTAAAAATGGGAAATATATTGCGATAATCCCGCCTTATCAACACCTAAAAAGTCGGCGCTATATCAAGCCATATTCGGTGTCTTTACTCTCAGAAAAAGTCGTGGCTTTTTGCCACAAGGACATTAATTTAATCGAGCTGATAAAACAAAACACCACTGCACTAAATCGCCCCATAAACATCGGCATCAATGCTGGCTATCTTATTCTTAACGATCGATTAATTCGTGCTAAACACAACAACAAAATAAAAGTATGGGAGCACAAAAATACACAAGCGAATGTCAATAAGCTGATGCTTAAGCGGATGGACTGTTATATCAATGATAGCCTATCGACGTTATGGATATTAAAGAAGCTACAAAAAGACAGCCCTGAAATGAACTTCGACGAAATAGAGCAATCATTTGTCGTGATGGAAAGAACTGCTCACATAGGCTATGTCAACAGCCCCAGCTACCTTTTTACTTACAAAGACGACTTTATCAAGCAAATGGACCAAGCAATCCTTGAGTTAAAAGATGCTGGGGAGCTCGATAAAATCGTCGCTAAATATCTACAGTAAATAGAACGAGAGTCCTAGTACAGTAGCTTTACAGCTTACATATCATAAGCAATGTGCTGATGAACACGTACCATCAATTGCTCACTTTGCGCATCAACTTCTAGTTTATCTGCGATAGTCTCTAACACTTTTGTAATTTGATTGACGTATTTACCATAACCACGGTCAGTACAGTCGTTATCTGTTGCCATGAAGACTAAACGTACAGTGTCCACAAACTCATCAGGGTTCCATTTACTGATGATGCCACCACCGCTTTGCGCCGGATCATACCCTAGCATTTGACAACCTTTGTTAACCGATACTTCTTCGTTAGTGCTAAAACGAACCAATGGAGTTAAGCCATTAGCAATCACCGCACCGTTTTGCAGGTTGTTTGCTTTCATCGCCATAACAAAAGTGTCAGTAATCATTGTGTACAACGGATTATACGGTGCTGGCGCATCATAATCGACATTCGCTAATTTACGGATTTTTGCATTAATCGATACATCAGCAATGACATAAGTTAGTGCACGATGTGTTTCAGGTAGCTCTACATCATTGGCATGGTAGCGCACATGCATTGGGCGGAATTTGTGCGCTTGCGTATTCGCTCGGTCTTTCGTTTGTCCCAACAAATCATAAGTGAGATGCTGATGGTCACGAATTCGAATCGTACCTTCACTTAATTTAAAATGTGCTGATAAGTCAGTTAACACATTTGAGACTTGCTGATGGAAGCTCGCAGCATTACTACGAATCTCTTCACCGTTGGCTAAAAATAAAATTGAAATACGTTTTACACGCTTATCAAAATCATAGAAGTACTTTTGACTTTGATGAAATTTTGGATGATAGAAAAATATCACCTTATCTTCTGTTTCAATGGCTTCTGCTTCGTAGTTAAAACGAACCATTGGCGTTTTACCGTTAGCCAGATAATTAACGTTTGTCACTTCATGCTTTTGGCATAGCGAGAACAATTTATTACGAATTTGCTTATAAAATGTTTTATATGGTTGTGGGTTATCAAGCGAAAACTCAGGATCGATTGATAAGATTAATTCATCTGTAATATCAATATTAGCTAATAAATATTGATTGTCTCGAGAGTTATTTGAAATATAAACTTTGTGCGCGCCGTTGTGCTTTCTGCTTGTTGAATGGCGGTGTGACATAGTGGTGAATCCTTGTATCTTAAAAATTAAACATAGAAAAAGTGCTTCTTTTTCTATGTTTTTTTAATGAGGCAAGGATATAGAGTTAGACTTTGGAATAACTTAATCTAAGTCAATTTTTGGCTCGGTTTTAAGCCAAAAGTAACAAAGCCGATAGGCGAAACTACGCTTATCGGCTTATGTGTTCATTAAATGATCTACATTAGTTTTTAATCAAGTAAAACTAATGCAAAATAAGATTCCGTTTGCGAAATGTATTAACCGAAAATCTTATTCAGCAATGCAATGATCTCATCAATCTTCTTACCAGCTTGCACTTGAGCAACGATTGAATCACGCTGTGCTTTGATAAAATCAGGAATTTCCTCATCGGCCAACACGCGATCGACCATCGCTTCAGCCGACTCTTTGGTTTTCTTCACAGTACGAGAACCGCCAGAAGCCTTAGCACGAGTCGGTTTGTTTAGCAGTTTTAAATAATTTGATTTTTGCGCTGTTGCTTCATCAGCGTAAAGCAGCATATCAAGTAAAATAGCACGGTGGTGCCATAACGCTTTTTCTTCTTCAAGCTCAGGCTCTTCGCTGCGCCACCAATGCATAGCACGAATTGCAGAAACAATACCGCTCCAGTAACCTGAAAAATCTGTCGTCGATAATTTACTAATACCTAAACCCTGACAAATATCATCAACTTTAGCGCTCGTTAAAACCACAAACTGATCAGGACGTCGCATCGCAAGCAGACGTGTTGCCGGGTATAACAATGGCTTTTCATTGATGGCAGTAAACGCTTTAGAGTAATCATCAACAAACGCTTGGTAGTGCTCGCGATTAACCTCACCTTCTAATGGTATGTGTTCAAGTGCTTGCTCGATCAATGAAGCGTCTGTATCAATAATCTGTTGGAAAGCTTTAGCGCCTTTAGTCGCACCAAACCATTCAACATCAAAGTCAAACACTTTAGGGTCGTGGTTTGCCGTATGCTTACCGACAAAGGCTAAACGGTCTTCTTTAATTAGCGAATTAAGCGGCTGAGTTTTAATCCCTCTGATAAAGTTAAGCAGACGCAAACGCTCTTCTAAAGCATGATTGGTTTGTTGACCTGTTAAAAACTCAACATAAAACGGCCACGGTGCAATGCCTGCCATGCGAAATTGACTCACCCCAATCCCACTGGCTAATAATTCTGTTAATTTTTTTAATGGTTTTAATTGATGGTCATCAAGCAAATCAAAGTTGATTCTATTTTTACAGACATCAATTAGCTCCAAGCACCAACCATTAAAATCACTTGGGTGGTTAGTGACTTTTACCGCCATCAGATTAAGGCTTAACTCAGCCACATGTTTTAGAGCGTTTTGATAAAGCGCTGCTTCATGAGCAGAGAGCGACATTTGAGACGGAGAGACTAACAATTTTTTCACAAACAGAATCCTATGATCAACACCTAAAATGATGGTGGAGAATTTAACAAGCCGTGCATCATACGGACTTTTTATTAAGACTCAATCATCGAACCAAAATAACTGAGCCAAATCGTAACAATTGAATAAAAAACTAACAACGACTGCAATTGCTCGGTGTCGATTACTAACAAGGGTCTACAATAAAGAATGATAACAGTGGCGCTTTTTTAAACAGTATGGTGTATCAATTAGCAATTTGGTTAACATTATTAACATTAGGTAAAATTATTTTAATTTAAACAATCGATACAAACACATGTTTTAATTAAGCTTTATTTCTTAAAAACAAAAATTTAGCGAAGTTTGTCGATTTCTACTAGCGCTTTTTTTATAACTTAGGTTAAACTGGTACGACGAGATCAAAATAGTGACAATTTATAGGAGAATTTCACGTGTCGACTCTATTATTCACCCTAGCGGTTATCGTGGGCTTAGGCGCTTTAGCTTATAAGCGTGCCTCGTTAATCTCATTTACTGGGGCCATTGCATTAGCATTGGGTGTCTTAACCTTTACCCACGGGGTAAATAACTTGGTATGGATTGCATTTGTTGTGATCGCTGTGCCACTTAATATTACTTCATTTCGCCAACAGTACATCAGCGTACACCTACTTAAATTGTACCGCTCAATCATGCCTGAAATGTCTCGCACCGAGAAAGAAGCAATTGACGCCGGAACAACGTGGTGGGAAGCTGATTTATTCAAGGGCTCACCAAACTGGGAAAAACTACATAACTATCCAGCCCCACGTTTGAGCCCTGACGAACAAGCCTTTCTCGACGGCCCTGTTGAAGAAGCCTGTGCGATGGCAAACGAACATGAAATTTGTCATGAACAAACCGACCTACCTGAGCCATTATGGCAATTTCTAAAAGACAATGGCTTCTTTGCCATGATCATCAAGAAAAAATATGGCGGTTTAGAGTTTTCTGCTTACGCACAATCACGTGTATTACAAAAGCTATCAGGTGTTAGCACCGTATTAGCCTCAACTGTTGGTGTGCCTAATTCATTAGGCCCGGGTGAGCTTTTACAACACTATGGTACGGAAGAGCAGAAAGATCATTACCTACCTCGCCTAGCAGATGGCCGTGAAATCCCTTGTTTTGCATTAACCAGCCCAGAAGCGGGTTCAGACGCTGGTGCGATTCCCGATCGCGGTGTCGTGTGTAAAGGCATGTGGAACGGTGAAGAAGTGCTAGGTATGCGTATTACATGGAACAAGCGTTATATCACCCTTGCGCCTGTAGCGACGGTATTAGGTTTAGCCTTTAAACTAGACGACCCAGACAACTTATTAGGTGATGAGAAAGATCTTGGTATCACCTGTGCCCTCATTCCGACAGATGTCGAAGGTGTTGAAATTGGTCGTCGTCATTTCCCATTAAACGTAATGTTCCAAAACGGGCCTACACGCGGTAACGATGTATTCTTCCCATTAGACTTCATCATTGGTGGCCCAAGCATGGCGGGTCGTGGCTGGCAAATGCTAGTTGAATGTTTATCGGTTGGTCGTGGTATTACCCTACCGTCAAACTCTGCAGGCGGTGTTAAAACACTGGCACTAGCAAGTGGTGCATACAGCCGTATTCGTCGTCAGTTCAAATTACCAATCGGTAAAATGGAAGGTGTTGAAGAGCCGCTAGCTCGTATCGGTGGTAACGCCTACCTAATGGATGCGGTAACAACCATGACAACAGGAGCCATTGATTTAGGCGAAAAGCCATCGGTTGTCTCTGCCATCGTTAAATATCACTTAACCGACCGTATGCAAAGTTGTGTCATCGATGCAATGGACATTCACGGCGGTAAAGGTATTTGTTTAGGTCCGAATAACTACGTTGGCCGTGGTTATCAAGGTGCGCCAATTGCGATCACCGTTGAAGGGGCGAACATTTTAACCCGTTCATTAATCATCTATGGTCAAGGCGCTATCCGCTGTCATCCATACGTGTTAGCTGAACTTGATGCTGCAAACGAAAAAGATGATCGTCTTGCACTAGAAGCGTTCGATAAAGCAGTATTTGGTCACATCGGTTTTGCAATTAGTAACTTTGCACGCAGCTTATGGCTTGGTTTGACCAACAGCCGTTTCTCTGCAGCACCGTTTAAAGATGAAACGAAACGTTATTACCAGCACATGAACCGTTTCTCAGCTAATTTAGCGTTTTTATCTGACATTGCAATGGCTAGCTTAGGTGGCGATTTAAAACGTAAAGAGCGTATTTCAGCGCGTCTTGGCGACATTTTAAGTCAACTATACCTCACTAGTGCGACACTAAAGCGTTATGATGATGAAGGTCGTCAACAAGGTGACTTAGCCTTAGTTCACTGGGCGGCTCGTGATTCATTATTTAAAGCACAAACGGCACTCGATGAGCTATTACGTAACTTCCCAATCAAATGGGTAGGTAAGCTATTGCGCTATGTCATGTACCCTACTGGTATTACCTTAGTGGCACCGTATGACGAACTAGACCACGAGATCTCTCGCTTGTTACAAGCACCAGGCGTGACTCGTGACCGTTTAGGTGCAGGTCAATATTGGAAACCAACTCAATACAACACGGTAGGTATTCAAGAAGAAACGCTGCTTGATGTGATTGCTGCTGAAGCAATTATCGCTAAAATCAGTAAAGCCACAGGTCAAAAAGAGCAGCTAATTTTCTTAGATAAGCTTGCTAACAGAGCCCTTGAAATTGGTTGTATTACTGAAGAAGAAGCGGAACATTTACGTAAGACCGAGCAAGGTCGCTTAAAATCAATTAACGTTGATGATTTTGACCCGCTAGACTTGGTACCAAACAGCAAAGGTTAAGATTCATTTCATAACCGAACAACTCACTAGGTGGTTAAGCGCTCTCACTTAACCACCTTTTTTGTGTCTAAAACTTCAAAACGGTTAATCCATTTCACTTATCCACGCCAGCTGAATCGCCTCTAGGACACGCTCACCGCAATGTGCAGGGTCATCATCAAAGTTATCTAATGCCAACACCCATTGCATTAACTCAGTAAAATGAAGCTGCGTTGGGTCTTCATCAGGGTGCTGCTCCATTAAATCTAACGCGATATCTAAAGAATCTATCCACTTTAAGCCCATATCTTCTCCTGTTGATTAAATACACTTTGTTTAAGCATAGCCGATCACAAGATTTCGTCGTCCTGAAAGTATTTTATTCAGGACCTCGCTTTACCCACCAATCGTCGTCCTGAAAGTGTTTTATTCAGGACCTCGCTTTTAACTCACAAAGAGATACCGACTAACGGCATGTAGGTATCTCAAACAAAAAAGCCAACAGTAAAAACTATTGGCTTTCAATCACTTTTAAAATATATCAACGGGGCAATTACGCACTCAACGCATAGCCACCTTTAAGATGCCCCACTTGGCTAAAGCCCAAACGGGATAACGCTTGTGCCGCCACGTGAGAGCGACTGCCACTGCGACACACCAACACAAAGGGCTGCGTTTTGTTGAGCTGCTGACGCTCAATAAAATCAACTAAGCGCGTTAAAGGCACATTATGATCAAATGAAGCATTATGTTGAAGCGCAAACTCATGAGGCTCACGAATATCAATCAACATTAAGTTGTTTGGCTTATCCATCACAGCAGCCAGCGTCTCAGCATTATATTCTGTAATGTGCTGTTGCTGACACTGCCCTGTTAATGCACCACAAATGATTTCACTATGGGCACTGTCAACAATGTGTTGATCAAGCTGTGATTTTTGTAACACAAACTGTGCTTGGTTAATTTTCAGCTCAATAACCTGTTTTAGTAAAGGGATTCGTTCCATTTCCGCGCCAATGGTCGTGGTAAATTCATTATTATAATCATGACTTGGACAAATTAAGGTGTTTTGACCAATCAAGTGCTCCAACTGAATTAATGTCTGATACATCGCTGCACTATCACTGCACTCAAAATTAGAGCGACCTAAGGTGCCCATTAAAATGGTATCACCGCAAAAGGCATAACGTAGCTTAGTTGCCGTCTCTTTATGATTCGGTGCGGTTAATAACAAGCTAATGCTATCACTGGTGTGCCCCTTACTCGGCACGGCAATCAGTTGCTGCTCGCCAACCGTGATATAAGGATAACGCTGACCATTTAAACAAGTCGTTTTAGTTTGCTCGGGCCAGCCTAAGTGATCGGTGTATTGTTCTAGCCCAAGCAAGTTTAATAACTCACCCCGACTTGATTGATGATCGGCATGACCATGAGTATCAATGGCTGCAACTAACGATAACCCCTGACATTGCAATAGGGTTGCTAAACGCTCGCTAATTTGCGGTAGCGGATCAATAATCACCGCTTGCTTATGCTGCTGATCAACATAAAGCCAAGTGCAGCTACCACCCACTTTAAACTGCATCAAACCATTAAGCTCAGCCTTGTCTGTCATATTTTGTGCATCATCAGCTAGTGCCAAGCAACTATGGGTTAGCGCTGCTGCTGACTGCTCAATGCGCTGACAAGCAGCATCAACGTCTTGCTGAGTCATCGCAGGGCCAAATGATAAACGAATTGCCGACTCACTTTGCCAAGCAGGAAGCCCCATCGCATCAAGCACGAAGCTACGTGTGACCTTTGAGCTACATGCAGAGCCTGAGCTCACTCGAATATTAGCGGCATCAAATAAGTCCATCATCTCTTTTGAGCTAAAACCAGCAATTGAAAAGTTAAGTGTGGTTGCCACTGATACATCAAAGTTATGGTTAAACACGATCGCCGGAAACGCCGTGCGCAGTGCTTGTGTCAACTGTTGGCGAAAACCAGCTAGCACCTCATGGCAAGCAAACTGCTGCTCATGCTTGCCCAGTAACATTTCAAACACCACATTAAGTGCCGCCATGCCCGGTAGGTTTTCTGTGCCTGAGCGTAAACCCCCTTCTTGACCGCCACCAGCGATAAACGGTGTAAATGGTGCGTTTTCACGAATGTAAACGAAACCAATCCCTTTTGGTGCATAAAGTTTATGGCCACTAAATGGCGCGTAATCGATTGTTGTATCAGCTAAAGTAAGATTTAACTTACCTAGCGCTTGAACACAGTCGACCATCCAAAAAGCATCAGGGTTATTGGCACGAATCACTTGCTCAATCAGTTCTAGATCTTGAAACACCCCCGTTTCATTGTTCACTGCCATGGTACAAATAAGTAACGCATTCGGGGCATGTTGCGCTAAAAACTCAGTGTCGAGTAAGCCTTGCTTATCTACAGGGATCGCCATCAACGTCGCGTCAATTTCAAGAACTTTAAGCCAGTGCTTTAAAGACTCAGGCACCGCTTTATGCTCTGTCGCGCCATACAACACACAATAATCTGTCTCGGGGTTTAACGATTGTTTAGCTTGGTGCAATGCCGAGATAATCGCCGTTTGAATACCTTCAGTAGCGCCACTAGTAAAGATAACCTCCCCTTGACCCGCACCAATGACCTCTTTAGCATTTCGGCGAGTGTTATCCATCACTTGTTTAGCCCGCAGCCCCGTGATGTGGCTGCTACTTGGGTTACCAAATAATGTTTCCATACAAGCTAACGCCGCCTCGGCCGCCTGCGGCAACACAGGTGTGGTGGCATTTGAATCAAGATAGATTTGGCTTAAAGCGCCCGTATTAGAACTTTGTTTCGACATGACTGGTTAACCCCAATTAGATATAACTAAACGACATATAAAATTACGTTTAGGTATATTAACGTTTTTTTTAACTGATACAAGGGATTTATTCTGAGCGAGTAGAGATTCTCACTGAGAGCCAGAACGGGGAATTTATTCTGAGATACGGGGATTGGTTCTGAGATAGGTGATTCACTTCAAAGTTAGCCATCGGAACATAGATTGAAAATATGAGGTGTGGATGACGGTGCTTTAAACGCCAGCCCAGCGATTTAACCAGTGTGTTGCATCGAATGGTTAAATCCACATTGATTAATGCGTTTACTCAATGCACATTGAATTGCATGTTATTATGGCCGGATAGTAACACTCCTAAATATATGAGAATGGACTTAAATAAGTAATTCAATCGATTGAGTGTAAAGCCATTTCTTATCTCGCTTGGCATTGTAATCACTATGCCGTCATTGCAATTACGTTCTTAATACTTTAATTCCATAGATTTAGGTTGATAACCACATGAAAAGATGGAATATTAGTCCGAAATTTCAATTGTGATGGTGACTGTGATTACTATGCCCATCACATAATATAATGTTAGTTGCCAAGGAAGTTTTGATGCACTCTTATAAACTTAAGCTCAGTTTTACTTCTGTAGTAAAACTAGCTTTTTTATTTGGCTTTTGCACAGGAATAGTGTGGATGATTCTTTTGGGTGTAGCTATGTTACTTGGTTTATTTCCCGGTGAAACACCACCCGTAGTTTTAGTATTACTATTACCATTGGGTTGTTCACTCCTTTTTGGTTTACATATTACAATTGGATATCCTATTTATATGTTATTCAATAAGTTCACCAAAGGAATAACAGTAAAAAATTTGATTAACGGCAACTAACAAGGCCGTTAAACCATGGACACAAAACAGCAGGCTTGTGCTCCTTCGTCGCCAATTTTAGTCTGCTATTTTGTGTCGTTTACGGCAAGCGTTAGTTAACTAAGGAAGCTCATGCTAAAACTACGAGTATTATTTTTAGCCTTTGCAATTTTTATCTTCAGTGTTGAAGCTATTGAAAAAGGGAATCAATTGAACCAAGAGCAGTATATTCCACCATCAATGCCAGCTTATCCTGAGTCATATGAAGGTGTTATGGCTACGTTCGCCCCTTATTATCAAGCAGAGCGACCGTTAGACTACTTTTTTGAACTCTATATCATTAGGGTGTTAGAAAAACTGCCGAATTGCAGTAAAGTTGCACTCGAAGAGTTTAATAAGAAGCATCCAAGCTTTTTCGAATCAACTAATGGAAGCTGGAGAGCTTACGTAAAACAAAAGCTTAACTTATCAAACACAATTGAAGTGGCAATTTGGGATCTATGGATTCGTAATTCCGCCAATGCTAAAAATAACGGCTGGGAATACCACCCTTGGCATTTTGCTCAGAGTTTTCTTGAAAACTATTTTGCTGAAGGCAGCAAAGTAGATGTCTGGGAAGGTAATTCGCTCGAACTTGCAAAGCAGAGAATAGTTGAGTTTCGTGAAAATGGTAACTAACAAGCGCCTCAACAAAGGACGAATATGAAAAACTGTGACCGAAAAGTAAAAATTCTTAGAATATTAGCTTCTGACAAATTTGATAACTATTATGACGCTTTTTCAAAAGTAGGTGGCGATGTAAATACATTAGAAGCAATACCGTTTGGTTCACGCAACGAAACAATTCGAATTGCAGAAGACCTCGCTGATGGTGTAATTTCAAATGCCGAAGCCATTTCACGTTTAATTAAATTAGTTCAGTCAGTACCTGACTAACTGCCCCAATTAATAAAAAATATAACTGCCAAGGAGCACATGGATAATTACAAGGCTAACCACATACCAATAAGAGAGCGTATATTCAATTTTGTTTGGGGGTTTGTATTACTTGGCCTCGCTTATGTGGGATAAACTGAACAATCGCTTCACCTTCCGGATAAAGAATCATCAGATGGAATTACTTTTGTAGGGGATGCATTATTACTATTCATTGTTGCAGCACTGATCGGCGGGGCCAATTTATTCGTCACCATCATCGACCATTTCGACAAACGGAATAACGAACATTTGTACAGGAAAACCTCTCGCCTTTTGACCGTACTGGCGATTGCACTTGTGGTGGCAGCTAGCACGGTACAATTTAATGTTGACAGGAAACGGTGGTAATCATTAGCAATAGCAGTTAACAAACTGTTAATAAAGGGCAAAATACAGTTGGCTTTTGCTCCTTCGTCGCTTACTAGCCAACTATATTTAGTTCTGTTAAAAGGGCCTTAGGGAGTATGATGGCATTGTCAGGGAAAGAGTTAGCAATTAAGTATCATTCATTGGAAGATGAGGAATGGGTTGAAAATGGAACTAATGCAATATCATTAATTTGTAGCTCTTATTGTTTCAATGATAGAACCTTTGAAACAAAACGTGATCTGCTGTCTTTTATCAAGACATTTAAAGCTATAAATGTATTAATTATTTATGATAGCTCTACTGAACCAAGCTTAATGGCTAAAGTATTCAAGCAATGTGAACTTTCGCATGCATCAAAAATATCTATAAAATGCGTAGATACATACGGTAGATAATTACCCAAAGGAGACTGCGGTGTTAATATCAATTCACCAACGTCCATTTTGTGACCTATACTGCCTCTTAGCATTCAGAATTGTAAGCACAAGTCTAACCCCCCTTATTTCCACGCCATTCTGAGAAACAGTGAGAATCTTTGAACCTTTTATTCTGAGTTAGGAGAGTTGGTTCTGAGATAGTAGATTCACTTCAAAAGTTGGCAATCAGAATAGGGATTGAAAATATGAGATGTGGATGAAGGAGACTTAAGCACCTGTTCAACGATTTAACCAGAGTGTTGCATCGAACGGTTAAATTCACATTCATTAATGCGTTTACTTAATGCACATTGGATTGCGTGTTATTTTGACCGTACAGTAACGCTCATAAATGAACGAGAGTAGACTTAATTAAGAGAGCTGATTAATTGACTGTAAAACCATTTCTTATCTCGCTTGGCATTATAATTACTATGCCGTCATAGCAATTACGTTCTTAATACTTTAATTCCATAGATTTAGGTTGATAACCACATGAAAAGATGGAATATTAGTTCGAAATTTCAATTGTGATGGTTACTGTGATTACTATGCCCATCTATAATATAATGTTATGTTTCAAAGGAATAATTGAGGTCAAGTTTGATTCCATTTAAACCCTATCCGTATTTTCAGTGGGGCTTCTTACTTTGCTGCATCCTATTTGCATTCATGCGTCCAGAAGGGGCTTATGTAAGCTTCATTTGGTTTTCTTTTGCATATTTTTATTTGTGCAATAAATTATGCCTTAAGGTTGTAGGGAAGAAGTTTTTTATTCCCTCAAGACACGATAAAAGAGAGGAAGTACATTGGCTTGGCTATGTATTATTTTTTCCCTATTTAGGCTGCATCCTTTACTCAGTCTATTTACTAAAAACATTCGTTGCATACGTTTACGAGGTTGTATAAGCATGAAACATAGCAAGGCGCTAAACTCGCTCCCTTCGGTCGCTGGGACACAAACGCAGCGCGGCTTCGCCATTATGAAATTATTACTCTCGCTTTTATTTTGTTTTTCATTCCCTGTTGCCTCTACAACAATAGCTTGCACAGAAAATGCGGAACGAAAAATGATAAAAACAGGCGCTACTATTGTGGTAGAACGATATAGTTTTGGTCAGTGGTATTATATTAAAGTTCCAGCGAAAATAGATGACTTTAAATTGGGTGATCTAGTTCTTCTTGTCGGAGACTACTCTATGCCAGAAGTATGGATACCTTTACGGGTAAACGTAATAGATGACGCTAAATCATTTCGCGCTAGCGTATTTTATAAAGAGTTACCAAAAAACATGACGATTTTAGCGGCTTATGGTGGGCAGTGTAATGGTGTTACGATTCACCAGAAGCTGGATACTCACAAGTCAATCAATTAACATTCGCAAATCTCTCATGCCATTTGCGTAGAAAATCACCCGCCAGCATTTGGCTCACTTATTATTGAAGCATTAGCTAAGGATACTTATGCGTATAGTTCTAGGTTGTTTCATATCATTTTTAGCCTTCATATCCTCTGCAAGTGAAGACCCTTGTGATACGAATAATTACCCGATAAAAAACAGTCGAAAATTGACCCACCCACCTTCATATTCCCTTCCAGCTATTTATTATCGAAAAGATAATTCAACTGTAATTGTTCCTGTTAAGGATGCCATTGAATTAACAAAAGAAAATATTAATAATGCCAATTCCATTTTAAAACTGGTTAAAACAAATATATTAAACTCTTTGAATGATATTGAGATTGATGAGCTTATAGATAGTGAAAGCCTGTGGTCTTGGCCAGACAAAATACCACAAGAAAACTATGAAGTAGCAATTCAAACAGTGATTGGGTATCAGGCCATTTTTGAAAAAAGTTTACTGAGAAATTTAGCTGTTGTAAAAATTGACGACTCTCTAGTTGAAAGCTCTTTTTTCAAATATAGCCATGGAACTGACTCAACAGCTACTGATAAGTTTAACCAAGTGCACAAAGTTGTCGTGTTGAATAAAAACAAAATAATCTATGAACGTTGTTGGTTTGATATGTAGTCATATAAAAGTAAACGCGCAACTAACCCGTTGTGCCTAGCCTGACGTGTAATCGAGCTGCACATTCCACGGCATGAGTGCCGTTAAGTCTGCGTTATCATCCAAGGTCGGTATCACCTTGAACAAGTGAAGGAAGTAATTATAGGGGTTAATATCGTTTGCTCGGCAAGTCATCACTAGACTATAGAGTATCGCACTTGCCTCTGCTCCTTGAACTGATTGTGAGAACATCCAGTTCTTTCGTCCCGTGGTAAACGGGCGGATATCGCGTTCGGTGATATTGTTATCAATGCCAAGTTCACCATCATCAATGTAACGGATAAGCTTTTCCCATTGATTGAGTGTGTAGCGTATCGCTTTGCCTATATAGCTATCTTTGGTCAGCAGTTCATTCGTTTTATCAAGCCACTCTTTAAAATCATCAAGCACGGGTTGCGCTTTTTCTTGTCGTAGCTGATAACGTTCTTC
>NZ_JAUYVJ010000039.1:0-32588 GCF_030689115.1 Psychrobium sp. 1_MG-2023 | reverse complement strand
AAATTTCAGGGCGACGTTGTGTGGCAAACTCCAACATCGTCATTCTGGCATGCTTTTAGCCGGAATCTCAGTGTTGATATACAAAGCGAGACCCTGAATAAAAAATTTCAGGGCGACGCCCCATCGTTTTATTCTGGATCGTAACTTAAAATTGGTGATAACCAGCGCTCGGTTTCTTCGATACTCATGCCTTTACGCTTGGCATAGTCTTCTACCTGATCTCTTTTAATATCACTCACGCCAAAGTAACGAGACTCAGGGTTAGCGAAATACCAACCTGATACCGCGGCGGTTGGGAACATCGCAAAGCTTTCAGTGATGTTTAATTCAATGTCCTTATCTGGAGTCAGCAAGTCCCAAAGAAGTGCTTTTTCGGTATGATCTGGGCACGCTGGATAACCTGGGGCTGGGCGGATCCCTTTATACTTCTCGCGAATGAGCGCTTCATTATCTAAGGTTTCATCACTAGCGTAACCCCAGAACTCTTTACGGACACGCTCATGCATATGTTCGGCAAAAGCCTCAGCAAGACGGTCTGCGAGAGACTTTAACATTATCGAACTATAGTCATCGTTTGCTTTCTCAAAGCGTTCGATATGTTCATCGATACCGACACCTGCGGTGACAGCAAATCCACCCATGTAATCAGGCACATTAGTGTCCTTTGGTGCGACAAAGTCGGATAGCGCGAAATTGTTATTTCCGACGCGCTCCAGTTGCTGGCGTAAATGATGAGTAGTCATTAGCACTTCATCACGCGACTCATCAGTGTAAATCTCAATATCATCATCGTTGACGCTATTGGCTGGGTATAAACCAATGACCCCGCGAGCGGTTAACCACTTCTCATCAATGATTTGCTTTAACATCACTTGCGCGTCAGCAAAAAGTTTAGTCGCTTCTTCACCGACTACTTTATCGGTTAAGATATTTGGGTATTTCCCGTGTAATTCCCACGAACGGAAAAACGGTGTCCAGTCAATTCGTTCTAGAAGGTTTTCAAGTGGGTAATCTAAAAATACCTGCTTACCCATAACGTTAGGTTTCACTGGAGGGTTATTCGAATAGTCGAAAGTACATTTATTCGCACGTGCTGCTTCAAGGCTAACTAGCGTTTTACGTTGTCCTTGCTTCAGGCGTTTCTCACGCATAACATCATACTCTTGATAATGTTCAGCAATACAACCAGGACGTGTCTCGTCGTTAATAAGTTTAGTGACAATAGGGACACTGCGAGAAGCATCGGCAACATACAGTGCACCGTGCTCATAGTGCGGTGCAATTTTAACGGCGGTATGTATCTTAGAACAAGTCGCGCCGCCAATGAGTACTGGAATAGTTAACCCTTCACGAGTAAACGCTTTAACGTTATGCACCATTTCATCAAGAGACGGTGTGATTAGGCCGGACAAACCAATGACATCAACATCATTTTCTTTAGCGACTTTAATGATTTCATCAACGCTAACCATTACGCCTAAATCAAACACTTCATAGCCGTTACATTGCAATACGATGCCGACGATGTTTTTGCCGATATCATGAACATCACCTTTCACTGTTGCCATGACAATTTTGCCGTTAGATTGTCCCGGTGTTTTTTCCGCTTCAATGTATGGGTTTAAATAGGCGACGGCTTGTTTCATTACTCGCGCCGATTTAACTACTTGTGGTAAGAACATTTTACCTGAGCCAAATAAGTCGCCGACGATGTTCATACCATCCATTAACGGCCCTTCGATCACCTCAATTGGCTTATCGAACATTTGGCGCGCCGCTTCAGTATCTTCATCGATATACTCGGTGATGCCTTTGACTAGTGAGTGAGCTAAACGGTCAACAACAGGCAATTCGCGCCATGATAAGTCTTGGACATGGGTTTTGGATTTTGAGCCCGCGTTGCGGTAGCGCTCAGCCACCTCGAGTAATAGTTCGGTGCCGTCTTCGCCTTTGTTTAATACGGCATATTCAACAGCATCTTTTAAATCTTTTTCAATATCATCATAAATCGCTAACTGCGCCGCGTTAACGATACCCATGTTCATGCCCGCTTGGATTGCATAATATAAGAACACACCATGAATGGCTTCACGAACAGGGTTATTACCACGGAATGAGAATGAGACGTTAGAAACACCACCAGAGACACCTGCATGAGGTAGGTTCTCACGGATGTAACGCGTCGCTTCAATGAAATCGACAGCGTAGTTGTTGTGTTCTTCGATGCCTGTGGCAATCGCAAAGATGTTCGGGTCAAAGATAATATCTTGTGGTAAGAAGCCTACTTTCTGGGTTAGAACATCATAAGCGCGTTGACAGATTTCAACTTTACGCTCGTAGGTGTCCGCTTGCCCATCTTCATCAAAGGCCATGACGATGGCGGCAGCGCCATAGCGCTTAATCAACTTGGCTTGATGAATGAAAATCTCTTCCCCTTCTTTAAGGGAAATTGAGTTAACGATACATTTACCTTGCACACATTGTAGACCTGCCTCGATAACATCCCATTTAGAGGAGTCAATCATAATCGGCACACGCGAAATATCTGGCTCTGAGGCTATTAGATTGAGGAAGCGAACCATGGCTGCTTTGGCATCAAGCATTCCTTCATCCATATTGATATCGATGATTTGAGCGCCAGCTTCCACTTGGTGTAGGGCTACTTCCAGTGCGGTGGTGTAATCTTCTTCTTTAATTAGACGTAAGAAACGTGCCGAACCTGTGACGTTGGTTCGTTCACCGACATTGGTATACAGTGAATCTTTGGTAATATTATATGGCTCAAGGCCTGATAAGCGACACGCAACTTCAATGGTTGGTAATTCACGAGGCTGGATAGCTTCTAACTTTTCGCTGATACGGCGAATATGCTCTGGTGTTGTGCCACAACAGCCGCCCACAATGTTTAAGAAGCCACTTTGTGCCCACTCGCCGATATAGCCAGCCATTTCAACGGCATCAAGATCATAACCACCAAATTCATTAGGTAAACCCGCATTAGGGTGAGCACTGACAGGGAACTCACAAATCCGTGATAACTCTTCTACGTATTGGCGTAGCTCAGCAGGTCCTAAAGCACAGTTTAAGCCAATACTCAGTGGCTTAACATGGTTAAGCGAGTTATAAAACGCTTCGGTGGTTTGTCCGGTGAGGGTACGACCAGAGGCATCAGTAATCGTGCCTGAAATCATGATGGGTAAGCTATAGCCAAGCTCTTCAAATACAGTCTCAACCGCAAACAAACAGGCTTTAGCATTAAGCGTATCAAAAATGGTCTCAACCATGATGATATCAGCACCGCCCTCGATAAGGGCGTGAGTTGACTCGGTATACGCTTCAACGAGTTGGTTGAAGGTGATATTACGAAAACCTGGATCGTTTACATCGGGTGAAATACTACAAGTGCGGTTGGTTGGGCCAAGTACACCGGCAACAAAACGTGGTTTATTTGGCTCGGTAATTAAAAATTCATCGGCCACTTCACGAGCGAGTTTTGCAGAAGTATAGTTGATTTCACGAGACACTGACTCCATCTCGTAATCGGCCATCGCAATAGTCGTGGCATTAAAGGTGTTCGTTTCAACAATATCAGCGCCAGCAGCATAGTATTGGCGGTGAATATCTTTAATCGCATCGGTTTGGGTGATCGATAATAAATCGTTATTGCCTTTAACAGGACAGCTCCAGTCTTTAAAACGCTCGCCACGGAACTGTTCTTCACTGAAGTTGTGATCTTGAATCATCGTACCCATTGCACCATCAAGGATCATAATCCGTTGACGCATAATCGCTTCTATTTGGGTCTTTCTTTGGGTGGCTTGTTCACTCATCACAATAATCCTATGGCCAATAACTTAACTACTTTGTCACACTGAAATGCACTTATGGCTAATTGAAAATTCAATGTGATTCTGCTAATTGGTATTAGACGTTTAGACGTCTAAAAGCTCATAGTACAACGGATGAAATAAAATAACGAGAGTTAATTGGGACTATTTATTCTTTATCAGAATAAGCGATAAAAAAAACGTCACCCGAGGGTGACGTTTAGCGGGGTTAACTGTTGATAAAACGTTGATAACCAAGGCGTGTTTTTTCAACCATAATATAGTTTATAGGGACTAAAATTAAGGTAATAAAAGTTGCAAAGATAATTCCGAAGGCCAATGAAACGGCCATAGGGATGAGGAACTGCGCTTGTGTCGACTTTTCAAACAATAACGGCATTAGCCCGATAAAGGTAGTGAGTGATGTTAACATCACGGGTCTAAATCGAGCTGCGCCAGCCTGTAATACGGCTTCTTGTAAGGATAATTTTCCGTGTCTGTAATGTTTGTTGATATAGTCAACGAGCACGAGTGAGTCATTGATTACAACACCCACCAACGCCATCATGCCCATGACACTTAAAATGGTTAAATTCATGCCCATTATCCAGTGACCAGCCACTGCACCAATGATACCAAATGGGATCACTGACATTACAATCAAAGGTTGTAAGTAGGATTTAAACGGAATGGCTAGCAGGCCGTAAATCACAAACAACATAATAATTAAGCCTAGCCCCATTGAGCCAAAGGACTCGCGTTGTTCTCTTGCTTCACCTTCAAATTTGTAATGAATACCCGGATAGAGCACTAATAGTTCGTCAATAAACTCACGTAGTTCACGTTGAATTAACTGCATGTCAGCTTCAGACTTTATGGCATCAGCAGTGACTGTCATAGTGCGATAACGGTCAATACGGTTAATTGTTGTTGGGGATAGGCCCGGTGTTAATGTCGCAATTTGACTGAGCGGGAGCTGTTGACCCTGTGCGGTGGTAATGCGTAAATCTTCCAACCCAGCAACCGACTGGCGTTGCTCTTTTGGTAGTTTCAACATCACTCGTACATCATCACGGCCCCGTTGGATTCGCTCTACTTGCACCCCAAAATAGGCGGCACGAATTTGGCTCAAAACCTCACTACGGGTTAAACCAAGTGCATAGGCTTGCTCGTTTAATTCTATTTGTAATTCTTCTTTACCATTAGAAAGAGAGTCCGAGATATCAAATAACGCAGGGTAGAGGGCTAGTTGTTCTTTGACCTGATCACCGACCTCTCCAAGCGCCTTAAAGTCGATACCAGAGAATTGAATATCGACTGGATCGGAGGTGCGACCGATTTCCGCACGATAGGTGAGGCTTTGCGCGCCGGGGATTTCACCAATCATACCGCGCCACTCACGCATTAACTGGCCCGAACCAATCTTAAGTTCACGTTGCTCAGGTGGCACAATTTGGAACATGACCCGTCCCAGATGAGAACCCTGAGAGCGGCCATTGCTGCCTGTGGTTGAGTTAATATCAAGGATTAAGTCTATACCTTCTCGTTCATAGTATTTAGCTTTTAACGCAAATGCAGCGTCGGTCATTTTAGTGATGTAATGATCCGTCACTTCATATGGCGTACCCGTAGGCATGGTTAACGAGGCGCGAGCCGTTTCACTTTCTACACGTGGGAAGAAAGTAAAACGCATCCAGCCACTAGCAAGCAAGCTAATGATAATTAGCAGTACACCAATGAAACTAAATAGTGTCGTACGTTTGTTGTTTAGACAAACCCCTAGAATCGGTTGGTAGTATTTTAAAATCGCATTTTCAAAGCCGTCGGCAAAACGCTCTTGGAAACGAGAGAATGCATTATCAGATTTCTTATCTTGGCGTAATTTAATGTGTTTTAAATGTGCAGGTAGTACTAGCTTTGACTCAATTAACGAGAACAATAAAATTGGGATCACCACAATCGGAATTTGAGCAAAAATATCACCGCGGCGACCTTCGATAAAGGCTAGTGGTAAGAAGGCAACAATGGTCGTTAAAATACCAAAGGTTACAGGAACTGACACCTCTTGGGTTCCTCGAATCGCTGCTTGAAGTCCAGTTTCGCTATGTCGTAAATGCGAGTAGATATTCTCGCCAGTGACAATGGCATCATCGACCACAATTCCTAGCACCAAAATAAAGGCAAACAGGCTAAAGATATTTAATGTCACACCTAGCACTGGCATTAAGAAAAATGCCCCCATAAAACTCACCGGAATACCAATAAATACCCATAGTGCAATCGCGGGACGCAAGAAAAGAGTAAGTAGAAGTAGAACTAAAATCCCCCCTTGCATCGCATTGGTTGATAGGGTGTTTAAACGGTTTTTAACGATGGTTGAACGGTCACGCCAATAAGTTAAATCAACACTGTCAGGCATTAACGGCTGCTTTTCGGCTAAATAGGCTTTAACGGCGTCGGCAACTTCAATGGCACTTTGATTACCGATTCGATAGACCTCAACAAACGCAGCGTTTTTACCATTAAAGCGGCTTGAAAATTGGCTATCATCAAAGCCATCATTGACTTTAGCGATGTCTTTTAAGCGAATTAAACTACCATCACTTTGGGTCAGAATAATAATATTTTCATAGTCATCCTGGCGGTAGGCTTGACCTGATGAGCGAATAAGGACATCACCACCACGAGTTTTAATATTACCAGAAGATAAATCTTTGGAACTGTTGGCAATCGCTTGTGATATTTGATTTAGGCTAATTTGATACTGGCGTAAAATATCCTGATTCACTTCAATGGTTATTTCATAAGGGCGCACTGAGTCTAGTTCAACTTGCGTTACACCGTCTAAACGTAAAATATCGTCCCTGACATGTTCTGCCATTTGACGTATCTCTTTTTCAGATTGCGGCCCAGCAATAACGACACTAATAACTTCCCGTTGGTATTTAGCAAGGCTGACAATGGGTTTCTCAGCAGCGACTGGAAAATTGTTAATCGCGTCAACGCGGCTTTTAATTTCGTTCAGTAGCTTTTGGCTATCAACGCCTTTGTCTATTTCGGCACGCACTGACGCACTGCCTTCTGAAGAGCGACTAGTAAGTTGCTTAATTCCTTCTAAATCTTGAATCGCTTCTTCAACCAGTATGGCTATACCTTGTTCGGTATCTTCTGGTGTTGCACCTCGCAGGCTCACAGATACTGAAATAGTTCTAGGCTCAACCGACGGAAAGACTTCTAATGGTATTTTGTTACCCAGTAAAATAAAACCAACGATTAATATCGAAAACATTAATAAGTTGGCAGCAACATCATTACGAGCAAACCAAGCGATCATGGGCGTTGCTCCTGTGTTTTACTCTCACGTTGCGTTGGTGCTGGTTTCTGATTGTTACCACCTGCACGGTTTTGTGGGCGTCGTGTGCTTTTCTTACTTCCTTTTAGTTGTACGGCTGTTCCTGAGCTCACTTGGCCTAACGGTGTGGTTACAAGATCCTCGCCAGCACTTAAACCACTAGTTACTAGAGCGTCGGATTCATTTTGAAAACCTATTTCTATATCACGGCGTTGCAATTTACCGTCTTGATAAAGATAGACATAGCTGCCTTGGTAGATAGTTGAATTAGGAATAACTATCGCATCTGCAATGGTACGGCCACTAATGGTTGCATTAACGAATTGCCCAATGTTTAACGAACGCTTATCTGCGGCATCAAATGGGCGTAAAACCTCACTAATAATATTGATCTGCTGGGTATTTTGGTCAATGCTACCACTTGTTCGAGCAATGGTTGATGGCCAATATTGAGCTTCACCCCCAATGGTATTAATGATGCTCACACTGGAATCGTTTACTTGTTGCTGAGATTGATGATTATTCGGTAAATCAATTAATGCTAACTGTGAGTTTTTAATCGGTAAACGGACTTCAGCAACCTCTGTTGAAAAAATGCTAGCCAAATTAGTATTACTGTTAATGACTTGGCCGATATCAGCATTTTTAGTTAAAAGACGTCCATCATACGGGGCGATGATCCTAGTACGCTCAACATCAAGCTTAGCTTGCTTCATGTTTGCAGACGCCGCCATTAGCTTGGCTTTAGCTGCTGCCATTTGTGGTTTTCTTAAGGCAAAATCACTTGCCTCATTGAGCGAACCTAAAGTGTTACGATCTTTAATCGCTTGGGCTGAACGAGCAACTTCTTCGTCATAGGCTACTTGTGCTTGAGCCAACTCTGCTTGCGCTGACTCAACGCGAATAAGGTAATCGCGTGGGTCAATACTGACTAACACTTCCCCTTTTTTGAAAAAGCTACCTTCATTAAACGCTGGTGATACGGCCACGATTTGTCCTGACACTTGTGCGGTCAGTTGGCCTTGGTGTTTTGCCGTGACTTTACCAAACGATTGCAAGGTCACTTGATAGGGAGCTTGGTTGATTGTTTGCTTTTCAATAATCATTGATGGAGCAGGGCGGGAGCCTCGCTTCTTAGTCTGAGGTGGCGTATAGAAGATAGCTACGGCGATGCCAACTAACACGATTAAAACAACAAAGGGGATTAATTTTTTTATTATTTTCATGACTACTACTTTATTTTAGGTGTTTCATTAAGAGTACTTCGATAAGGGCAGATTACAGTAATCCATGCTCAGGTTAAGCGCTTTTACATTGCTTTACATAAACGATTACTTGAAATATTTTGAAACATTCCATGTTATCAGGGGCTAGATATAGATTAAGCCTAGCCTATTTTTAATCTGGCAGGTTATAATGCTAGGAATTTATCTATTCTTATATTAATGGTTTGAGTTATTTATGTTTGAGAACCTTACCGATCGATTATCCAGTACCCTAAAAAATATTAGTGGTCGCGGTCGCCTAACTGAAGACAATATTAAAGAAACGCTGCGTGAAGTACGCATGGCGTTATTAGAGGCTGATGTTGCCTTACCTGTAGTTCGTGAGTTTATTAAGAAAGTCAAGGCGCGCGCTGTTGGTACTGAAGTGACTAAAAGCTTAAGCCCGGGCCAAGTCTTTGTAAAAATTGTTCAGGCTGAGCTTGAAGCGGCGATGGGTGAAGTTAACGAAGCCCTGAATTTAAACGCCCAACCTCCGGCTGTTATCATGATGGCGGGTCTGCAAGGTGCGGGTAAAACGACCTCTGTTGCAAAACTATCTAAATTTTTACGTGAGCGTGAAAAGAAATCTGTTTTAGTTGTAAGTGCCGACGTATACCGTCCTGCGGCGATTAAGCAGTTAGAAACCCTTGCTACTGAAGTTGAAGTGGAATTCTTCCCATCTGATATTTCGCAAAAGCCAGTAGATATCGCTAATGCGGCAATTGCCCACGCGAAAAAGAAATTCATCGATGTTGTCATTTTAGATACCGCGGGTCGTCTACACGTTGATAGCGATATGATGGATGAGATCATCGATCTTCACAGTGCGGTTAAACCAGTAGAGACTCTCTTTGTTGTTGATGCAATGACGGGTCAAGATGCGGCAAACACCGCTAAAGCGTTTAATGAAGCACTACCGCTGACGGGTGTTATCTTAACCAAAACAGACGGTGATGCTCGTGGTGGTGCGGCGTTATCGATTCGTCACATTACTGGCAAACCAATTAAGTTTTTAGGTGTTGGTGAAAAAACCGATGCTCTAGAGCCTTTCCACCCTGATCGTGTTGCATCACGAATTTTGGGGATGGGTGATGTTCTTTCTTTAATTGAAGAAGTTGAACGTAAAGTTGATAAAACCAAAGCGGAAAAACTTGCAAAGAAAATTAAGAAAGGCAAAGGCTTTGATTTAGAAGATTTCCGTGACCAGCTTGCGCAGATGCGTAACATGGGCGGCATGATGGGCATGATGGATAAATTACCGGGCATGGGTAACGTACCAGACGCTGTTAAAAATCAAATGGATGATAAAATGACTGTGCGCATGGAAGCTATCATCTCTTCGATGACGCCAGCAGAGCGCGCTCGTCCAGAAATTATTAAAGGGTCTCGTAAGCGTCGTATCGCTGCGGGTTCAGGTACCCAAATCCAAGACGTTAATAAGTTATTGAAGCAATTTACTCAAATGCAAAAAATGATGAAGAAAATGTCTGGTAAAGGCGGCATGCAAAAAATGATGCGCGGCATGAAGGGTATGTTACCACCTGGTATGGGTGGTGGCGGTGGTTTTGGTGGTATGCCACCGAGATAAACACGTCCTTTAGCTGTACTATTAAAAGCCCTGTCTTTAGCGCAGGGTTTTTTTATGCAATGAATAGTCAAGGTGCCAAATAAACAAGTCGCTATGCAGTATATCTATGAAAATTATTGTTTTGATCAAGAAAGTCTAACTCTTTATCACAACAACCAGCCCAAGGCTTTAAAAAGTAACGAAGCCAAATTGCTGGCTCTATTTCTCGAAAATCAAGATAAAATTCTAAGTAAAGAGCACATCCTAAGCCAAGTCTGGGGTGAACAAGTCGTCTCGGAACAAGTTGTCTTTCAAAATATTAGTCAATTACGACAGTTGTTTGGCCGTGATGCGATCAAAACTTTTTCAAAAAAAGGTTATCAATGGCAACGGCCCTTTGAGCTGGCCGCCTTACAAGATAAGTCGAGTGTAACAACCAGTGAAACTACTGGGGTACCGAAGTCTTCATATGTATTTTTAAGTGCATGCATTGCAGTTGTGCTGGTGGCTTTATTGGTTTATTTCACAGACAACGAGCAACTCGCATCAGAGCACAACAGCCGAGTTTATTTGATCCCTTTCTCTATACAGGACGATACTGAAGCAACTCAACTGGACCACTTTAATCGGCAGATGCATCAGCATAATGCTAGCGGTGGTGAACTAAAAGGGAGCTCTTCTATTAACACCCGTATGTTGTTTACTTACCCTGAGGAAAGTAGACAAGCAATGAGCGTGGGTACAAATGTTATACTCCTATCAGGTTTCTTATACACGCATGATGGCCAAATGAGTATTGAATATAAACTATTCGGTCATCATAGAAATTGGTCTGGCTATTTAACTGCTCCTGATCAGCGGTCTTTAGTTTCATCGCTTAAAGCCACAGTCGAAGCTATTGAGCAAGCTAATTTACTTAATGAGCCTAATTCGGCGCTTGTCAGTTCGAAGTTAAATTTACTGTTAGCGCAACAGCCTGAAAATATGTCTGTGGTGCATCAATTATTATTGCAACAGGTTAAGGAACAAAATTATGATGTCGCGAACGCATTGGCAGAAAAGCTAATTCAGTTAGCAGGGAATAAAGCCGCTTCACCCTATCGAGCATTGGGCCTGTACGTAAAAGGCGCTATTTATCATCAACAGCAAAAGTTTATTCAAGCGAAAAAGTTTTATAATCACGCTTTAGACCTCGCGCCACAAAAGCAGTTTGTCGAGGTAAGACATAAAATAGAGCTATCTTTGGCCTGGCTTGCGTATGCCCAGCACACGCCTAAACGCATGCAGCAGCATATTGAAAATGCCGCAAAATACGCACAACAGAAAAAGGCTGTTTTAGCACATGCTAGTGCCTATACGACAGGCTCCATTTTATCTCATAAACTAGGCGATGTTGTAAATCGTTATCAATATTTGAATACAGCAAAATCGTTATTGCTAACTCATCAGGTATCGCAAGCACACTCTGCTGTCATTCATTATCACTTAGGGCTTTTTGCTCCAAGTAAAGCCGAGGCTGAATCATATTATCTAAAGGTATTGGGTTTACCTAAATTAAATAAATACCAGTGGATTTATGAAAGTGCCACGGAAGAGTTAATGAGCTGGTATATTGATAAGTCACGTTGGCAAGAAGCTTTCGCGTTATTTGAGTTGTTGCCGCAAGACAGCTTTAACTTAATTCAACAGGCGAGGTTATTGCGTGCTAAGCAGGATAATATCGCTGCCATCGCTCTAGCCAAACGAGCATTTGAGCAGGCTCGATTAAACTATGAATACAACAATGCACTCCATGGTGCATTATTGCTTTTCCAGTTACAAGGCTATATGAACGATCCAAATACCCCAGATTACCAAGATTACATTAAGCGACATGCGTCAGCGTTTTGGTTGGAAAAACATAAAGCAGAGTTAACTGAGCTTGGATACTTTGATGGTACAAGCCATCAAAGTATCAGTTAATTACGTTTTTAGCCTTTTAAGCTTTGCAAAAGGTGATGGTAATTTAAACTTTCGCCCATTTTTAATTTACTTACTATGAAATTAGGTTGGGTTTGCCCAATCTCGAGCTCGAGACGTCTAAGCGGCTCGTTGGCATGCTCACAGCCTAATGTCCAAGTACCATAGCCCCAAGGAACAAATATTTTGCAGCCGAGATCCTCTGCTGCTTTTATTGCATCCTCTGGTGACATATGAACGCTACGCTTTCCTTCATGATAAGCAATGATCGGCATTAAACAAACATCCATCGCACCGACTTGTTTTCTGATATCTTTAAACACATCGCTATAACCAGTGTCACCGGCAAAGTACACTTTATATTGGCCGTCATCGAGCATCCAACTTCCCCATAAGCTTTCATTGGCATCAAGTACTCCTCTTGCAGAGTTATGGTTACTAGGTAAAAAATGAACGCTGGTTTGGTTGTGTTGTGTTTGAGTATACCAATCCATCTCGGTAATAGGCCCTGATGAGTAATCCACATCTTCACTATTATCTAACGGCAGATATAAATGTGTATTTTGATGAAACTGGTTTAATGTTGTGTTGCTCAAATGGTCAAAGTGATTATGTGAAATTAACACGCCAGAAACAAAGGGTAGCTGTGAAGCTTTAACAACGGCTTCTCCCTGACGAACAAAGGAAGGGCTGACTTGTTGACCAAGCCAGCCTAAAAAGCCATCAAATTCATTAAAGACAGGGTCCGTAACGAGTGCGTCGCTATTCATTTGTTGGATTAAAAAACTTGCATGGCCCAGCCATGTTAATTCCCCTCTTTTATTTGCATCGAGGTGTATATCTGAATACACCAAGTCTGAGTAATTAAACCCGAATGTCTTACTGTATTTGTGCGATGGTACCGGGTCAAAAAGAGCGTGTTTAATGACTTTCTTTTCGTGCGGCTTTAGTAAATCGAGATCGTCATTTACATGATGTGGTCCGTTACCCACAAAGTGACTCGGAAATAAATTTTGATAGGGTTTATTGGTTTCTTTCCTGTCAGGGTTTTCCAAACGAGTTACTTGTGTTCCACATCCGGTTAAAATCGTTAGAGTCATTATCGTTAGTAGTGTTTTGTGTTTCATAAAAATGTATTCTCAATTCAGTGTTTTCAACATGCTAATCTATCGACTGTTATGAGTCTTATCGAAAATTTATTTTTTATGAATAGAAAATAAATAGAAAAATAATTACTTGTAAATCAGTATTTTATGTGGGCTTTCATGTGAGTTTTGTGTGGTCTAAAATCTGCCGGGGCACTGATTAAAGGGGACTAAAGCTTAGTCCCCTTGGTTGATATCAAGTTTAAATGGTTACTTGTTGAGGTGTGACATCTTTTACCGTATTAGGTGTTAATGCCCAGATGCTATTTCGCTCGCCATAATAAGCACGCTGTGCCGTCTTATGTGCACTGTAGAAAAATGCCATAGCGAAGACTAGAGCAACGATTTCAAAGCCGCCGATAGCGAGGTGTTGCATAAAGCCTAGAGCAGGGATTAATGGCGCAATAACCGAAGTTATTACAATGCCCATGCAAATTGTACCCAGTAACTGCTGAATTCGGATCGCACCTAATGCTGCCCCTTTGATAAAACAAAATATAATGGCAGCAAAGAAAATGGCGTAATAGAGATAGACATAGCCTTGGTTAATTTGAACCTGCATCAAATAAAACCACTTTGAAGCCAACAGGGCACTGACAAGTGCAAGCACTGAGCCTAAACAAATACCAACGGTTAAAGCAGCCATCACTCGATTGGAACGGCTTTGAGTCGTTTGTTTCTGACGACGTTTTTCTAGCCATAGCAAGTTACCGCCATAGAATAAGAATGCACCTAACAATCCCATCACGAAATAAAGCCAACGCCCGGCTTCACCGCCGTAGTTACCAAAATGTAACGCGAAGAAGCTTTTAACCACAGGGCCATAAGGATCACTGTTGTGTTCTTGTGAGAAGACACTTGAGTAAGTCACCTTTAACGTATAGGGGTGAAGCATAATATAGTCGGCGTCTTGCCCACGCTTCATTACGTCAGGATTGGTCACTTGCACGCCTAACTGCGGTGCTTTACTGTTTAAGCGAGAGAACTCCATACTCTTTATTTGGTAGCCTTGAGCAAGTTGGTTAACCTCTTTAATGTATTTATCGACAGGGTGTAGATTGTTAACACTATAAGCAACTTCAGCTTTTGCTTGACGCTCAAATAAAGGCTTATCACCGTAGGCAAGACCTAACCCGCCATAAAAAACATCGTGAAAAGAGAACACGATAACAGTCCAAGCGATGATAAGGTGAAAAGGCAAACTGATTATGCCCACTAAGTTATGACTATCAAGCCAAAAACGACTCGCTCCTTTATTACTTCTTAATGCGAAGAAATTCTTAACTAGCGTCGGCAATAAGAAAATAACCCCTGAAACCAGTGCTAGAAAGTAAAGCACAGCGGCAATACCTAAAATAATCACACCAAGATCTTCATGACCCACTTCACCGATGATACCAGCAGTGCGGTGTAATAAATCGATTAAGTTGCCTAGTTCGTTGGGCGTGGCTAATTGTGTTACTAACTCGTCTTGTTGAGTTAATGTCGCATGATTAAGGCTATCATCTAAACGCAGACCACGGCCGCCTCCAGATTCATACCATGTTAAAGGAGATGCTTGTTGATGAAAGTTTAGCGTGAAACCATCAGCAGCTTTTTGATGCTTAGCGGTTACTTGCTCAATTAAGGCATCATACTTTTCAACCTCTATGGGAGCTAAATATTCGCTAGTGGGTGTCGCCCACTGGGTTATCTCAGGCTTAAATACGGTGAGAGAGCCCGCGTAAAAGCCAATAAACAACACGAGACCAGCCACAATACCGGTCCACGTATGGACTGACTGGTAAGTTCTTAAGATATCGCCGCGGATTCTCATAGGTACCACCGTAATGTAAGGAAGATAGAATAAGCAACGATATTAGCTGCTGATAAATAGAGGAATGCTTTTTTGCCTGTTTTAAATAAGAAACTAAAGCTTAAGACCAGTAACCAGATAGGACTAATGATCCACATGTTAAATTGCGTTTTCATTGATGGTTCGATTCCACCGGGCCCATACCAAGCGAAAATAGAAGCAAAGGCAAACGCTAATGAGAGCCCCAAAATACTGCCTGATAAGGTTTTAGACCACCAATGGGGTTGGATTTTTTGATCGGCGCTTAAACGAGTCATCAGTTGGCCTCCGTGCGTTTGAGTAAGCTAAGCAATGGAATAATGGTTAACGCCATTGCACTGGTAAATACCCAAATGAAAAAAGCAACCGCTCCTGAAAAGAGTTGCAACCAAAGTGCAAAAGAAATCAACATCAGGGAAATACCGCTGTATGCCCACTTAGCGACGAGCTTTGTAGCTATTAAACGTTGATTTTTATTACTAAGGTAAGTTAAGCCAGCACCAATAACAGTGAGCAAGATGGCTAAAAACTGAAGTGTCACAATAGTGTCCTTATTGGTTGTGATATTTTTTTGTAATTGTAGTGTTAATGATAACGATTTGCAATTGTGCTTATCTTTTATTTGATGTAGATTATGCGCAAATTTTTTGAACAACGGATACAGGAAGTTATGAAAGCCTCAGTTTTTAAATTAAATGCGCTTGCAACCACATTAGCCAGCTTACTATTAGCACCTACTGCTTTTGCAGAAGATGAAAAGAATCAAACAAAATCAATGGATGTTATTACGGTCCATGGTGAGAAAATCGAACGTAGCCTAAAAGATACGGCTTCGTCGGTGTCAGTGATCGATGCCGAAACCTTACTCAGCGGTCAATATTTATCTGTTGCAAATGCGGTAGGCGATGTCGCCAATGTTGTTGCATTAAGCGGCGCGGTTCCCGACATTCGCGGTGTTTCAGGTAATGGTTCTGCAACAGGGTTTAACTCATTTACGGGCGGCTCAAAAGCACGTGTATCAACGCTAATTGATGGTGTTGCTGAACCTTTTGTTGCCGACCTATCTGGTGATACGGGTCTGTGGGATATCTCTCAAATAGAGGTATTTCGTGGCCCCCAATCAACCAGCAATGGTCGAAATAGCATCGCAGGTTCTGTATTTATTACAACGTTTGAGCCAACATTTGAATGGGATGGCGCCGCGCGTGTCGCTTATCGCGACCAGTCAAGCTATATCGATAGCGCCTTTATGGTTTCTGGACCAATCATGGATGACAAGCTCGCATTTCGTTTAACGGGACAAAATGTTGATGGCGAAACCTTCAAAAAAGAAATAGTGCATGCAGATAACCCGCCACCCTTTGATTTAAACGAGTTAAAAACAAATCGCTTACGCGGTAAAGTGTTATGGCAACCAAGCGGCGATGACTCATTAAAAGTCTTATTTAGCTATGCTTATGCTGACGAAAAAGGCAATGCTGGGCGTAATTATTTCACGGCAGATGATCCGTGGGCGTTTAATCCTTACTCACAACGTTATATGGAAACTGGCTCGGATACGGCATCGGTAAAAGTCGATTATCAAATAAACAGTGAACTGTCGTTTGATTTGCTTGTGGCGCAAATGAAATATGATTGGGGCTTTAGTTCTTATGAAGCCAATGCCGGACGTCAGCAAACGGTTAAAATGAACGATGATAGCTACACTATTGATGGCAAGGTAAATTTTGGTAATGCAACGACTACCACTCAAGGTTTTGTTGGTGTTGCACTTTATCAGCGCGAACAAAAGTTTAATTCTCAAGGCGCGTGGCCTTACCACGGTGACGATGAAAGTAAGTCTATGTCACTTTATGGTGAAGTTAACTATGAGATTAATGAGAAATTTAATGTGATTGCGGGTGGCCGAGTTGAGCGTGAAGAGCAACTACGTGATTTCCATATGTTGATCGGAGAAGCCTATGTTCATGATCGTTTAGATAACGAAAAAACCTTCGTGTTGCCAAAGCTTGTAGTCCAATATGCGATGAGTGATGAGACAACAATATCTGCGAGTGCTCGTCGCGGTTACAATGCTGGTGGCGGTGCCATGACGCGTGATAATGAATACTATTACTTTGATCAAGAAGCCGTTAATACTTATGAATTAAGCGTGCGTAGCTCTCAGTACGATGGTGACGTTAATATTAGTGCGAACCTATTCTTTAATAACTTTGATGGCTATCAGGGTTCTGATTTAATGAGAAAAATTTCTAACATTGATGATGCGCAAAGCACAGGGTTAGAGGTTGAGGTCACCGCATTTGTTTCTGATAGTCTGCAATTGCGTACAGGCCTTGGTGTGTTAGACACTGAAATTACTGACGCAGACCCAAGTTTTGGTGATGTTAAAGGCAATGAACTTAACTCTGCTCCTAAATCTAATGCGAGTATTGGCGCTAAATATTGGGTGAGTGATGTATTTACTGTCGATGTGTCGACACAATATGTTGATGAATATTTTGGCGATTATTACAATACACCCGAGCGTGTGGCTGGTGGTTTTAGCACAACGCGTTTAAATCTTGATTATCAGGTTGATAATTGGAGGGTGTCTGGCTTTGTTAATAATGTCTTTGACAAAAAAGGCATTACTGTATTAGAACCCGCAGGCCGCCGTGCTCCATTAGGCTATGCTGCGATTACTGACCCTCGTAATATGGGTGTATCAGTACAGTATAACTTTTAATTTGATAGATATATGAAATAAGAAGGGGGCCGTACATTAGAGACGCCCCCCCCTTTAAATTGATTGAACTGCAAAAATAGCCTAATTCCTTCCTATATTAAACACAATTTCCTAATCCATTAAAAAATGTGAACCAAACAACCGATAAAAGTTTGCAGTCGTTAGCTATTCACGTATAATTTGCGAGCTTTCTAGTCTGGGGTGCGTTCTATTTGACCTGATTTAATTATTATGTCGCGTATTTCGTTGTACATATATAAACAGGTTGAGAAAACATTTAGTTAACACTCTGGCTTAATTGCCATTAAACATTAGAGGAATATTTACCTATGGTAACCATTCGTTTGGCACGTGGTGGCGCTAAGAAGCGTCCTTTCTACCAGGTAGTAGTAGCAGATAGTCGTCGCGCTCGTGACGGCCGTTATATTGAGAAAATTGGTTTCTTCAACCCAATGGCCCGTGGCCAAGAAGAAACTTTACGTATTGACCTAGACCGTGTAGCACACTGGGTAGGCCAAGGCGCTCAAGCTTCTGACCGTGTAGCAAAATTAATTAAAGACGCTCAAAAAGCGGCTTAAGGGTAATTGATGAGTAATCAAACCGACAAGGTATTGTTAGGTTGCGTTGGTGCACCCTACGGTATTAAGGGTTGGATGAAAATTACTACCTATACTGATTTACCTGAGAGTATTTTTGACTATTCATCTTGGCTTGTAGAGAGCAAAGGTCAGTGGGCAGAAATGAAAGTTGCCGAATGGCGACGTCATGGCAAGGGCGTTGTTGCTCGTTTTGCTGATGTGGATGACCGTGATGACGCTGTGCGTTTAACCGGTTGTAAAATAGCAGTAAAACCTGAACAACTGGCTGAGCTTGATGAAAATGACTTTTATTGGCGTGAGCTAATTGGAATGGAAGTTAAGAACATTAAAGGTTACCACTTTGGTCATGTAGATGGCTTAATGGAAACTGGTTCTAATGACGTTCTGCAAGTGAAAGCTAATGCTCGTGATGGTTTCGGTAAAAAAGAAAGATTAATCCCTTTAGTAGACGGGCAAGTGATTATTAATATTAATCGCGAAACTCGTGTTATTGAAGTGGACTGGGATCCTGATTTCTAACTGTTTGGAGTACGTAATATGTGGTTAGGCGTGATCACGCTTTTTCCTGAAATGTTTCGTGCGATTACTGAACAGGGCGTAACAGGACGAGCCGTTAAACAAGGCTTAATACAATTGCAATGTTGGAATCCTCGTGATTTCACCCATGATAAACATCGTACTGTTGATGATCGTCCTTATGGCGGTGGTCCAGGGATGTTAATGATGGTTCAACCATTGCGAGATGCAATACTTGCTGCTAAACAAGCTGCAGGTGGCGACGCTAAAGTTATCTATTTATCACCACAGGGACGTCGTCTAGACCAAACTGGGGTTGAAGAGCTAAGCCAATCAGATAAGTTAATCCTTATTTGTGGTCGCTATGAAGGAATAGATGAACGGATTATTCAATCGCTAGTCGATGAAGAATGGTCTATTGGTGATTACGTATTAAGTGGTGGAGAACTTCCGGCGATGACATTGATTGATGCAGTGTCGCGCTTTGTTCCCGGAGTGTTGGGTAAGCAAGCTTCAGCTGAACAAGATTCGTTTGCTGATGGTCTGCTAGATTGTCCACATTACACTCGACCTGAAAACTTAGACGGTATGACAGTTCCTTCAGTCTTACTAAGTGGTAATCATGAAAAAATTAAGCGTTGGCGTTTAGAGCAATCGTTAGAGAGAACTTTAAAACGTCGACCCGATTTAATAAATAACCTAGCTCTGACTGACCAGCAAGAGAATATCCTTGCAAGCTTTGTTGAAAAAGACAAAGGTTAGAAGAGTTTCAGTATAATCTAGGAATGAGAAAGATATGAAAAATCCAATTATTCAAGCAATCGAAGATGCTCAATTAAAAACAGATCTTCCAAGCTTTGCACCTGGCGACACTGTAGTTGTTCAGGTTCGTGTTGTAGAGGGTAACCGTACTCGTCTACAGGCATACGAAGGCGTAGTATTAGCTGTTCGTAACCGTGGTCTACATTCAGCATTCACAGTTCGTAAGATCTCTAATGGTGAAGGTGTTGAGCGTGTTTTCCAAACTCACAGCCCACTAGTTGATAGCATCACTGTTAAGCGTCGCGGTCTTGTTCGTCGCGCTAAACTTTACTATCTACGTGACCTTTCTGGTCGTGCTGCACGTATTAAAGAGAAACTGGCTAAGAAATAAGCCTTTTTCCTACCCCAAGACTAGAAAAGCAATCAAGAGGCCCGCAATAGCGGGCCTTTTGACGTTTGGCTGTTAATAAATATCAGTATCGATTTATCAGTAGATAACGTTGTCGTTCCGGCATTGCATTAGCCGCAATCTCATGTTTAATGGGCAGTAGCGACTTGCTCGTAACAAATTATTTACATCACTGTGGTGAATAAAGTAGTTTTATATTGTATAAAATATTGCCTTGGTTGATTTCTAAGCATAACGTTAAATGAATAAATCAATTTGGCGGTTAAATATGAAGCAAAAGCAACATTTCGATACTCAGGCGATCCATAGTGGTAATGCAACTCAACCTTATGGTTGTTTAACCACGCCAATTTATCAAACATCAACCTTTACCTTTGATTCAGTTGAACAAGGTGCGAATCGTTTTAGCGGCGAGGAAGCGGGCTACATTTATTCTCGCCTTGGCAATCCAACAACACGAGAATTAGAACTTAAAATGGCTGATCTTGAGCTATGTGATGACGCGATTGCAACAGCATCTGGCATGGGGGCGGTATCAGCCACCTTGTTAGCCAACTTATCTTGTGGTGATCATTTGATAGCATCTCAGGCTGTTTACGGCTGTACTTATAGCTTGTTAACGGAGCAGCTGGTTCGTTTTGGGATCGAAGTGACACTGGTTGACATGGCTGATAAACAGCAGGTACTTAGCGCGGTGCGAGAAAACACGAAAGTGATCTTTTTAGAAACTCCCGTCAATCCCCATCTGGCTGTTTATGATCTAACTTTTATTGCACAGTTGGCTAAAGAACATCAACTGCTCTCGGTAGTTGATAATACATTTATGACACCTTACCTCCAACAGCCTGCAAAGTTTGGTATTGATGTTATCGTGCATAGTGCAACAAAATACCTTAATGGCCATGGTGATGTTATTGCTGGGATAATCTGTAGCTCGAGTGAACAAATTGAGTTGATTGCCAGTACTATGATCAAAGATATTGGAGCCGTACTCGGGCCATTTGACGCGTGGTTAATCTTGCGTGGTTTGAAAACGTTAAGTGTCAGAATGGAGCGCCACTGTACTAATGGCTTAGCTATTGCTCAATGGCTTGAGAAACAACCTGCAGTTAATAAGGTCTATTATCCGGGCTTAGACTCACACCCAGGCAACCATTTTATCCCAGAGCAAATGACACAAGGAGGAGGTGTTATCGCATTTACATTAAACGCCGAACTTGAGCAAGTTAAAGGGTTTGTGAACGCGCTATCGTTATTTAAGATTGCGGTTAGTTTAGGGGATGCAGAGTCATTAATACAGCACCCAGCATCAATGACACACGCAACTTACAGTGACGAGGATAAAAAGACTGCAGGCATAACAGACTCTTTACTGAGAATTTCAGTGGGATTGGAGCACTCGGACGACCTAATTAATGATCTAGATCATGCCTTAGTAGGCTTAAGTAATTAACCCATATCGCTTATTGATCTCGATCAGTTTACTGCCACAGAAACGACGTACTATGGTGACCAATTAAACAGATTAACGAGGTATCTCATGAATTGGTTAGACTTTATTTTAAATAATGATGCAGCACTTGGTTCAATTATTGGCCTAGTAATTTTAGCCGGAATTGCAGTATATATGGGCTATTATTTCATCACAAATATTGTCAATTCAGATCCAGATGCACAATAGTTTATTGTTTAATACAGTTAAATTAAGCTTTTAATTTAACTTCTTAGTTCGATTTTTTATTTTGCTCGACGGCTTTTTAACCAGTGTTATTTTAAATAATGCTGGTTTTTTTATGTCTAACTATCTGATATTTCATCCTAATACACTTTATGTAAAAACAGTGTTACAGCTTTACACTTGCTTTACGTCATTAAATAGGTGAGTTTTTTAAGCGCTTGTGATTTATTAATGTGAAAGCACATCAACAATAATTTATAAACATAATGATGTGCATCACTAATATGCGTTTAAATGATGAGGCATTGGATGAGTAAAGGAACAAAATATAAAGCTAAGCAGCCTGATGAAAATGGCTATATAGATTATACGGCTGAAGAAAATGGAATTTGGGCCCAATTGATTTCACGTCAAATGAAATGGATTGATGATACCGCTTGTGAAGAGTTTATCGCCGGCTTAAAGCTACTAAACTTGCCGATGGATCGTGTCCCGCAATTATCAGAAATCAATGAAGTATTAAAGGAAACCACTGGTTGGCAAACTGAACCTGTGCCAGCATTGATCGGCTTTGAACAGTTTTTTCGCTTACTCAGTGAAAAGAAATTCCCCGTAGCCACCTTTATTCGTAGCCAAGAAGAGCTAGATTACCTTCAAGAGCCGGATATCTTTCATGAAATTTTTGGCCACTGTGCGATGTTAACCAATCCACATTTCGCTAATTTTACCGAACATTACGGTAAATTAGGATTAGCAGCCTCTAAAGAGCAGCGGGTTTACCTTGCTCGACTCTATTGGTTTACCGTTGAGTTTGGTTTAGTTCGTAGCCACGACGGACTAAGAATTATTGGCGGTGGTATCTTGTCATCACCTGGGGAAACACAATATGCTTATCGTAAAGAGGCTGAGATCGCACCATTAGAACCGCTCACTGTTTTCAGAACCCCTTACCGCATTGATATCTTGCAACCGCAATATTTTGTGGTCGATGACCTAGAACATCTAACACATTTAACGACGTTAGATTTGATGGCACTTGTCGATGAAGCGATGACGTTAGGGTTATTACCCGCAAAATTTGAACCTAAAGCATTATGTGGCTAATCTATTAGCAACAGAATTAAAACAATACTTACTTTAACAAAAATTAAAAAGAGAAATATTATGAGTTTAAGTCAAGCAACCTGTGAAGCATGTCAAGCAGACGCACCACAAGTAACGGATCAAGAATTAGCTGAATTAATTGCGATGATTCCTGATTGGACACCCATTACTGTTGATGGCGTGATGCAGTTACAACGCGAATATAAGTTTAAAAACTTTAAACTGGCGTTAGCTTTTACAAATAAACTCGGTGAGTTAGCTGAAGCTGAGTTCCATCATCCAGGTATTTTAACTGAGTGGGGTAAAGTGACGGTCACTTGGTGGACTCACGCTATTGGTGGTTTACACCGTAACGACTTTATCATGGCTGCAAAAACAGACGAGTTGTTAAGTTAATAAACTCACTCTACTCTCGAGGTTAGTTGCGATTATGCCAAGGCTGCTCTAGAATAAAGCCATTATTTAGAGGTAGCCTTGTTTAGGCAATTATTAAAAGAGATATTATGAGTTTAGTCCCAATGACAGAGCAGGGCGCCAATGCACTGCGAGAAGAGTTAGAACATTTAAAAACGGTTGAACGCCCACGTATCGTTAACGATATTGCTGAAGCGCGTGAGCATGGTGATCTAAAAGAGAATGCCGAATATCATGCCGCACGTGAAGAGCAAGGCTTTTGTGAAGGCCGTATTCAAGAAATTGAAGGCAAGCTGTCTAACGCACAAGTTATCGATGTGACAAAAATGTCTAACAATGGTCGCGTTATCTTTGGCGCAACGGTTACTGCACTTGATTTAGATACCGAGAAAGAAGTGACGTATCGTATCGTTGGTGAAGATGAAGCTGATATTAAACAAAATTTACTGTCAGTTAGTTCGCCTTTAGCACGTGCATTTATCGGTAAAGAACTTGATGATGAAATTGCTGTTAACACCCCTGGTGGGACTAAAGAATTTGAAATTACGGCAGTTGATTACATTTAAACGTGATATTCAAATATAAAAAAAGGGCGAAAGCCCTTTTTTATTGCCTATAATAACTGTTAGTTAAAACAATATAGAGACTAGCGTGGTAAGCTGATTTTAGCTTCTTCACTCGGTTTATATACAACTAGGATATGACCAATAGTTTGTACTTGAACTGCTTGAGTTTCGCGAATGATTGCTTCAAAGATCAGTTTTTTCATTTCACGATCGCTAGTAGCAACTTTAACTTTAATTAGCTCATGATGTGCCAAAGCATTATCAATTTCAGCTAAAACACCTTCAGTTAAGCCGTTTGAACCTAGTTGTACTACAGGTTTTAAGCTGTGGGCTAAGCCCTTTAGGTGTTGTTTTTGCTTATTGCTTAAATTCATTATTAGTTATTTCACTTAATTAGGGTTGAAAGTCGTTATTTTACCCTTATATCTCTATTAATACTATTAGCTATGTCTCAATAAAAGTTGAGTATGGAACATTTTACCCATGCATGAGAAAAAAACTCGCAGCAAAAGCAGCAATCGCTGGATGGAAGAACACTTTAATGACCACTATGTGCAAAAGGCACAAAAATTAGGTTTACGTTCACGTGCTGTGTTTAAGTTAGAAGAAATTCAAACCAAAGATAAACTAATGAAACCGGGCATGACTGTGGTTGATTTAGGGGCTGCGCCTGGTGGTTGGTCACAATATGCCGCTAAAGTCGTTGGTGATAAAGGGCAAGTTATTGCCTGTGATATCTTACCTATGGACGCTTTACCCGGCGTTGCTTTCTTGCAAGGTGATTTTCGTGAAGAAGCCGTGTTAGATGCATTGCTAAGTCGGGTGGGTGATCAGAAGGTTGATGTTGTGCTGTCTGATATGGCCCCAAACTTTAGTGGTAATGCGTCAGTTGATCAGCCTAGTGCGATGTATTTAGTTGAGTTAGCACTAGACATGTGTCGCCAAGTTTTGGCACCAAATGGTAGCTTTGCGGTCAAAGTATTTATGGGCGAAGGCTATGAAGAGTACATGAAAGAAGTGCGTTCAATGTTTAAATCAGTGAAAACGCGTAAACCAGATTCGTCTAGAGATCGCTCACGTGAGGTCTATATAGTAGCTACTGGCTACAAATTATAGTAACCTATTGAGTAATTAAATTTTAATTTTTAACAAGAGAAGAGGTCATTACTTTGAGTGATATGGCTAAGAACTTAATACTGTGGTTAGTAATTGCTGTAGTGTTAATGTCTGTTTTTAAGGGGTTTAGCCCTGAAGTAACGAGTAGCGGTAAATTAGACTACACATCATTTATCCAAGAAGTTGATCGGGGTAATATTGCCGAAATTAGTGTTGATGAAAGCAGTAAAAATATCACGGGTAAACGACGTGACGGTTCAGATTTTTTTACCGTTGTACCTATGTACGATGCTAAATTAATGGATCAGCTTATCATTAAAGGCGTGCGTGTAGAGGGTAAAGCACCTGAAGAATCAAGCATGCTGACTTCTATCTTTATCTCTTGGTTCCCAATGATCTTACTGATTGGTGTATGGATTTTCTTCATGCGTCAGATGCAAGGCGGTGGCGGTAAAGGCGCTATGTCTTTCGGTAAATCAAAAGCTCGCTTAATGGGTGAAGATAAAATTAATACCCTATTTACTGATGTTGCTGGTTGTGATGAAGCAAAAGAAGAAGTAGGTGAATTAGTCGATTATTTACGTGAACCGAACAAATTCCAAAAACTAGGTGGCCGTATTCCAACAGGTGTATTACTTGTGGGTCCTCCTGGTACAGGTAAAACATTACTGGCTAAAGCGATTGCTGGTGAAGCTAAAGTACCGTTCTTTACTATTTCTGGTTCTGATTTCGTTGAAATGTTTGTTGGTGTTGGTGCGTCACGTGTGCGTGATATGTTCGACCAAGCTAAAAAGTCTGCGCCTTGTATCATCTTCATTGATGAGATTGATGCCGTAGGCCGTCAACGTGGTGCTGGCCTAGGTGGCGGTAATGACGAGCGTGAGCAAACATTAAACCAAATGCTGGTTGAGATGGATGGCTTTGAAGGTAATGAAGGTATTATCGTTATTGCGGCAACTAACCGCCCTGACGTATTAGACCCTGCTTTATTACGTCCCGGTCGTTTCGATCGTCAAGTAACTGTTGGGTTACCAGATATTCGTGGACGTGAACAAATCCTTAAAGTTCATATGCGTAAAGTTCCTCTGGGCGATGGCGTTGAACCTGCCGTGATTGCACGTGGTACTCCGGGCTTCTCGGGTGCTGATTTAGCAAACCTAGTTAACGAAGCGGCATTATTTGCTGCACGTGGTGAAAAGCGTACTGTTAGCATGGAAGAGTTTGAAAAAGCTAAAGACAAGATCTTAATGGGTGCTGAGCGTAAGACCATGGTGATGTCTGAAGCTGAAAAAGAGATGACGGCATACCACGAAGCAGGTCACGCGATTGTTGGTCGATTAGTACCTGAGCATGATCCTGTTTATAAAGTTAGTATTATTCCACGTGGTCGCGCACTTGGTGTGACTATGTATTTACCAGAGCAAGACCGAGTTAGTCACTCTAAAGAGCATTTAGAAAGTATGATTTCGAGCTTGTACGGTGGTCGTATTGCTGAAGAAGTTATCTACGGTGCAAATAAAGTCAGTACTGGTGCGTCTAATGATATTGAACGTGCCACAGAAATTGCACGTAAGATGGTGACACAATGGGGTCTATCTGAAAAATTAGGTCCACTACTTTACGCTGAAGAAGAAGGTGAAGTATTCTTAGGCCGAAGTGTTGGTAAGAACAAGCAGATGTCAGAAGACACAACACAAGCTATTGATTTAGAAATCCGTAACTTTGTTGACCGTAACTATGACCGTGCTGCGCAAATTCTAAATGATAATATGGATATTTTACATGCGATGAAAGACGCGCTGATGAAATACGAAACCATTGATGCCAAGCAAATTGATGATCTTATGGAGCGTAAAACGCCACGCCCACCTGCAGATTGGACTGAAACTGACAAAGATGATGATAAGGGCGGTAGCGCACCCGCATCAGATGTTAAGCCAAATGCTGATACGAGTGATGTGAATACACAATCACCGTCTACAGATTCATCAACTTCATAATCTAAAGTTGAATCAAAAAGCCTCGTTTAGCGAGGCTTTTTTTATGGAAAAAAAACACTAACAGCGTATTATAGCGGCCAAGTTTGGCGTAATAGATTAATACCAACTTGTTGAAGTAAACGCTTAGTTGTGTCGATTTAAACGAATATTAACGATGTTATGAACGTTTTTACGATTTGGCAATTGGGTTGATGATTTTAATCGGTTGGCTTAGTTTGTTTGGAGCCACTTATTTAATAAACTTTGATGCAAAACATGAAGATGAGTTAGATGCAGTTATATCATAAAAACAAAATACTAAAATTAGATCGACCTCAGGTTATGGGCATTTTAAATGTCACTCCTGATTCTTTCTCTGATGGCGGCAGCTTTACTCAACTTGATGTCGCATTAAAGCAAGTGGATCAAATGCTCGGGCATGGCGCGACTATCATTGACGTTGGTGGTGAGTCGACTAGGCCGGGGGCAGCGAAGGTAGAATTATCACAAGAGCTTGACCGGGTTGTACCTATTATCGAAGCCATTGCTGAGCGCTTCGATTGTTGGGTTTCAATTGACACCAGTAAAGCTCAAGTGATGACAGAAGCGGTCGCTGCAGGCGCAAACTTAATTAATGATGTTCGTGCATTACAACTCCCAGGTGCACTTGAAGCTGCAGCGACAGCACAAGTACCTGTGTGTTTAATGCATATGCAAGGACAGCCGCAGACGATGCAGCAAGCCCCGCAATATGACAATGTGCTACTTGAAGTGACCGCTTTTTTTGAGCAGCAAGTAGACCGTTGTGTTAATGCAGGGATAAAACGAGAGCAAATTATTTTAGACCCAGGGTTTGGCTTTGGCAAAACCATGGAGCACAACTTTTCGTTGGTAAAACACTTTGCTCATTTTAAACAGTTTAACTTGCCGTTATTAGCTGGGTTGTCACGTAAAAGTATGTTCGAACATTTATTAGCACGAGAAGTCGATGAGCGGCTTGCTGCTAGCTTAGCTGGCGCATTACTGTGTGCCCAACAAGGGGCTCAGATTATTCGTGTCCACGACGTAAAAGAAACTGCTGATGTTTTAAAAGTATTAGAGGCCACAGAACAGGCCACAATTAAGATTTTATAAGGATAGATATGTCACAACGTAAATATTTCGGCACTGACGGTGTTCGAGGTAAGGTAGGGGAAGGAAAAATCACCCCTGCGTTTGCAATGAAGCTTGGCTATGCAGCCGGTAAAGTGTTATCTAAAGTAGGCACCAAGAAAGTTATTATTGGTAAAGATACGCGTATCTCTGGCTATATGCTTGAGTCTGCATTGGAAGCAGGTTTATCTGCTGCGGGTATCGATACGGCTTTTTTAGGGCCAATGCCAACCCCGGCTGTTGCTTACCTTACGCGCACATTCCGTGCGGAAGCGGGCATTGTCATTAGTGCATCACACAATCCTTACTACGATAACGGGATTAAATTCTTTTCAGCTGACGGCACCAAGTTAGATGACGACCTTGAGCTAGCAATTGAAGCCGAACTAGATAAAGACATGGGCTGTGTTGAGTCAGAGTTTTTAGGTCGAGCAACGCGCATCGAAGATGCAGCAGGTCGCTATATTGAGTTTTGTAAAAGCAACTTCCCCAATGCATTATCATTACACGGCCTTAAGCTAGTGGTTGATTGCGCTCACGGTGCTACTTACCATATCGCACCTGCGGTATTTAGTGAATTAGGCGCTGAAGTGATTAGCATTGGTTGTCAGCCCAACGGTTTAAACATTAATGATGGTTACGGTGCTACAGACTTAGCTAATTTACAAAAAGAAGTAGTCGCACAGCAGGCTGATATGGGTATTGCCCTTGATGGTGACGGTGACCGCTTAATGATGGTTGATCATGAAGGTCGTGCATTAGATGGCGATGAAACGCTATATATCATTGTTCGTGAAGCGCTGAAAAGCGGTAACTTACAAGGCGGTGTTGTTGGCACCAAGATGAGTAACTTAGGCTTTGAGCTGGCTTTACGTGACTTAGGCATTCCGTTTGTACGTGCTGATGTTGGTGATCGTTATGTACTTGAGCAATTAGTCGCAAACAATTGGAAGATTGGCGGTGAAAACTCAGGCCACATCATATCACTTGATCACAACACAACGGGTGATGGTATTGTTGCTGCATTGTTAATCTTGACTGCGGTATTAAAATCTAATCTTAAGCTACAAGACTTATGTCAAGGTATGACCCTGATGCCACAAGTGATGATTAACGTTCGTTTTAAAGGGGATAACAATCCACTTGAAAACGAGCAGGTTAAACAAGCCGTGGTCGATGCTGAAGCAACCCTTGGCGATCGTGGCCGCGTACTATTACGTAAATCTGGCACTGAACCATTGATTAGAGTCATGGTTGAAGGGGCTGATGCAACTGAAGTTGGTGAGCACGCAACAACTATTAGTGAAGTAGTTAAAACTGTTTGTGGTTAGAGCCAAACAGTAAAATATTGTATAACCTAACGAGCAAGGGCTTGAAAAATAGCCCTTGCTCGGCTAAAAAAAAAGCGAACAGTAATAAAAGTTGATTTTTTTCAAGATCAACCTTGTAACGACACTCAAGAATAGTTACTATCTGCGTCGCTTTAATGGAGAGAGAAATATGACTCAGTTAAAACCGCTAATTGCTGCGAATTGGAAAATGAACGGTGATAAAGCGTTAATTGCAGAATTTAGTACTGCATTTACAACTGACAAAGTAAACGGCATTGATATTATCGTATGCCCTCCAAGCATTTATCTTGATGAATTTTCGTCTCAAGTTGCAAGCAATAACTCAGCCATTGCTGTTGGTGCTCAAAACTTAAGTGATAAAGAGTCTGGTGCATTTACCGGTGAAATTTCAGCCGCGATGTTACAACAAGTAAATTGTAACTTTGCCATTGTTGGTCACTCGGAGCGTCGTAGTTTATTTGGTGAAACGCCGCAGTTTGTTGCAAGTAAATATGCAACCGCGTTAGCAAATAACATTACACCAATATTATGTACAGGCGAGTCAGAACAACAACGTGAAGATGAACAAACCTTCACTGTGATTGCTCAAGATATTGATGCAGTAATCGAACGTAGTGGTATTGAATCATTTAAAGATGGTATTATCGCATACGAGCCAGTTTGGGCTATCGGTACTGGAAAAAGCGCAACACCGGAGCAAGCACAAGACGTGCACGCTTTCATCCGTAAGCACTTAGCGAAGCACGATGAAGAAGTGGCAGCCGGAGTAAGAATTTTATATGGCGGTAGCGTGAATGAAAATAACGCTGCTGAACTATTTAAGCAAAAAGACATAAACGGTGCACTAGTTGGCGGAGCCAGCCTAGTTGTTGATAAGTTTATGGCTATTTGCCAAAACGCATAGAGTAGCAAGTAATGTACGAAGTACTGATTGTAGTTTATTTAATTGTAGCAATTGCCATTGTTGGTTTAGTGTTAATTCAACAAGGTAAAGGTGCTGATATGGGCGCGTCATTTGGTGGCGGTTCATCAGGTACACTTTTCGGTTCTTCAGGCGCGGGTAACTTTTTAACTCGTAGTACTGGCGTACTAGCAACTATTTTCTTCGTTTTAAGCCTGATCTTAGGTAACTTAACGGTTGAACGCTCAAACCAAACGAGCGAGTTCGAAAACTTAGAAGCTCCTATTGTTGAAACAACAGAAGCAATTAAGAATTCAGACGTACCAGTAGGTAACAAAGACGGTGACGTACCAAACTAAGTAATTGGTTAAACAAGTTTCGCGGATGTGGTGGAATTGGTAGACACGCTACCTTGAGGGGGTAGTGCTTTAGGGCGTGGGGGTTCAAGTCCCCCCATCCGCACCAACACAATAAAAAAGGCCGTAGCTCATTGAGCTACGGCCTTTTTTTTGATCCTAAGATATAGTTTTTGTCGCCCCGAAAGAGTTTTGATCAGGGTCTTGTTTCTATGTTGATGTAGGCAACTTAGGATTAGTATTACCACTTGAACGGCAAGACGCCGTTGATGCAGCCATGGTGGCTGTTAAATAGCATCCATGCTACTTCTGTTTGTCCGATCAAATAGCAATAGTTTAAATGTTGGTCTGATGATTTGGTTAAAGGTGTGATTGTCCCTTTTATAGAATAAATCCATCATCACGTTTGATGAATAACACACAGGTGTACCGCCAATATCCAACGTTACTTTTTTAATCTCAAGGTCCGTTTCCAGCTCGATGCCGTGATAAGTCATACCAGCTTGCAGTTTAATCGACCATTCTTCTTCATAGCCACTACCCGTAGGTGAGGCTAATTGAATCATGGCTGGTTGAATTTTACGTAATGCGCGAGTTACTTGATTCATATCAGTACCCCTTAATCGATCACGTCTTCAACAGCACCAACGTTATTTGATGCCCACACCACCAACGCAGCAACAACCGTTGCAATACCCGTGGCTTTTAATCGCATTTTGTTATCTTTACTCATTATCCGATTTACCTTTAAGTTTTTGTTTAACAATGCGAACGACAGCAAACGCAACAACTGATGCAGCGCCCATCGCTAAGAGGTTAGTTTTGTTCACTTGGTTATCACCCCGTAAGTTAGAACGGGGGCAATTAAAGGCAATGGATGTGGATAGTGTCTAGGAAAAAGTAGGGAGTTAACCTATTAGGTTAAATTAGACCGAAATAAGGGAAATGTAGGTGTAAAAAAGCCGCTGTGAAAGCGGCTTTATATTACTTCTTTAGTATTTTCACACCATGTAACAAATTAATGTAATTGACCACCTGTCTCAGGATCTGGCTTTGCAAATCTCACTTCTCTAGTTTGAACATCGATAATGTCACCGTCTGAGTTACGGAATATAGTAATATGTATAATTATGATCTCTGTTGGTGTCTCATATCGTTCTGTACTTACATTAAAACTCCCTTCTTGATCTGAAAAAGAAGACGAAGAAGAAAAGTGTTGCAACCTATCTTGAGTAAATGCATTTACCGTTTGGGTATACTGCATTTCAATATTATCACTATTCTGACGGCTAACAGAAATAGGTTCAGCTCCAAGCTTAACCACATCTATACCAATAACATTACCAAGATTATTGACTTGTTTTACAACGACAGATTCACCTATCAGCTCAACTTTAACACAATTAGATACACAATCTGTCGACTCTATAAAATTAGCTTTCACTGGAAGAGAAAGCGCAGCAAATAAAGTGATTAGAAGTAGTTTAGATTTCATAAAAATTCCTTTAATTATTCCTTTAATTTATTCCATACGTTGTATTAATCTTCTAGTACAACGTGTCTAAAGTACAGCGCCGTTAACAAAAAGTAAACATAAAAATAAAATTTAAACAGTTATAAAACAATAATTTTACTATCAAAAAAGAGAACAAAAGGACAGTCATAAATTTTTATCTGCGGTTTGGGTTGGCGTTATGTTTATAGGAGAGTTCTGTGCTTTACCAAGGAAGCTGTCATTGTCAGGCCATTAAGTTTGAAGTTGAAGCCCCTGAAAACCTAGAAGCCGACTATTGTAATTGTTCTGTATGTACAAAGTCAGGGTTTCTACATTTAATTGTACCTTTAACTAAGTTCAGTCTTGTAATTGTTCAATATCTTCATAGATATAATGACTTAACCAGTCATATCTTACCGTGCGATTAAAGCGCTAGATATAAGCATTCTGTTGTGGATTACCAGGCTGAATAAAGACTAAAGTTATCTGATTGCTCTCAGCCCAATCAGCCA
>NZ_JAUYVJ010000038.1:0-36048 GCF_030689115.1 Psychrobium sp. 1_MG-2023 | reverse complement strand
TTGAGACTCCAAATTATATTTAATAACAATTGCTTGATAAGTATAGCAATTGGGAGAGGGAGTCTAATTATCTGTTATGTTTTAAGGAGTTGTATTGAGTAATCTTTCTTTAAACTTGTTGATCGATGCGGGACTTATTACAAGCTCTGGCAAAGTTGTGGATCTCAAAAAACTTCCTGCGAATGAAATATCAAATAGGTTATCTCAGTACAATAGGGGGAGAATTGAAACTGCTGAGTCAGAAATAAGCAATCACGAATCCACTGATAAATTAAGTGCACTATTTAGTACTGGATCTACGAGCAAAAATACAGCCAGCATCCTTTCCTCATCGTTAGTTTATGACTCTATAGTGATTGATGACCCAATAGTAACTTCTTCAAATGAAATAAGCTTTGACAGGTTAGTTCGAGGTTTAAAGTTGTTCGAGTGGGGCTATGAACTTATAAGGGCAAACTTTTTAAAAGTTTTACCAATTTCATTTTTCAATAAACCGAGCAATGATATACCTTTACTTTTGTCCGATGATGCTTTCAAATCTTGTATCCCACCCAAAATACATGACTTTATTCATGAAAATGCAACTCTTAAATCTGTTGTGAGGTCTGATAAAGGAGAAATGCTAATTTTATCTGAAGATGCCTATAAAAATAGACGAACAGCTTTAAATGTTGAGTTTATAAATGATTATTGGAAGTCAGGAGTTAGTCTCTATTTGTTTGAAACTCTAGAGAATTGTATTGAAGATGAATCTGGAGGCTTTGCCTGTCAAAAAATTTGGAACCCAGAAGGAAAGCTTGAAAAAGAAAGGTTTAATACTTGGGCTTATCAAGCAATAAACCAAGCAATTCGCTGTCGCTTAAACAATATATACAATGAGACTTTTCTAGCAGAAAGGCTTGGTCATACTTATATTACAGAATCTTCATTTGAAGCAAAATTTATGAGCATGTCTGGTGATACAACTTGCAGTACAGGTTCAATATCAGCAAAGTTTTTAAAGGCAAATAACAGCTTTATAAATATTGATTCACCAAACACAATTTTAGAGTTGAGAAATAAACATTCTGAAGCTTTTGAAAGGTTTAATTTTTCTTTACAGTCCATTTCAGAAGAATTAAGTGGTGTTGATCCTGAATTGTTCGATAGAAAAGCTGAAAATCTATTTCACAAAGAGATTTTGCCACAAGTTGATGAAATAAGAGATAACGTAAATTTAATATCAAGCTCAGGAGTCAAAGGTGCATTGGGCAGTTTAGTTGGTTTATCTGCTGCTATTGCTACAGGCTCATCTTTACCGTTAATTGCGAGTATAATGAATACAGTGTCTTCAGGTGTAACTGAGGCGTTCCCTGCAATATCTCAGCAACAACGATTTCAAAAAAGACCCGCATATATTTGGCATCGTGTGACAAAAACATACTAACAAGAATAGGTGTCGCGCAGCTAACACCTTATTCGGGTGTTGGACAAGTGAAGCTATTAACGCAAGGCGAGTTTGGTTAGTGTATAAAGCGTATTCATTTTATATCAAGTGGTTAGCCAATATTGACTGCTTTTCTTTTCGTTATTTCTCCTCTCATTTAGTTAACGCCATTCTCTTTATTATCGGAACCGCTTAGCTCGTTCGAGTAACTCCCGTGCATATCATCTCGTGTTGGCAACAAGGACACTTGCGTTTAGCGAGTGGTGATGTCGGTTGAGGGGCTGGAACAAGCAAGTGTGTTAGCGACAACAACAGGCTTACCATAAGCAAGCGTAAGGCTTTTACATTACCGCGCAAAAAACCGTAATCACGCACTCGCTGTAACCCCTTAGGCAGCACATGCTGCAAGATAAGCCATAAAAACTTGAGTGTGGGTAAGGGGGGGAGAGCAGGACGCGGAAGCTATGCGGTCAAGCTTGATGGTACTCCAAGAGTGCGTTTGAATCAGGCTATTAAAATACTTCTTCAAATCAACAGTGGTCAGAGTATCGGGTACGCAATCAAAATACTCAGTAATACGGCGAACGGCACGGGCATAAGCATCAATGGTTGATGGGCGTTTACCTTGTAAGCGAAGGTTGATAAGATGTTGTTGATAAAGGGTATTGAAACGTTGTTGTTGAGCGATGTTCATTGTGATGTCTCCAGTTAAAACGCACCCAGTGGTGGTTTATCTGGTTAAGTATGAACAACCGCGAGTATACTCTGCCGCGGAGCGGCTTCGTTCAACAAGTCATTAAAGCAGGACAAAAAACAGTTGGCTTTTTCTCCTGCGTCGCTTATTTTAGCTAACAATAAATTGCCCATTATTTGGACGTTGGTTTAGGAGAGTTATGAAAGTTATCCATTATATCCTAGCAATTTCAATTGCACCCTTGATACCATTTGGTTTCTATTTTTCTCAACACGAAATGAGCTTTTCTAATAATCAAATCGACTGGGGAGCTTTCGGAAGTTTTATGGGAGGTGTTTCAGGTCCAGTAGTTGCTGCAATTACTTTAATGTTTTTAATTCAATCATTTAGGCAACAATCTAAAGTTTCTTCAATACAAGTATATCTCACTCTATTGAAAGACCATGTTGATTATGTGTTAAATTATAAAACCCAATATTCTGGAGGCTATGAGGGTATCGAGTACCTCGATTATTTATGGAAACAAACGTCAATATTCGATGACGATATTACTGAAATTAATATTAAATCTAGATTTGAAAATAATATTGCTCAAATTCAGCCATTAGTAGAGAACTTTAAGTTTGTATTGAAGCAAATTTCGAAAGACCAATACTTGTCTGTCGATGAGAAGAATAGATTTATAACTTTATATTATTCAAGGTTGACCTCTGTTGAAATAAAATTGTTTTTATCTGTAGCAATCGTCGACACTGAGCTTCATGTTTTACTTTCAAAATATAAGTATGATTTACATATTTCAAAACCAAAAACCGAAGATGCTTTAGTTGATTTTCTTAAGCGTCGAATTGAAACATAACACCCGAAGCCCTTCCTTTTATAGTAAATAGTGCAAGGTGTACCAGCGATGTTCAAGCCAAATCATTAAACTCAAGGCGAGCTTTGCCCCTTCTAGTTACTTCTCCTCTTGTTTTTGTTTACGCCATTCTCCTTGTTATCGAAAACGCTTAACTCGTTCGTGTGACCCCTCATCTCATCTCGTGCTTGAATAGGTTGATGTATAGCACCTCGTTTATCAATTAAAACAGCAGCTTGAATAAATGTTTTATGAGTAGCTAACCCAATAAAAACTATGTTATTGTTATGCATGCTAGCCCCTGTTTTTAGTTATTTAATAAACTAATTATGGCTCAGGCTTTTGAAGTTAACCCACGAATTGGAGGCTAGTCTCGTGGGGAGTCATTATGTCTAATGTAAAAAGGATTTGTACACATGAATATTAATGCGGCTCTATACGGTCAACTTGTTTTCCTTTCCATGTTTATTATTGGTGGTTTAAGTTACTACTTAGCTAAACGTAAAACGTCTACACCTAAAATGGCCACACTAATTGGTGTGTTATTATGTATTGTGCCTCCACTTAATGTTGTGTACCTAGTTGTTTTAATGTTAAAAAATGATGTTGTAGTAAAACAGAGCCATGAAACTTCGTTATGATTTGCATATGCAAACAAGGATAGGTGGAGCATAGCAGGCACCAGAAATTGGCCTTTCTTCCTAATCTTTTAAAGATTCGTTTGGTAGCACCTGAGTGAATAATTGTACCGACTATGTACAGTTATGTTTTCTGGCTGTTAACAATTAACAGGCAGGTTACTAAGAAATGGCTCACTAAATTGTAAGTAGTCATGTCAATTTAACAGTAAGACTGTGAGTCCGTTTACATATTGATCGTCATTTTCTTCCACTTCCTGTGGCGCGATGGCTCCATTTCTGTGAAATGAATAACCCTGTAAGCCATCTATGGCGCGGAATATTACAAGTTTCTGCTAAACAATATTTGATCCATAAATCTGACTGAGGGGCTTTGAGCACTTCATTTGGATTTGCTGAGGGGATCAATACTCTCATCACGCCTTAGCCATTGGTATTAGCATCGTTTTAGTTATTGTTATAATATAACGACATTCGCAAATGCGGCGAAAAATATAAAAAGTGATGATTATACGTCACCCTATTAAAGGAAATAATAATGCATAAGACAAAGTTTGCGTTGTCGGCGCTGGCTATTTTTGCCTCCGCAGCTACAGCAACTGAAAAAAGCGAAGAATGGTTTTTACACAGTAGTATCTCACCTGATAGTAAAACAATTGCATTCTCTTACAAAGGCGATATTTATACTGTCCCAGCTAAAGGCGGAACAGCGCGACCTTTAACACTACATAACGACTGGGATGGACACCCTATCTGGTCCCGCGATGGTAAAAGTATCGCTTTTGCCAGTGATAGAAATGGTAATTTAGACGTTTACGTCATGCCAGCAAAGGGTGGTAAAGCCAAACGACTAACCTATCACTCTTCACATGATATTCCACAAGATTTCACCAAAAACGGCAAGGATATACTCTTCACTTCAAGCCGAATGGACTCTAAGCAATCGACCGTATTTCCAACCTCGCGTTTAACGGAAAGTTATACCGTTTCAGTGAAGGGCAGCACTCCGAAAATGTTGTCAACGATTCCTGCATCAGAGTTGCAGTATTCGCCTAATGGTAAGCAAGTGCTGTATCGTGATGAGAAGTCTTATGAGAACCAGTTCAGAAAACACGATATCTCAGCCTTTGCGCGTGACATCTGGCTACACGATATCCGTTCGGGTGAGCATAAACAGTTAACCACATTTGAAGGGGCCGATCACAACCCGGTTTGGAAAGACAGAAACACCTTCTATTACACGTCAGAAGAAAAGTCTGGAGCCTTTAATGTGTGGCGAACCGATACTGACGGTAGCGGCAAGAAACAAATTACTAAGTTTAAAGAGCATCCTGTGCGAAGCTTATCCATCAGCGATAACGGCACCTTGGCCTTTGTTCATCATGGCAGTGTTTACACCAGTAAAGGTAGCTCAGCTAAGCGGGTAAAAATAGCAATTGCCAATGACATCCAAGAAGATGATCTACTGCCTGTATCCTTAGGCGGTAAAATTACCGAATACGCTGTCTCGCCTGACGGCAAGGAAGTTGCCTTTGTTGCTCGCGGTGAAGTCTTTGTCGCCAGTACCGAGTTTAAGACAACGCGCGCGGTGACCAATACGCCGGAGCAAGAGCGTTCGGTTTCTTTCCATAAAGACGGTAAAACGCTGCTATATGCCGCTGAGCGTGAAGGAACGTGGGGTTTATATGAGACCACTATCGAAAATGAGTCTGAACCATACTTTTTTGCCGCGACGACGTTAAAAGAGCAAATGGTTCACTTAGCTGATACTGACAGCTTCCAGCCTGTTTATTCGCCTGATGGCACGAAAATAGCGTTCTTATCACAGCGTGATGAAATACAGGTTCTAGACCGCAAAACTAAAAAAGTTAAGGTTGCTTTAGGTAAACAACATAACTACTCATACAGTGATGGTGATATCTCGTTTGCGTGGGCGCCAGATAGTTACTGGATGACCGCCAGCTTTTCACCACGTGGTCGTTTGTTCGTGAATAATGTCGGAGTGTTCCCATCTGATGGCTCTGAACAGCCTAAAGATATTAGTTTATCAGGTTATAATGACGGCTCTCCAACGTGGCATACCGACGGTGAAGCCGTGTTATGGTGGAGTTCTCGCTTTGGTCAGCGTGATCACGGCAGTTGGGGGCGTGAAGGTGACGTGTTAGCCGCGTTTTTAACTCAAGACAGCTACGACAAGTTCCGTATGTCAAAGGAAGAATACGCGTTAGCAAAAGAGCTTGAAGAGAAAAAAGAAGAAGGGTCTAAAAAGTCTGACTCTGACAAGGATAAAAAAGACGCGAAAGAGATTAAGCCGGTTGACATTGAATGGGATAACCTTGAGCGTCGCACCGTTCGCCTGACAGTACATTCGTCAAATTTGGGTGAAGCGTACCTGACCAAAGATGCGAAAGATCTGTATTACTTAGCGCGCTTTGAAAACGGTTACGATTTATGGCGTCAGTCTGTGCGTGGCAACAAGACCGAGTTAGTGGCCAAGCTTGGTGCTAATTCAGCAAGTATGTCATTTAGCCCTGACGGTAAGAAGGTATTCATCCTTGCTGACGGTCAGTTAAAACAAGGCGATGTCGGGGAAAATATCAGCTTAAAGCCAATCAGTGTTAATCCAGTGATGCAATTACAAGCCGCTGCAGAACGTGAATTTATGTTCGATCACAGCTGGCGTATCATTAAAGATAAGTTTTACCGCGATGACTTCCACGGCATTGACTGGGATGATGTGGGTCAGTCTTACCGTAACAAGCTATCGTCAATAGGTCACGGTCGTGACTTTGCTAACATGTTCGCGGAAATGACGGGTGAATTAAACGCGTCGCACATTGGTTCATCTTATCGCCCGAAACGAGCGGCTAGCGATGATAGCACGGGTCGCTTAGGCTTGTTTTTTGATCACCGCAAAGGCTTGGTCGTTGAAGAAGTGTTAGCCAAAGGGCCATTTGATAAGGCCAACAGTAAAGTTAAACCGGGTGTTAAACTGACTGCTGTTAATGGCGTTGAGTTATCAAAAACACAGAACCTTTACCAACTGTTAAACCATACGGCTGGTAAACGTGTCAGATTTACCTTTGAAGATTCACGTGGAAGAAGCTTTGATGAAGTGATCAAGCCGACTTTTGGTCACACAATCGATAACTTACTCTATCAACGTTGGGTTAGCTCGCGAGAAGCACTGGTTGAAAAACTATCTAATGGTCGCCTGGCTTATGTCCACGTTCGTGGCATGAATGATCCAAGCTTTAGAACTGTGTATTCGCGCCTTTTAGGAAAACACTTTGATAAAGAAGCGGTTGTGGTCGATACGCGTTTCAACGGTGGCGGTTGGTTACATAATGATTTAGCTAAACTGCTGAGTGGTAACGAGTACTTCACTATGCATGTTCGTGGTCGTCAATATGCAGGAGACCCACTTGATCAATGGAACAAGCCATCCGTGTTGCTAATCAACGAAGGTAACTACAGTGATGCTCATGCGTTCTCTTACACCTATGATGAATTAAACTTGGGTGAAATGGTTGGTATGCCGGTTCCTGGCACAATGACCGCTGTTTGGTGGGAAATGGGCATTTCAGGTGACTTCCGTGCTGGCGTACCGCAAGTAGGTATGAAAAACACGCAAGGCGGCTACCTTGAAAATAGCCAAACTATGCCTGATCACCTAGTGAAAAATGATCCAGAATCTGTATCAAAAGGGCAAGATAAGCAGATTGAGAAAGCGGTTAACGTATTACTTAAGAAATTGAAGTAAAAAGTTTATTACTTTTAAAATCGTAACCCTGTAAGAATCCGCGTTTTGAGCGGATTTTTTTTGACCGCGTTTTGAGCGTTAAAAATACGATAGGGTGGCGAAATTACCCCTGAGTTGACCCCGCTATAAACTCTCTTGCTAGTATCGGGCAGGCACTAGTTTATTGCTGCTTTAATCCAATCAAGCGCTTCATCTCGCTCGATAAATACTTGGATATTTAACGCTGATGAACTAGGGATCGCAGCAGAAAAATCGGCGCTAAACTTGGCCATTTTTGATGGTGCATACACTGCAATTTTGTTGACTTCATCAATTTGACCAAATAATGACAGCGCATCAAAATGAGTCGAGTAGGAGTTTACTTTATTGATGAGTAATGAAAATTTATCATTGAAGACTGACAACATGAGCATGTGGATCTCTTCAACCATGGCTACGTCAATCTCAGTACCCTCATTGACCGTGATCTCACCAATGTCATCTGCAAGCATTCTTAGGACTCCATAAGAGAAGTCGTATGACTTGACATGCTCTGCTGAATAAACTGAGTGAGATATTGAACATTCCGTGTGCAATTTTCGATTCCTTTGAAAACTCTATTAATGTTTATTGTAGTTCACTGTGCCTGAAACTTCAGTATACACAATTTTTTGACACTAAAAACAACATATCATGTTAAAAATTGTTATCAAATGAACCGTTTTATTAATACCTAAAATACTGTTACGTTAGGTTTATTCTGAGACATAACAAAGAGCCTGATGGGGAAGTGACAATGAAAAAAATACAAGTCAAAGTGAATGGCAAGGTTCAAGGCGTCTGGTTTCGTCAATCGACCAAACAAGTCGCACAAGAACTAGGCATTGTTGGGTATGCCCATAATTTGCCTGATAGTAGTGTTGACGTGGTAGCGATTGGTGAAGAGGAGTCAATTCGTCAACTAATTCACTTTCTAGAAAAAGGCCCAGAGTTAGCGTTAGTCACAGGCATTACTATCAGCGATTATCACGGTGCAGGCTTTACAAGCTTTACCACTGATTAATACACAATAGAGTTTAGCTATTAGCTTGTTCTAACCTTGCTTTGGCAACGTTGGTTATATGCCCGTTGAGAAGCTGTGCACACTGTTGATTTATTGTTTAGTTGTTCTGATATTGAAGCGTTGATATGTTGTTCTTGTTTTGAGAATAGCTTGTTCTCATAAAGAAGGTTTATTCCTAAGAAGCCATTACTTATTATATTTACTCAAGAGATAGCTTTTTAACAAAGATAAAGGACATCATGTGTTTAATCGAATCGATCATGTTGAAGTGGTTGTGCATGATCTAGCGAAAAGTATTGAGTTTTATACTGAAAAATTAGGTTTTTGTGTGTTATCTCGATCTAATCTAAACTCTTCGTTTTTTAATGAAGCCGTCATGTTAGGCCAAAATGATATTAAGATTGAGTTATTAAGTACACACAATAGCGGCTCTAATCTTCCTCCTCAAGTCAACTACGGCATCAGGTTGGCGGCTCTTTCTGTTACTTGTATGCGTAAGGTCCTTGATAAGCTTGCTCATCAAGGGGTTCACCCTGTGTGGGGACCGCGTGTCATTGGTGATGCCATTCGAGCTGAAATCTGTGATTTTGAAGGTAACCTTATTGAATTACGACAACAACAGGAGAATTGTGTTGAGTAAGCGAGCTAGTATAGAAATGTGCGATGTTCCAACTGATAGCCTGCTATCTACAACGCTGAGCAATGCGTCCTTTTTTGATTCTTACCAATTTAAAAGCCAATTCAATCATCTCAGTGCGCTCGATATTTGGTTAGCGCATGCAGCAGCCACACCGTGGTGGGTCGATTCATTAATGACATTACGTAATCAAGTCGTGTCGTTTTTTGGTTTAAAGAACCTTGGCCAGATTAGTGCCATTACCACAACTAAAACTGCACAAGAGTATCAAGTTGGTGACAGAGTAGGAATTTTTTCCTTACATGCTTTGAGTGACAATGAAGTGATCTTAGCGGACACTGATAACCACTTGGGGGTTAAAGTGTCAGTACTAAAATCAAGTGAAGAACATGGTCAGGTCACCATATCAACCGTGGTTCATGTCCACAACAGGTTAGGCAGAATCTATATGATGCTGGTTAAGCCTATTCATCGTGTCATTGTTCCTGCATCAATTAGGCGCGCAGAATTTTATTAATAGCTTTTTAAGTTAAGGAAAATGAAATGAGAACAGTAATAATATTAGCAAGCGCTCGTCAGGGTGGTAATACGGCGTTGTTAAGTGACGTTGTGAAAAATAACATTCAAGCTGATGTGCTAGATTTATCTGATTATGCGATTGCACCTTTTGACTATGAATTTGGCAACGGCGGCGATGACTTTATTGGGCTTATCGATAATGTACTAACGTACGATCATGTTGTGTTTGCTACTCCTGTTTATTGGTACACAATGAGTGCGCAGATGAAGGTTTTTTTCGACCGACTAGCAGACTTGTTATTTGTTGAGAAAGAGCGCGGTAGGGCATTTAAAGATAAAGCATGTAGTGTACTAGCAACGGGGCATAGTGAAGTCCCCGCTGATTGTTTTGAACCGCCTTTTATTTTATCCGCTGAGTATTTAGGCATGAGATACCAAGGAATGCTGTATTGCTCATGCCCTGATGGCTTTGTTAAAGCGGACCATCAAACTACGATCGCAGACTTTATCGAATTGACCTTTCACGCTTGATTTGAAAACGTTATCACGCCAATCCGATGGCATTAGTCGATGACTCTATCGGTTAATGCCATTTTAGTGTGTTCAGACTCTCACTTATTTTCAGTTTGCTGACTCAGCATTAGGCCCATCCTTCCACCTGAGTACTCCTTCGATGTTTAAACCTTTTCTCTGCTCGCAACTCATCTTAAAAAGTGACGTTATTGCGCCCAGTCAGATTCGCAATAAACTAAATGTGCTTTTGGCTCATCGGGTAAATTAAGCGTTAGTCCAGACAAACTTTGCTGATAGAGTGTTAATCGAGTGTTATCTTCGGGCTGCCATAAATGAGGTTGCTTAGTTTTTAATTGAGTTAAGACATTTATTGCTTGGCGAGCTTGTCCATGTTCAAAATATGCTCTGGCAAGATAGGTTGCTTGTAATCGAGTTGTCACTTTCTCATCAGCCATATCGATCACCGATTGATAGTCTTCACGTTCTAAATGGATACGCATAATAGAATAGTTACTATAACCCAAGGTGGTTGCTAGATTGAGTTTAGCATTGAGAGTCTTTGCTTCTTCAAGCTGAGTCAGTGCCAGATCAAATTGCCCCAATTCAGTGTATGCCCAGCCGAGAAAAACTAGCGCACTGCCGTGAAGCTCAGGGGTTGGTTCGTTGCCAATAAAGCGTTTCAAGTGGGTGATAGCTTGTTTTAGTTTGCTTTCATCTTTGCCGTGACGCCCTAAAGACTGCTGGTCTAGGCCTTGATCGAGCATGGCAAAAGCAAGGTAAAAATCACTTATCTCTACCAAGGGCTGTGCGCCTAAGGATAACGCGATGTCCTTAGCTTGGGTAAAGTAGCGGCTTGCTGTTGCACCATCGTGAAGTTGCATGTGGTAAAAGCCGGCGTAGTTTAAAGCTTGCGCTAACTCATATGGTTGACTTAACTGTTCATACAAGGCGATTGCATGCTTTAGGGCATCAGCTCTTAGTGATAAAGCAAAGGTATAGTTTTGTGCAATGGCTAGTTGACTTGCCGCGATCATGTTTTTATTGGCGAGTTGCTGATAGAAATTAAGAGCTTTTAACAGTAATGCTTGATTCTGTTGCAGGTTGTTATCGGGGGCTTTTTCAAGTCCTGCGTTGTTAGGGCTGCCTAGATAGAATAGCTTATCTGCCTCAATATTAAGCTCGGTATTCAAGCTTTGTAATTGCTGGGCTTTCTCCTGCCAATGATTGTGAGCGGCCCAATCTTTATTTTGCCACGACAGTTTGGCTTGTAAGCGATAACTGCGAGTCATTAACTTAGCGTCACTAGCTGCTTCTGCTTTACTGATGGCTAGAGTTATCGCCTCTGCTAGGGCATCGTCCCCACGGCGAAATGCCAATTCTGCTTGCCAGTAATGAATAAAAGCATTGAGTGTGGGATCGCTGACTAATGCAGCAGGTGGGATCAAAGTAAATTGCTCTATTGCTTGTTGCCATTGCCCTAATGAAATTGAGCTTCTAGCGCTATAGGCTCGTGCCCAGTGATTATCTTCTCCAAGTAGTAATGAGGCTTGAAAATACTTGTGCGCTTTTAATGGACCTTCCTGTTGTAGTGCTTGCATTCCCTGAGCTAAGGCTTGTGCAGCAAGCGGGTCGTCGACCTCACTTGACTGCTGGCGTTTACGCTGTGGGATCAGCAAGTGCAATAGTTGTTGTGTTACCGAGACAAGTGAGGCAGGAAGTGAAGGGTAGGTTATGCTGCCTTGTTGAGTTCTACCGTCGGCATAAATGATTTGGAAGTCGAGGACTTGCTGTTCACCATGTAATCGTACGCTGGCAAAAATAGCCGCTTCAAGTTGGTGTTCTTTTAATAGGCTGCGAATGTGAACGGGCAACGCAGGCCAATCTAGCTGAGCGTCCAGTAATAGGGCATTCGCGACATCAGGTGGTGTCACATGTAGTTGATTATTATCGATGGCGTCAAGGCGCTGTAAGTCGATAGCGAGCATATCGGCTAAACCAAGCTCTAGCCATGCCATGCTAGCTTGTTCGGTCGCATTAATAAAAGGTAAAACCACCACAGACTTTACACCTGATTGTGAGGTCGTTGTCTCGGTCTGTTGTGTCGCTGAAGAGTTGTGGTGCTGCCATAGAGCCATCGCTGAGCACAGGATGATAACAAATAAGCCTATATAGCGTCTAAGTTGAGTAGTAGAGCGAGACCGTGGTGATGCTTGCTTGTTAGATTGCTCATCCTGTTCGGTAATTAAATGCGGTTGGGAATGATGGTCGTTTGTCATTGCAGCAGGAGGCGCTAATGACACGTCAATGACTTCACCCAGTGGTTGTATCCATTGGTAACCACGTTGGGGGTAGGTTTTTATAAAAGTTGGTGCCTTGGCGTTATCGCCTAGCGCAATTCGCAGTTCGCGGATACTTTGGGTTAATGAGTTTTCGCGATAATCCCCGTGTTGCCATAATTCGGCTAACAGCTCTTCTTTACTAACAATGCGATCTCGCTGCGTTATCAAGTAGCTTAATAAGCTAGCCACTTTATGACGTAATTCGACTTGTGTGTGTTGCACGAGTTCGTCACTGGTTGCTGTGACGTTGTTGGCATCTGAGCATGAGCGGAGAGTACCGCTGCTATCATCGAAATGAAATTGCGCAAATTGATAAATAGGCATGGGGTGTCATCGTTAGTTAATGCATTAATTGCGGTTCATTCTACGTGATTAAACCGTAAAATAACAAGAATATGACTTTTTTAGCCTGACTAAGTTGTGTTTGTAACTCGCTGTTAGTTAGACATTAATTGTTAGTTGTTGTCTATTTTATAAATATTTCATTACGATTTTATCTCGATTTTACTTTAATTCTATTTCTGTTTGATACCTCAACCTCCCTTTTACGCTATAACAGTTTTCCAAGCGAGTAACGGCTAAACAACACGTTGAGTCATTTAACTAACAATAGGGGATTCAATGGAATCTATTATTCAATCGGCATTGATGGATGGGCGACAATCTTGGTATGTGATTGGGATCGTCTTTGCGACGGGATTGTTAACGAGCTTAACCCCTTGCATCTATCCAATGATACCAATTACTGTCAGCGTCATTGGCAAGCAGGCTAAAAGTAGCCACAAACGAAATAGCGAGCATCCACAGCACAGGCATTATCAAACGGTCATATTGTCATTAATTTATGTACTCGGATTAGCGCTGGTGTATGCAGGTTTAGGGGTATTAGCCGCGAGTACAGGGCAACTGTTTGGCGTGGTTGCAAGCCATCCCATTACTTTATTGTTTGTGGCTGGCTTTTGTCTAGTGATGGCTCTGTGGATCTTAGAGTGGGTGACACTGCCTAAACCTAGGTTCTTAGTTAAATTGTCTGAGCACCAAACGTCGACTAATCATGGATGGCTTAACGTGTTTATCGCGGGCTGTTTATCTGGGTTAGTCATGGCACCTTGCACATCACCAGTGTTAGGGATGTTGCTAATGTATGTTGCCTCTGAGGGGCAGTTAGCGTGGGCCGCCTTGTTGATGTTTACGTTTGCACTTGGCATGAGCGCATTGTTGGTACTAGCGGGTAGTGTGAGTGGTTTTGTTGCAGTTTTACCACGCTCAGGGCATTGGCTCAGTGTCGTTAAGTGGCTTATGGCGCTACCCATGTTGGGTGTTGCAGTCTATTTCAGCCTTCAAGCATTACCGCTTTCTTTTTCTTTTTAATTAGCCTAGGAAATCACATGAAACGATTTAATCAAAATGTACATAAAGCATCAAAATTTAGGAAATTAGCACCGCTCATCTTTGGAGGGTTGTTAGGAGTATTTAGTGTAAATTTAATGGCAAAAACGCTAGATATTGGTGATAGTGCTCCTAGTTTTTCGGTAAAAACGTTAAATGGAACCACAGTAAATCTAAGTGATTTTAAAACCCAAAAGCCTGTTTATTTAAAATTTTGGGCCACCTGGTGTACTTATTGTAAAGTGGAAATGCCTCATTTACAGGCAATGTATGACCAATACGGTGATGATATTGAAATTTTAACGGTTAACATCGCAATGAATGACTCAGTTAACAATATCAATACTTTTTTTCAACAGAATGGGCTTAACTTACCCACTACGTTTGACAGTGACGGTAGCTTAACTAGTGCTTACGGTGTCGTGGGTACGCCATTTCACGTGCTGATTGATAAACAAGGCGACATTGCCTATCGAACATTTTTGGTGACGGATAAACTCGATCAGACGATTGTGGAATTAGCAAAAGGAGCAGCACAATGAAAATAGCGACTTGGTTAACACAATTATTGATGCTTGCTGTGGTGAGCGCATCGGTATTTTCCGCTAACGCACAGCGGACAGAATTAAAGCTATTGGCTGAATTAGAAACGGTCACAGGGCAAACTATTGCGCGAGACAAATCAAAAATGACTCACCTTGTGTTCATCGATATCTGGCGCAGTTATGGCGGCCAAGGTGATGAGGAAGTGGTCAATTCATTACCCAAGGCATTTTTACAGCAAAGCCAACAGATTTGGCTGCAACCTGAAATTAATGTTACTCAAGCGCAGCTGATAGAGTTTCAACAGCACTTTCAACAAGTATCTCCATTAGTGTTTGACCGTCAGTTTAAGCTCATGCGAGCGTTTGGCGTTTGGCAGTCACCATTTCATGTTCTAATCCAAGGCAATCAACAGATTTTCTCTGGCGATGCTAAGGCGCTTCGACAGTTCATTGATAACAAATACGGTGAGCAGTCAAGGCTGTCTATCGCGTCAAAAAATGATAAGAAAAGAGAGCCTCAACACGCTGAAGAAAAACTACCTGTAGAAGAAGGATATTCAGCTGTTGTGAAGTCGATTAAACCACATAAACCGCGGGTGGGTGATACAGCGCCAACGTTTTCGACCCATTCTTTACAGGGTAATCCCCTGACTCTCGATTCTATGTTAGCCAAACTTCCAAAAGGGGACTCGTTAAACCTTGTTTTTATTGACGCTTTATGCCCAATGCCTCAATTTCCAAATTGTGAAAGTAAGCTCAAGAAACTTAAAAAGTTAGTCGCAGATAACCCTCAGAGGAAGTGGCTTGGAGTGGTTAACTCATATTATGTTGATGAAGCCTACGTGAAGCAGTTTTCGAACAAGTTTGAACTGAAGATCCCGTTAGCATTTGATGCTGAGAACGCTATTTATAAAGCTTATGATGTTTATGCGTCTCCGTATCAAATTAAGGTGAACCATCTCGGGCGAATCGAGTTACGCAGTGATGTAATGCAGTAAAAAGGTCTCTGAAAAAAGCACTGTTTGTTCTAATTTAACGAACAAACAGTTCGCTTTATCACGGTTTATTTCGACTAACAGCTATTTTAGGATAGAGGCGATTGATAAATTGTTGGGGTGCCTTCCCCGCGGAAAATAAAACTATGGTGTGTTGGTGCTGATTGGCATTGGTTTCAATATTCCTTTGTTGGAGTGAGTGAAGTGAACAGATTAGAACAGAGACAACAAGTAAACCGATTTATCCATTGGCTTTTTGCTTGTTTTATTATCACTATGCTAAGCGTTGGTTTTTATATGAAAAATACCGACTATTCAGCAACCTTGTATCAGCTACATAAAGCGTTTGGCGTGGTTTTCCTTAGTATTATCTCGTTGAGATACTATTGGCGAATTAAACACCCCTGGTCAAGTGTAGAGCAGGGAACAGGGCAGTCAAAAATAGCTAATAGAGTACATTGGCTACTCCTAACACTGATGGGACTTATGCCGATCACTGGTTTTTTACTTAGTGCATTAAGTGGCTTTGGTATCCACGTGCTAGGGTTGTCCATTGTTCCACAAAACATGGATGTTGCTGGTAACATCGTGCCATTTCATGAGGCGACTTACCAACTGTCTAAGCAGCTCCATTCGATATTTGCTTATAGTTTCGCTGGCCTTATTTCGCTGCATATTACGGCAGCATTGAAGCACCATTTCATCGACAAAGATGCTACTTTGAGTCGGATGCTATCGGCTAAATAAGCCCAAAGAGGATGACCGGAAAAGCATTTTAATCAAGTGTTATTGAAATTTCACAATGCGCGGATGACTAACCGACTTGAGTTATTAAGGGGTCGTCTAAATTATTGGGATGACTGACTAATGTCGGCACATCGAAAGAACAGCCTTGATTCAAAAAGTGTTTGCTAAGGCCTGTTGCAACTTTTCTTAACGGTGCATTGAGACAGCCAAAGCACTGTATCTCAGTGATATAACGCTCTAAAAAACCTGTTGTACCAAAATGTTGCCATTGAGCGACACGCACTAATTCATGGAAATGCGTATTAATATCTAAGGCCACATGTGGAAGAATATAGTAAGTGTTTTTATAGGTGAACGCATTAAGTTCTTTATTCAATAAGTCATCTAAGCCTAACTGTCGTAATTCAGACCTATCGGGCATTGGGATCACGGGCACAATGACAAAATAACTGTTTTGTAGGAAGTCTAATGAATAAAAGCCATTGAGCTTTTCAAGTAAACAAGTGCAGCTTAGCCTTTTATCTTCATGGTATTGATTGGTCTGTTCAATCCATTGCTCCAATGCTTCTACCATGCAACTCATTGCCTTTGGCCCTGAAGTTGGAAGTGAGTGTTAGGCTGGTTGTCGCTGTCCAAGACGAATAAAGCGAAAAAAACGAAAGAGAAGAGCGCTAACCAAAACATGATAAATCCTTTTATCTACTTGAAATTATTTCTATAAAGCTAAAAAATTAGGCAAATTCTTTCTAATTTGCTTGCCTATGCAACTAAAGTGGAATCATCATAGTGCAAAAAATAGTATATTTCAATTTTCTAAAGTAAGCTTTTCTGACGTTATATTGTTTAATCTATTTCAAAATATATAAAAGGAAAACCCGAACAGCTAACCCGTTTAGCGGCTTTATAAGGGTTTAAACCGCATGAGTAACAATGGTAGCAACGTTAAATTTGCGATAAGCGCAACTAACATAGCAAAACCAGTTAACAAGCCAAAAAACATTGATGGATTAAAGTTCGATAGTACAAAGATTGAAAAACCGAAGGTGATTGTAATCGAAGTATAATACATCGCACGCCCAATACTGGCGTGTGAGTTTAAGATGGCGACTTGGTAGTCTTGATGTTTTGCATATTCAACTTTAAATCGATGAACGTAGTGGATTGAGTCATCAACAGCGATACCGACACAAATAGCGGCAATAGTAATGGTCATAATATCCAATGGGATATTAAGCCAGCCCATCAAACCCAGCACCATCGCTGCGGCGACTAAGTTAGGGACTAGTGTGATCAGTGAAAGTGAAATGTTGCGGTAAAGCATCAAGAACATCAGAAAGATACAAAAGAATACGGTACCTAAGGTATAAATTTGAGAGTCGAATAAGCTTTGTAGCATGTTGTTATATAAAACCAACATACCTGAGAATTGAATCTGTTCTGGGGCTAAGTCAAAGTTATTGACCAAACCTTGCTTGATGTTGTCCAATAACTCTTCCCGTTTTAGTGACCTATCACTCTCAAACACGCGGATACTAAATCGAATCTGGTTACCATCTTGTGAGATATATGGATCGATAATCACCGATTTAACAGACAATGGTAGCTTGCTATAAACAATAGACAAGGTGAAGTTATCGTTTTTGGTTTTAGGCTCTATTTGATTTATCAATGACAAACCAGAAGACACGGAAAGCACTTTACCCAGCTGCGGTTGGCTATCTAGGTAATGATGAATACTTCGCACTTCCTCAAGCATCGTGGGGTTAAACCAATAGCCGTTGCTGATTGATGCAAGCTCTGGCTCTTCGTCATCGAATAAATCGGACTCATCGAAATCTAAATCAAGTTCGTCATCAAGCGCATTGAGTGGCTCTTTACCTGTATTGTTGGCAATCTCAGTTGGTTTTGGCGCATTAATAATGATATCTAGTGGAGTCGTGCCTCCAAGTTCCTTATCAATTAATGCCATCCCTTGGTAGATTTCTGTCTCAGGTTTAAAGTAATCAATAAAGCGGTTTTCTACGGTTAGGGATGAAATACCAATCACGCACAGTAAAATGATGATGAGGTAACTAACAGCGACACTAAGTTTATTGCGGAATAAAATTTGTGCAACTGTCAGAACCAAGCGCTTCGTTAAGTTTTGTTGGTTTACTGGCTGACCAACAGGTAGCAGCATTAACATGGCTGGGAAAAAGGTAAACGCCATGATAAAAGATACCGTGATACTAAGTGTCATCATCCAACCGAAATCGATAACGGGGCGAATCCCACTTACAACCAGTGAAACAAAGGCAACGATGGTTGTGACTGCAGTAAACAAACAAGGAATAAACTTTTTACGCAGCATTGTTCTAACCAATATTAATTGGCTGGCTTGAGGATTTTGCCAGTGTAGCTCTTGATAACGTACAACCAAATGAATAGTGAGTGATAAGGTTAGGATCAACATCAAGGATAAAAAATTTGATGATACAACGGTCACGGGCCAATTTAACCATGCCAACAACCCGAGCATTACGGCTCCAGTGACAAAGCAGGTGACTAACGGTAGTACGACCCATTGCAACCGTGAAAAAGCTATCGCGAGTGTAATAATAATAAAAATCAGCACCATCACGCCAAGCGTTGTTAAATCATGTTGGATAAAAGCAATTGAATCAGCAGTAATCATGGGAATACCACCCAAATGGAGAGTTGTATCGCTGCTATATAGCGTCATTAATTGTCTGATATCGGCTATTAACTTTGCTTGCTGGTGCTGAGACGTCTTTATATGTTGGTTAAGTGCGGTGTTGTGTGAACTTAAGGCTTGGCGAAGCTCAAAAGACAACGGTTTGTTATCGACTAATGATTGGGCATGTTCTCGCTGTTGTTTTAGGGACTCAAGAGCCTCATCTGATTTTAAATAAATCAGCAATGCCGTAGTGTTACTGTTGCTACTAATTAATAAATCTCGATAGAGGGGGCTAGATATAAGCTCTGTTTTGGCAAGTTGTTGATCTGTTCCATGACTTAATAGCGTTGGTGTTCGTTGTTGCAGCTCTTCGGCTGAAATTGCTGGGCTATTAATTAAGGGGACATTAAGAATGCTAATAACGTTTGAGACACCGTTTAGGGCTATTAGCTGGTTTGAAAGCTGTTGTAACTTTTTAAGACTGGGTACAGTGAACAAGTCCTGTTGAGGGCTAAACGTCATAATCAAAAAATCATCGGAACCATAACGGTTCTTTATTTCACGATAAAACGCCAAATCAGCATCGTTTTCGATAACCAAGGTGTCACTTGATGCATCTAATCTAAAGTTTGGTATTTGGAAAATGAATAACAAACTAACCAGTAAAACTAACAAGCAAGTCTGTTTAGGCTTAGCAAGAATATATTTAGAATAGAGCGATTCGATGTTCGGTAGCATAAGGGGCTTATTTGATTTTTTATTAATTAAATTATGGACTCATTACAGAGCGGCGTATTGATTTTTGTCATGAACCATCGAATAACTCGCTATTACGTGATTAATTTTTTAATGAGCTTTAAGTTACTGTTCAGGCTATCAAGCTCATTGAGAATAGTGGTTGAGATGAATTGAGCATATCAACAGCGTAAAATGAAACAACGGCAATGTGATGTACCTTACATAAATGCCCTTTTAAACTTAAATGGCTAAAATCTAACCCCACTGAAATATTACTGTCATATTCATCTGTTCTAATGCCCGTGTCAAAAAACTGAAACACAGTTGTCACAACAACGTCACTAATAATTCGCGTTGGAATGATACCCAAAAGGTAAAAAGATGAATACAACTCAACAACCGCACACACTAACAAAATTTTTAAATTGGTCAGCGGTCATTTTCTTAGTCTACTGTATGCTAGTTGCTGTAGGCAGCGTCAGTAGTGGTTTTAAATTATTTTCTGGCGGTAGTGCCGGAGCTGCACAAATTTTTGAATTTGCAACCAACCCATTTGTTGCACTTATTTTAGGTACATTAGCGACAGCGCTGGTGCAATCTTCTTCAACGGTAACAGCCGTCACTGTAGGTTTAGTCGCTGGTGGCTTACCAATCTCAATTGCAATCCCATTAATTATGGGTGCCAACATGGGCACCACGATTACCAATACCATCGTTTCTATTGGTCATATTCGTGAACAAGCTGATTTTAAGCGTGCTTTTAGTGCGGCAACGGTTCATGACTTCTTTAATTTAATGGCGGTAACAATCTTCCTGCCATTAGAAATGATGTTTGGTTTATTAGAAAAACTTGCTAGAACGACAGCGCACTTTTTTATCGGTGGTAGTGATTTATCGATGAAAGGGCTAAACTTTATGAAGCCGCTGACTAAACCCGGTGTTAACTTTATCGGTGATTTAGTGTCATTCGTACCGGGTAAAATGGCCGGTGTCGCGATGGTTATTGTGGGCGTGATGTTAATTCTATTTTCTGTGACGTTCTTGGGCAAAGTATTAAAGAAAGTATTAGTGGGTAAAGCGAAGAGCATCTTACACGGTGCTATTGGTAAAGGGCCAGTTGCTGGTATCACATCAGGTGCTGTTGTGACGGTAATGGTACAGTCATCATCAACAACAACGAGCTTAATGATCCCATTAGCGGGTAGTGGCATGTTTACAACGCGTCAAATTTATCCATTTACGCTAGGTGCAAACATTGGCACAACCATTACGGCATTATTAGCGGCCACTGCAATTTCTGGTGAGATGGCTCAAGCAGCACTAACCATTGCATTAGTACACTTCTTCTTTAACGTCCTTGCTGTAGCGGTGATATATGGTATTCCAGTATTACGTGAATTACCGTTAAAAGCTGCTGACCACTTAGCTGAAGTAGGTACAAAAAATAAATTCTTAGCGTTTAGTTATGTATTTGGTACTTTCTTTGCGCTACCGGGTTTAATCTTAATTGGTGCTCGTTAAGCTCAAACTAAGTATCAACAATAAAGCGGCGATAGGCTATTAACCTATCGCCGCTTTTTTTTGAGCAAGTTTAAGCTAATACTTGTTCGATATAAGGTCTGACAGCCGCTTCAGTCTGACAATGATTGGGTATTGAGATACTACGATAACCGTCACCGACAAAAGCACGGTCAATTTCAATAAGAACGCCCGTTTGATCGCCATTATCGACAAAGGTTACCTCAAGTTCTTTCGCGCCAAAAAATGAGCGAGATTCAGGCTTAAATTCATATTCCTGATAACAAGGCAGCTGAGAACTAAAGTTAGATCCTCTGACTCTTCCAGCTTCGATATCTACTTTGAATAGACGGTAACCGCTTTGTGAAATAACATCGAGCACGGCAAGTTGAGTCGCAGACGGTACAATGGATAGACTGTCTTTATCTGAACCATCAATACCGCTTTTGATATCAAGACCGGTTTGCAGCCATACTTTTGAAACCGATTGACCAAATAGCTGTGTCGCTGGTGTTTCGGGGTGTAGTGTTAGGGTAAATTGATGGGTTACCGTTTCGCCCGGTTTGATAGTAATATTTAACGGTTGATTCCAATGTTGCAATACAACATTTTTGTTATATTTAATATCGTCTTCGCCAATTGAACTTTCTGCTTTAGCTTGTGCCATGATGGCTAGTTCGATTGCATTAAGCTCTTGCTCCACGTCGCCACCAGTGATCACCACTTCGATATCAAAGCTACTTCCTGCCGTTAGTTGGTTACTTAACAAAATGGCATCAACTTTAGCCTTACCGATGCCAACACTGGCTAATAACTTCTTTAACATTTCACATTCCTTAGATAAACGTTTAACTCATATACTGTCATACGAATATAAATAGTAATTAAACGTTTATAAAGAGAATATTATCGCAGGATGTAACAATACGTGTCAGGTGGTTATCTGTTGCTAAGGGGAAGCTGGCGTGTGTGGTTGGCTAGGCAGGGGGCTGACACTTAATTGTATCAACCCTTAAACTGACCGTCGTTACTGCATGTGTTGCTGTTGACGTTGTGCGAGTTTATTTTGGCTGCTTGCTACTTTTTGTTGGTTGCCATGTAAATCAAGGGTATTAAAGTTACCTTTGAGTTTAGAAGCGTTAAAGTCTAACTCCATTGCCGATAGAACTGCGGCGTGTTTTTCTGGAAATAGCTGCGCTATGGCTTGAGACAAGTATTCAAATAGCTTTTTTAGATTAATTTGATGGGTCTGGCCCGTTTTTTCAAAAATCCAATCGGCAACGGCCATAAAGTTATCAAATGGGTTACCGTCGAGCAAATGTGGCATCGTATGCTTAAAGCGCCCTGAATTACCCATCATATCCCAATAGCGAGCGAATCGATTAACATGTTGCATCGTTGCAAAGTCAACGCGATCCGTACTTAAAATATTAAAGGGTGGCAGCGGGTTAAAGCGTAAATCAAAGGCTTCAGTATGGCGGATGATTGGGCTACCTTTAAGGCGCTTTAAAATGCCTAATTGAATTTCATGTGGGCGGCACAGGTAGAGCTCGTTAAAACTTGCTCTAAAGGTGTCAAAGGTTTCACCCGGTAAGCCGAAGATCAGGTCGGCATGAATGTGAGCACTGGTGTTTTCACGAAGCCACAACAGATTCTCTTTCGATTTTGGGTTGTTTTGCTTACGGTTGATATTCACTTGAACCTCTGGATTAAAGGTTTGAATACCGACTTCAAACTGCAAGCTACCTTCTGGGAACTGAGTTAACAGCTCTTTAAGCTTTCTTGGCAGATGATCGGGCACTACTTCGAAATGAAGAAATAGCTCATCACTCATCTTATCTAAGAAAAACTGCATGATTTGCATCGTGGTTTTTATATTTAAGTTAAATGTGCGGTCGATAAACTTAAAGTTACGTGCGCCGCGTTGATAGAGTGTTTCCATCTCCTCTAAAAACAGATCTAATTCAAAGGGGTTTGATGCAGTATCTAATGATGATAAGCAAAACTCACACTTAAACGGACAGCCACGTGACGCTTCAACGTACAGCAGTCGGTTTTTTAAGTCTTCATCAGTGTAATATTGATAAGGTAGTTCAAGATCGGGCAGGGCAATTGGTTTTGATTTTAAGACTTTTTGCGCTGGCTCGGTATTGTTGATGATGTCTTTACACAACAGATAAAAACTTTCATCCGCAGGGCCCGTTAATACATAATCTGCCGACTCAACAATGGCTTGATTATTTGACTCATAACTAACTTCTGGCCCGCCCAACACTATTTTTATCTCTGGCGCTATTACTTTCAATAGGCTCACAACGTTAGTTGTTTCGACAATATTCCAAATATAAACCCCAAAGCCAACAATATCAGGTTTGGATTCTAAGATGCGCTCCACAATATCAATAGCACGGGTTTGAATAACAAACTCTTTGATTTCACAATTACCTTGCAGCTCTTTTAAGTTCGCGTAGAGATAACGTAAACCTAAACTTGCATGAATGTACTTGGCATTAATTGTTGCTAATACAATCTTAGCTGAACTGTCGAGCGCTTCATGTTGGTGAGTCGGGTTGTACTCAATAGGCTCTGACGTGTCAGCGGCTGCGATATCGATTTGCTTAACGGAAAAATCTGAGCTGAATTGTTGGGTTGCCATCGTGTTCTTAAATATCTTGAAAAGTCTGGCCGCCATAATACAGCAATAAAGCAGGATATTCAGTAGCTGATTTTATTGAAGGGGGGAAGCGTGAAGTGAGCGGCAATCTCCCCATTGTGATAACGATGACGTGAGGGAGGAAGTAGCCATAGCATTGGCCACTTCCTGCTTAACCTAACAAAGCATTACCGTTGATTAGGTCGTTTCATCATCATTTTCATTTTGCTTTTTTATACTTTCTTTTTGTTGCTTAACGGTTTGCAGCGTTCGTTCAACATAAGGATCGGGAAGTACCATTTGTACTAGGGCGCCAACAGCATAAGCGGCGGTGCGACGTTTTTTGGCCCACTGGGTTAATTTAATCCAACAATAAATTAAAATCACAAACAATCCCCAAGGGAGTAACTGGCGCGTTAATTGATGATTAATCAGTTGAGTCAGTAATTGATGAAGCTCAGGGAGAGCCCCTTGTTTGAATATAAATGTTCCTGCTGTTATGCATAAGGCAGCAGTCAGTAAGGCCACGGTTAGTAAGGCAGTAATGGTTTTAGTCATAATAATCACTCTTAAGTTTCGGGTAAGCCACAAACAAGCCTTTCTTATTTAAGGCTAAGAGAGTGACTTGTTGCGCTGTTATGGTGAGTTTTTAAGAGTTAAAACGTTGACGTTGGGCAAATTGAATAATTGTCACAAATGAAAAGTGAGTCAGTCGTTGCTGTTTGATCGCAAAGGTTTGCTGTTGTCGCCAGCGCCAGTCAATGGTCAGGTGTTGGTGATAGTTGTCGATTAACGTTGAAAATAGCTGTGTGTTGGCGACTAACGCATAATGAACGCTAGTGTTGACTGATTCGGGGGGCTGGTTTTGTTGAGATAGTACGGGCTGAGAGTAGAATTCATCGGCTCGAATATGCTTTTTCGGGTGTGTGTCACCGAAGATGACCCCAAAGAAAGCACTGAAAGAAAATATGCTTATCAGTAGTAGGCAAAAAACCAAGTGTATTGTTTTACTTCGCACTTTCCCTCCCTTCGATAATAATCTTTTTCTGAATATGTTATAGAACTGGGGGAGCGGCGAGCACTTTTCAAGTGGCAAGTGGCAAGTGGCAACGTGTGTTGAGTCAATGTGACGGTGTTATGACTACTGCCGTGTCATCAGCGTTGATACTGGCAGTAGTATATTAAGCGCTTAACGGAGTTTAGCTGCTTGCTTGTTGTGGGTTATTAATTGCTTTTTTTACAAAGAGCTCCACAGGTATGAAAGCAAAAGGCACGAGAGAGGCTAAAAATAATAGTGTAGAAACCTTTCCTGACCAGCGCTGTTTATTACAGACTTGCATTGATAAGAATACATACATCATAAACAAGATGCCATGGGCCATACCCACTTGTGAAACGAATTCACGACTCACAAACCCCATCGTAATACTTAATATGGCTATATACGATAGCCCCTCTAATAAACTAACTGCTCGAAACAACGTAAGCATTATTGCCCCTTGATTTGATAGATAATTGACCTAAAAATGACTAAATTATCTAACTGCTAATAAACTGGATGCGGATCATAGCAGATTTTGTTTTGGCTTGGGGGCATGCGTAAACAGAATTAACCTTTTATTTGTATTTTTGTGCCAACGGTAACTAAATTCATAAAATCATCCATCTCTTGATTGGTTAAAGCAATGCAGCCATCGGTCCAATTAAAGAGCTGCATGATAGGGGCAAACCAGCCCAAGTCATTTCTTTGACCGTGCACCATAATAAACCCACCTGCTGAGACCCCCAATTTTTTCGCCTGTGCTTTATCGTGTGTGTTTGGGTAGTTGATATGCATCGCGCGATAAAATGAAGAGTCTTCTTTTTTGTAATCGAGGGTATAAGTGCCTTCAGGCGTCCTTTCATCACCTTCTTGTTGCTTATGCCCTTGCGGATTACTACCCAAGGCTACGTTATACTCACGTACAATTTGACCATGGCTTAGCAATATCATTTTACCCGCTGATTTATCGACCTTGACCAAGTCAACGGCTGAAAACGCTTGAGTTTCACATTGCTGAATTGACGCTAACCAGCGACCTCCTGAATCTAAGCAACTATCCTGATTGATGAATTGTTTGGCGAAAGAATAAATCGCGATAGCTGCGATAATAATGATTGGGTATTTAATGACGTTTAGTCGCACGGTTTATCCAATGAGTTAGTTGGTGGTACATCCGGTTGAATATTATACTTAGTGCTGCTTAATAATAAGTGAATGAGCAGCATGAGGTCGGCGTATTTTTAGGGTGATTTAACGCCGTTTAAAGACATGGCGACTAGAATTAAGAGTAGGTGTCCTAGCTGCATAAGGATGTTCTCGATGTTTTTGTCTGTATTGTTTAAGCAAGCACTCGCATGGCTTATTTTCTTTTTTATGTGTAGTGTAGGTGGAACGGCGTGTAGCGATACAAGTAAAGAAAAGATTAAGTCACCGAAGGTTCTACTTGCTGAAGTAAAGGACATTCAAAAAAAGTGTTCCATTAATAATTTAGAGCTTTCCTTTTATGGTAAGTGCCATAATGATCTAACTCGTATTAAACTCTACACCTTTAACCTTATCCTGACAGGAAGGGCTTCCAAAGATAATTATGAGTCAGTGATGTCGTATATCGACATTGTTGAAGTGGAGCTGGAGGCGATTACATCTAATCGTTTAAATAATAAAAACTAGCTTCGAGTCTGTTGTTAAGTCTATCTGATAAGGGAAGCTTGACAGTTTTCTCTAGTTGGAGGTCATAGCGTTTAGGTGTAAACGCCTTCTTGCCCTGATGGTTTAGCTATCGCATTGCCATTTCTATCATGGCGGCCATCAATTTCAGGTGTTGAGAGTAAAAATGCATGAAACTTAACAATACCGTATTTCTTTCTAATACTATTTGCCCAAATTAGACCGAGGATAGCGCCGACAACTGCACAGCTACCGATGAGATAAATCGCTTGCGCTTGAGGTAAGTAATTTAATGAAATAGACCCTACCAAGGTGAATATGATCATTGGCGTAATGACTATTTGTAAGAATAAAACCGTTAGAACGTAGACTGCAATTAACGCAATTTGCAGCTCGCAAAAAAGCGTGAGGAGATATTTTAACGTTTTGGTAATCACACAAATCCCTTGTGAAGCAGATATTAAGGTAGGCAGAGGCTGGTGGTATAAGACACGCCCGAATAGTTTTGTGTATAATAGTTACAAACTTATTATATTTCAACTTGTTGTTTGTTGAATCATCGCAACTAAAAAGAGAGGGCTTTGAGGAGAGCACAATGTTAGCTCCCCTCGTGAAGCCTAGTTAGATTATCACTTAATTGTTCTTTAATACCCTATGTTCTTTTCTTAGGCCGAGAAATAAACTCACACACATCACAATTAATATGACTGTGAATGGTAGTCCAACAGTAATCGCTGCTGCTTGAAGTGCACCTAGGGCATCTGCGCCACCACCAAATAAAAGCACGGCGGCGATAACTCCTTCTAAAGTTGCCCAAAAGACACGCTGTACCACAGGAACATCGACTTTACCGCCCGCGGTAATACTATCAATGACAAGAGAGCCTGAGTCTGATGACGTTATAAAGAATATCAATACCAGCAAGATCGCTAGGAAAGAAGTAACGGTGGCTAATGGCAGGTTTTCTAGCATCTGAAACAACGCTAATGAGCTATCACTAATCCCATTGGCCAGTTGACCAACCCCATTCTTAGCTTGCTCAAGCCCCATGCCACCAAAAGTCGCCATCCATACTGTTGTTAGTAAGGTAGGCACAAAGAGTACGGCGAGGATAAACTCACGAACTGTTCTTCCCCGTGAAATTCTCGCGATAAACATCCCAACAAAAGGTGACCATGAAATCCACCACGCCCAATAGAAAATGGTCCAGCCGTGATAAAAGGTAGTATCTTGTCGGTTTACCCAGTTACTCAGGGGGATAATGTTTTCAGCGTATGCAAGCAGTGTGGTGCCCACACCATTAATAATTAGAGTAGTTGAACCGGTGAATATAACAAATAACATCAATATTAATGCGAGTGACATGTTGATATTACTTAATACTTTGACGCCACCCTCAAGCCCTCTGACGACGGAAAGTATCGCAATAAAAGTTACCGCAAAGATAATGGCAATTTGCGTGGTAATGGTATTGGGCACATCAAACAGAAAATGAAGCCCGCCTGCGGCTTGTTGCGCGCCAAAACCTAAAGAGGTAGCTAGGCCAAAAATAGTTGCTAAAACGGCTGTTGTATCAATGATATTACCTGGCCAGCCCCACACTCGTTCACCTAATATAGGAAAAAAAGTCGAGCGAATAGTTAATGGCATATTGCAGTTATAAGTGAAGAAGGCGAGCGATAAGCCAACAACGGCATAGATTGCCCACGGATGTAACCCCCAGTGAAACATCGTCGCGCCCATCGCCATTCTAGCCGCTTCCGCAGTACCCTCTGGAGTGTTTAATGGTGTTCCGTACCAGTTAGTAAAATAACCCACGGGCTCGGCGACACTCCAAAACATTAAACCAATGCCCATGCCGGCCGAAAAAAGCATCGCAAACCAAGACAATACACTAAAGCTGGGCTTGGCATCAGCCCCCCCGAGGCGAATCTTACCGACGGGTAATATCACTAAGGCCAGACAAAACAGCACAAAAAGATTACCGCCTATCATGAATAACCAATCAAAGTGATTAATAGACCAACCTTTTGTTGCATCAAACCATTGTTTTGCAACATCAGGGAATATTAGGGTTAGTGTGACAAATAGCGCGATTAATGTTGCTGAAAATAAAAATACCGAATTGTGTAAATCCATCCCCATGATTTCAACATTGTGCTCACCGACCTCGTGTGCCGTTTCATAAATTGGATCTTCGACTTTATTTTGTTCATTATGAAGTACTTCTGTATTTACCTTCACCATATTCTCCTAGAAGTACCAACCAATATTGATATTTAAGCGCGAATGCCATTTTAGCTGACCTTGATCTATGCCAATACCGGGTCCACCGGCAAACCACATATTTTTACCTGCAACCCAGTCGATATAGGTGTTTATACCGCCTTTAGTTATCAAGCAGCCTGTTACATTTTGTATCGAGTTCGCTAAGCCAGAATGATCAGAGGCATCGATGTAGGTACTGTCGTTATAACAGGTGACAGAGTCTGCAAAATCGTTCATGACGGACATTTTTTTTGCAAGGTTAACGCTCACAAGATTAGCTTCGGTTGCTATCTCAAATGGAAACTCGAATGCAGCTAATGTGATGCGGTGATCAGCGGTCTCCAAACTGCTCTTTGAGTCATAGTGGTATTTAATAAATTGAATTTGACTGTTCCAACCGTCATTAAAATGGCCATCAAAATGAACTCCAGCAGCCCAATGATTGCCGCGCTCTTGGTTAGTCGTGTTTCTAAACTTCCCAGTTTGTAAAGAAGTGCCTAGTGTATGCTTGCCCCATTGATATTGCACTCGAGCGTTTAATTGGCCATCTTCTTTGTTGCTTCTCGCTTGGTCATATGACGATGAGAGATCAAATGAATAACGGCCCCATTGTGTCGGGTCATCATATTCGCTATTTAAAAAGTAGGCAGTATCAAGCGTCCAGTTTCCTTGTGTATGATGCCACTTTATCCCCGCATCATAGTCATCCTCAAGGCCAAGATAATAAGTTCCGCCAAACCAGAAACTATGCGAGGCATAAGGTGCGATCCCAAAAGGAACTTGCGTTAGTCCGACACGGATTGTGTTTGACTCGTCGATGACATAGCCAACTTCAGCATGGTGAATCGCTTCAAAACCTTGATACCATCGGTATTGTGCATCGAGAAACCACTTTCCTTGCTTGACATTGGCATCGATTCTAAACAGCTCAAAATCGAAAGTCCCATTATTGTCTGGGCCATAATCTTTCCAAGCATAATTAAGCCTAACTGCGCCACCAATATCTATCTGAGCTTCAGTTGTTGCAGCTTTTAAGTCAGGGTGAGGAATAAGGAGGATTGTTGCAATACTAGTAAACGTGAGGAGTTTGATCACAAACTTCGCCTTTTTTCACGATAAAACATAAGTATAGCTTGTACTGCATGTAACCTGACTCTTTCTTTCTTCTAAATATGGCATACCTATCACAGACTTGATAATTAAAACGTTAAAACCAGTTGTAGTGGAACCAATGGGAGGGTGTTTTCTTCTCATTATTGATTGTAACGGCAACAAGTGGGCAGTTTTTCTGTGCCATTGAAACTAGTTAATCTCTGCCTTTAGGTTTATAAGTGGTGGAATTTATGTGATATTAATGGCTATCTAAAAGAATTATCCGACAACATTTACATCGCTGTGTGGATAATAAAAAATTAGTTAGTTTTAGGATCATGAATGAAGCTTCGTACATTAGCCGTTTTAACACTTTTACTGTCTGGCTGTTCAGCCAACTCCAGCCTGCGTGCATACGACAATAGCCTTGAGCAATTTGACGGGATTGAAGTCAATGAACAACATCAGTCGGTGATTGCAAAAGCTAACTGGCACCATGGGGCTGTTGATTGTGATAACAATCAATCTGCAGCGCATGAGGTTTATCAGCATGATCAACAAACGTTTATCATCAGACAAAATAAATGTTTAACATTTGAAGCACCTTTTATTTATGTCTTCGTTGGCAGCGAGAAAATCTTGCTGTTAGATACCGGTGCACTTACCGATGAACCTAAACACTCCTTGTATCAAACCTTACAACAGACACTCGGTCGTGAGCAGCTTACGCGTAAAGAACTGCTTGTGTTGCATTCTCATAGTCATAGCGATCACTATCAAGGCGATGCAGGCTTTGAAGGGGTGGAAAATATTAAGTTAGTGCCGACTACTGCAAGTGATGTGAATCGATTTTTGGGCTTTGACAACTGGCCACAAGGGCAAAAAGTCATTGATTTAGGAGACAGAGCTATCACCGTACTCGCAACACCAGGTCACCAAGAAGAAGCTATCACGCTTTACGATCATAAAAACCAATGGTTGATGACCGGCGACACCTTATACCCCGGTTTAATCTATGTGAAAGATTGGCAGATGTATCGTAACAGCATAGAGCGGTTGACAACATTTGCATTAAACAATCAAGTTACTGCGATTTTGGGGGCTCACATTGAAATGAAAAAACAACCAAGTTTATATTACCCAATCGGCTCGACTTATCAGCCAGATGAAGCAAGCCTTGATTTGAAGGTGCAAAGCTTGCATCAGCTCAATGCTCAGTTACAACAACACCAACAGCCGACAGAAATCATTTTTGATCGCTTTATTATCAAGCCAATGAATGGTTTTCAACGTTTGCTCAGTAATATTGCAAGGTGGATTACACAATAATAAAAACAACTTAAGGCGACTTTAATTGATGTAAGATGCGGCAATCTTCAATTTGGTCGTTTTCACAACAAGATGCCAGCTTTGCTAGTGATTGCTCTAATAATGCCAACTCTTTTTGAGTTTGTTGAATGCGGGCGAGTTGGTCATCAATAATTTTATCAACCGTGTGACATGACGCTTTGGGATCTTGTTGCACATCAACCAGCTGCTTTATTTCACTGATAGCAATGTTGAGCTCTCTACAGCGCCTAATAAAGATTAGGGTTTCAATGTCAGATTGTTGGTATTGACGATAACCATTGCTAGCACGTGTTGCAGGGGTTAATAATCTCACCTGCTCATAATAGCGAATCGTTTTTACAGGGACTTGAGCTACCCTCGCCAGTTCACTTATTTTCATCTTGACCTTCTAGTGACTGTAATCTTTATAATGGAGCATATCATTTGTTAAATCACCTTATAAGAAACAATCTATGTCTTATTCTTTCTTTCCCGTAACCTTTGCGCTGCCTCTCATTTTTGTGCCGTTAGCTCATGCAGGCCAATCACATGAACATGATAAAAATAACGATCACGGGCACGAAAAACAGCATCACCAAGCTCAAGAGCATGGCCATGAACACGATCACATAGAAAAGATCACAGTACAGGCAACGCGCTCAGGACGTATTGCTGATGAACAACCGATTCGGGTTGAGCTTATCAACCGAGAAGAAATTGAAGAAAAAGCGGCAATGCGCCCGGGTAATATCTCGATGCTCGTTGCGGAAACTGGCGGCGTTCGTGTTCAGACGACATCACCAGCGTTAGGCAGTGCCAACATCAGGCTGCAAGGGTTATACGGTCGTTACACTCAGCTCCTTGCAGACGGCTTACCTTTATACGGCAATCAAGCTGCTTCTATTGGCTTATTGCAAATTCCACCAACTGATTTGGGACGGGTTGAGATAATCAAAGGCTCAGCGTCTTCACTTTATGGCGGCTCGGCATTAGGTGGTGTGATTAACCTTGTGTCAAGAACGCCGGGCGATAAATCGACAGGTGAAATGCTCATCAATTTAACCACCGCTGACGGTCAAGATGTCACCACCTATCTCGAAAGCCCTTTGACTGACTCGCTTAAAGGCTCGTTGACTGCTGGCGCGCATCGTCAAAGCGGTCAAGATATTGATAGCGATGGCTGGCTTGATCTGGCTGAGTATGAGCGTTATACGGTGCGTCCGCGACTGTTTTGGCAAGGCGATGAAGGCCAGACGCTATATGCTACATCGGGTTTCATGACCGAGCAACGAGACGGGGGCAATGCTCATGATGGCACAGTTGCTGATGGTAGCTTTTTCAAACAATCACAAGACTCACAACGCATCGATGGCGGTCTTGTTTTTGACATGCCAATATCAGACGAGCTGACTTTTAATGCACGAGCCTCTGCGATGGTACAAACGCACACGCATGGTTATGGTCATGCTTTTGATGATGACCAACATGAAAGTTATTTGTTAGAAAGTAGTATTGCTGGTTACAGCGAACACAGTGATTGGGTGGTGGGACTTGCTTATCAAGCCGACATTTTTGCCTCTGATACCTACTCTGAGTTCGATTATTCTTATCAAGTGCCGGGAGTTTTTGCTCAATTAGATTATGAGCATGCTGATAGCCTAACCACCTCTTACAGCGCGCGAGTCGATGAACATAGTGAATATGGCACGCAATTTAGTCCTAGAGTCTCATTGCTATATCGACCGGGTGATTTAACGATTAGAGGGTCGTACGGGCAGGGCTATTTCGCGCCAACACCCTTTGTTGAAGCCGTTGACGCGGCTGGGTTGTCAAGACTGGAACCCATTGGACACTTGAAAGCAGAACAAGCGGAAACGGCTTCGGTTGATGTCACTTATACCTTTGACAGCATTGAAACCAGCCTAACCTTATTTAGTTCAACAGTCGATAATGCCACTGTGTTGCAAGCCGTTGCATCAGATAACACAGGGGCGTTAAATAGGGTAAGACTGGTTAATGCAGAGGGGCAAAGTAAAATTCGCGGCTCTGAGGCGTTACTTCGTTACTACTGGCATGACGTCAAATTAACCGCAAGTTATTTGTATCTAGACGCCACTGAGCGTGCACCCAATGGCCAAGGCACAAGAGCGATTGCATTGACACCTAAGTACTCGGCAGGTTTTGTTGCGATGTGGGAGCAACATGGTAACTTCAGAGCAGGTTTTGAAGCCTATTACACAGGGTCGCAACGCTTAAATGATAACCCTTATATTGAAAAGTCTAGCCCATACTGGCATTTAGGTTTAATGGGGGAGATCACTGTTGGCCGATTCAGCTGGTTTATCAATTTAGAAAACCTACTTGATGTTAAACAAACTGATGAGCACCCATTACTCTTGCCGGCGCAAGCACCAAGTGGTCAATGGACCACGGATATCTGGTCACGCAACGACGGCTTTATTGCCAATGCTGGGGTTAGGATTAAGTTTGGTGGTTAGTGAATAACGGTTGAGCTTTAAAAATGCAATGCCTGCGAAGTGCAGGTATTGCCTTTGATTAGATATACTTTTCCCTGACACTGCTGCTAGCTTTTTCGGTTGGTCAGGAAGATACCTAACGCAATAATGCTCGCTCCTAACAACGTAGTTTCTTCAATCGTGTCACCAAATAGCAGGTAAGCACTGACAGCTGCTGATACTGGGGTTAAATAAAATACACTTGCAACTTTGCTTACTTCTCCTCGCCTGATCATTAAATAAAGTAAGCTCAGGGCTCCTAATGACACACCTACAGTCATGTAAACAAGCGCAATGATGAACTCGCTTGTTAAAACAACGTCAAAAACATCAAAAAAAGGTAATAATAGCAGGCAGATGAAAGCAGAAGTCAGTGATTGAATAGCGCCACCGGAGAATAGCGCCATATTCTGACAAAAACGCTTCTGGTATAAGCTACCAAAGGTCACGCCCAGCAAAGCCAGCACGGACATACCGATGGCAACCCAGCTAAAAGGGCCTGTTTCAATTGACTGACTGACGACAACAGCCACGCCTAAAAAACCACAGAACAGCCCTAACCACTGTGATGAATTCATTTTTTCATTAATTAACGTTTGTGCAAACAAGGCAACGAGGATTGGTTGCAGTGCGATGATTAAGGCTGAAAGTGCTGGAGTTAAGCCCATATCAATTGAGACGAAAACGCCAATCGAGAATAGGCACACGGTCAGGGTTCCTGCTATTGCAATATGTACAGTGTCACGCCAACTCGGACGTTGTTCACCAAACCAATAGGCGATAAAAAAAAGTAATATGCCCGCTGCAAAAAACCTTAAAGTTAGAAAACTTAACGGCGAAGAATGCGGGAGCCCAAGCTTTGCACCCACAAAACCACTGCCATAAAGGAGCACAAAAAAGAACGGCAGTGCAAAGCGGTTGATGTCACTTGTCGACGTTCTAGAGCTTGTATTGGAATTCATGCTTTATTCTCCATGAAATAGCAAGTTATGTACTAGGTGGTACAATTAGGTTTTGTACCTTATGGTACAATCGGACGAAATGCAAATATTCAAGGGTTAAATAATGTCTCAACCACTTAAAAAAGAGCGTTTACCACGTGGTCAAGGGCGAGAACGTATTTTATCTGCTGCGACAGAACTTTTTTTGAGAAATGGTTTTGAGGCAACGAGCCCTCAAGCCATTTATGCTGCAAGTGGCGTTGGGCAGGGGAGTTTTTATCATCATTTTTCAAATAAAGATGACTTAGCCAATGCCGTACTGGAGCAAATTGTTGAAGAAAAGACCACTGAACTAAGCCACATTTCATCAACAATATCCGACCCGAAAAAACGTATTGAGGCATATTTAAAATTGCCACGTCAAGGCACGGCTGGCTGTAAGTTTGGACGCTTTATGTATGAAACATCAGCGCAAAAGCATGAATTGAATAAGCCTATTCAAGAATTCTTTGATGAACTATTTGTTTTTCTTAAGCACAATTTCCAAGCAGCTCAAGATCAAAAGCTGATTTCATCAGATTTATCTGCTGAAGATTTGAGTTTCATTTTGATGGAGCAGATCCAAGGAGGCTATATTATGTCGCGGATTTATCAGAGTGATACTTGCCAAGTACATACTCTACAGCGTTTAGCAAAGCAGTTCGGGTTAACACTTTAACAATAACTGTAACTAAACTTCCCCACAAGGCGGCTGTTATGAGGAATCGATAAAGCGCTTCACTGGCTGCCTAGCAACATACATTTAACTTCAGAATAAACCTACCGTTCTGTGTTGATAAATGTCGCATTAAAGAATATCACTTTGATGCGCTTATAGGCTGGGTTAGTGGTCTACTTTAAAGCGATGAAATCATCTACCTTGATGAACCTTAAAAATACATTTCCTTATGATATAAAAATTGACTGTTAATGCTCATTTAAGGGACTAAATTACCTTGCTAACATGCTGTCGCAGAGTAAAACCGAGCAGACTGTCCCACATTGATTCTTATTAGGTGGATTTACCATTCATGCTAACTATTTTTCGTCACCATCGTTACTTTTTGACAAGCTATACGCGACTGAACCAGCAATGAGGCCAAACGTTGAGCCGAAAACAAGCCCTAGACTCACATCCCCAAACAGAGCAGGGCCAAATGTAATTCCTAGACCTGTTCCAAATACCAAACCAATCCCGGGGAAACTGATAGGCGGTAATTTGTTGTGCTGCTTACTCATAATATAAGCCCTTCTTTGAATTCGAAAAACAACCTGTATTTATAAAAACGAACGACGGAATGTAATAATCCATTTATTCAGAGAGTTATCAACCAATAACGGTAACTCTTATGCCTTTAAAGGTAAGCGGTCAATTAACCCCACCTAGCAATGTTAATGGGCTTTTAGAATAATAACCTCACTATTTATCCACTTGAGATTATTATGGCTAAACACAAAAAATCA
>NZ_JAUYVJ010000037.1:0-36155 GCF_030689115.1 Psychrobium sp. 1_MG-2023 | reverse complement strand
GTTGCTTCCCCGTGTCAGTGGATGCGCATTATAGGGATCTTCTGACACATGGCAAGGGCTTTTTTGATCTTTTATTTCAAGCGTACATTTAATGTACATAAAAGGCTTTTTTAGTGATTTACATCACCTAAAGTGACGCTTATTCATATGAGGAAGGTGTTTATGGTGATAAGTGTACTGGTGATTGCAGTGAGTGGAAGCCTAGATAGCAAAAGAGCAAACCAAAGTTTGCTCTCTTTCATCTGTCTTATTTACCTAGAATCTTATCTAAAGCCTTTTGCTCGTCATCATCAAGCTGTTGCTCCGCTTCAATCGATTCTTTGACAACTTCAGATTTCGATTTCCTACGTTGCCTCACAACAACATAACCCAAAATACCTAAGCCAATAACAGCAAAACCAATCGGACCATACCAAAGGAAGTAAGTTACACGGTCAACCTTTGGCTTATATAGTACAAACTGTCCGTAGCGCATCACTAAGTATTCCATAATCTGCTCATCACTGCGCCCTTCTTCAAGCATTCGGCGCACTTCGCGTCGAAGATCCTGAGAGATCATTGAGTTTGAGTCAGATAAGTTTTGATTTTGACACTTAGGGCAACGCAAAATCTTATTTAATTCGTGAAATCTAACTTCATATTCAGGCTTACTGAACTCATAGGTTTCAACTGAATTTGCTAGAACAGAAAAACTCATACTTAGACATAATAGAAAAACGGATAAAAATAACTTATTCATGATTTAACAACTAACGCAGCCTCTTGCTTAATGGTGTCTACTAGCGGCTTAATTTTGTTAAGCCAGATATTCTCATCAATAGTTCCCGCATAACGTAAACGAATAATACCATGATGATCAACAACGAAGGTTTCTGGTGCGCCAAACACGCCCAAATCTAAACCTAGCTGACCACTTACATCATAAGCAGTAAATTGATATGGGTCTTGATAATCTTTCAGCCATTGTTGGGCAGCTTCTAATTCATCTTTATAATTAATACCATAAATTGGTAATCCAGTATTTGCGATATTAATTAAATGAGGATGCTCGATTTTACAACCCGCACACCAAGTCGCCCAAACATTCAATAAGTACACTTCTCCCGTTAGATCCTTATTAGTCACTACTCGCTCAGGGTTATTGACTGTTAACAATTTAAACTCAGGAACAGGCTGCCCTTCTAAAGCTGATGGCATCGCCTGTGGGTTTAAAAATAATCCTTTATATAAAAAGCCCCCGATCACGATAAATAGGATAAGTGGGAAAAATAAAATTGCTCTTTTCATTTTAACTTTTTTCACCTTAATTCTTGTGTCTATTAAGCGGGTTGGCCACTCACTGCAGCCTCATCTACTTTGTCTGACGCTTTCGCTTTTTTACGTGAGCGATATCGACGGTCTGTCATACACATAAAGCCACCGACCATGATAAGTGCACCAGCAAGCCATAATAGATTAATAAACGGTTTAACGTAAATACGAACTGCCCAAGCATCATTATCTAACGGATCGCCCAAGGCGACAAACAAGTCACGCATCAACGTACTATCAATTCCTGCTTCTGTCATACCCATTGTCTGCACAAGGTAAACACGACGCTCTGGTTTTAATAAAGCAACTTGCTCGCCATCTTCAAATGCGCTTATATGTGCCTGTTTAGCACTATAATTAGGACCTTCAACATCAATCACTCGTTCTAACTTGAATTCATAGCCACTTAAACTAACGGTATCACCGCTATCCATACGAATATCAAGTTGTGTTTCATAATGCGATACCAAGGTTGCACCAACAATAGAGATGGCAATACCGATATGCGCAACAACCATTCCCCAATAGCTCTGGGTCGGTTTAGTTACATCAACTTTACCTTGTGCGTTAGTAATATTTATTTTGGCATTTTTTAGTGTCGCAGCAGTTAACCAAAATGCTAGACCCATACCAATAGCAACCCAACCAATAAACTCACCGCCATAAACAACAGGGAATGCTAAGCCAAATAACACACTAACAACCGCAATTAGGCCTAACTCTTTTACAAATGTCCCTGACTTATTCTTCTTCCAACGAATGATCGGTGCCATGGCCATCACCACGACCATTGCACTTATTATCGGGTTAAACACGGCATTAAAGAACGGAGGACCAACTGAAATCTTACCCATGCCTAAGGCATCGACCAATAATGGATATAGAGTACCTAGTAATACAGTTGCGGTTGCCACAACCAGGGCAACATTACCGACTAACATTAATGTCTCACGTGAGAACAGTTCAAAATTAGATGGTGCTTTTAAGTCACTTGCCTTGAAAGCAAACAGTGTTAACGAGCCAATCACCGCTATTGCTAATAATAATAGAATAAACATACCGCGTGACGGATCGGCTGCAAATGAATGCACCGAATTCAATACACCTGAACGTACTAAGAATGTACCTAACAGGCTTAATGAGAATGCTGAAATAGCTAATAAGACAGTCCAGTTTCTAAACTGACCGCGCTGCTCAGTCACCGATAAAGAGTGGATCAAAGCGGTACCAATTAACCACGGCATAAATGAAGCGTTTTCAACTGGGTCCCAGAACCACCAACCGCCCCAGCCAAGTTCATAATACGCCCACCAACTGCCTAATACGATACCGCCAGTTAGGAAAGCCCAGGCTGCTAACGTCCAAGGTCGAGTCCAACGCGCCCATGCCGCATCCATACGTCCACTCATTAAGGCAGCTACGGCAAAAGCAAAAGCAACAGAAAACCCAACATAACCTAGATATAACATCGGTGGATGCAAGATCAAGCCAATATCTTGTAGTAGTGGGTTTAGGTCTCGTCCTTCAACAGGAATATCAAAAATAATACGGTTAAACGGGTTAGAGGTTAATAGTGTGAAGAAGAAGAAGCCCGCAGCAATCATACCTAAAATAGCCAAGACTCTAGCAACAAAGGCCTCATCGAGATTGCGACTGGTCATCGCTAACGCGACTGCCCATATACACAAAGTTAAGATCCAAAACAATAACGAACCTTCATGGCCACCAAATACTGCGGCTATCTTATATTGTATGGGGAGATGGGTGTTTGATTGCTGTACGATATAGGCAATCGAAAAGTCATCGATAATAAAGCTATATGTTAAAAGGCCATAGCTTAACGCTACGAAGAAGAACATGCCAAAGGTTAAAGGTCGGGCATAACGAACTAAGGTTAGGTTATTACGGTTAACACCAACCAATGGAATAATACTCAAACAAACCGCAAACGCTAGTCCGACGATTAACGAGAAATTTCCTAATTCAGGGATCATTGTACTTCCTCAGATCTCAATATATAACTAATTACACGTGGGCTATGATAACTTATTTAATCAAACATCCCTTAATCAATTCGCTTGCAAAAATTAAAAATATTGACCGAAAGCAAAAATGATAAGTTTTTTCTAGACAGATCATACCCAGTTCAAAACTATTTTTTGATTGATTTCTTGATTCAATAGTCTAATAAATTCAGCAAATGCTCATTGAAAGGGAATCACCTAGCCACCTCTGACTCAAGTGCGTTCGATAAGTTCCGCGATTTTTAACTTTATTTACACTGAGTACGATTTAGTGCAAAAAATATCGCTGTAACTGTACCTCAAGGGGAAAATTAACGTACAATCGCGTCCAAATAAATTTTGCTTAGCTGTAGAGAGTCAACAATGACAACGAACCTGTGGATTGGTATTGCGTGTATTTTAGCCATTGCGCTAGTAATGCTATGGTGGCCATACCTTCGAAATAATAAGGAACAAGCGGTACAAACAAATGTTCGCTCACAAGCCAATAAAGAAAGTTACCATCAGTCTCTCGCAAAATTAGAACAACAACACCAAGACAATATTTTAAGTGCAGAAGAATTCGAAACACTTAAAACAGAACTTGGGCGAAAGCTTATTCAAGAAGAGTCTGCCGCAGAAGACCAAGTCGCTACTACCCAGCGCAATATCTTATGGCCGGTCTTCGCTAGCATCACCTTATTTGCCGTAACAATCCCAATGTATTTAAAGACCGGTTTTTCTACCGAGATCGCCCAAAAACAAATTTTTGAAGATAAAGCTGCTTCTCAACAGCAAAAGTTTCTAGCCTCATTGCAACAATTAGAGAAAAAAGTCGCTGAAGAACCAGCCAACACTCAACAACTCTTTAGTTTAGCCCATGCCTATATTACGGCACAGCAATTTGATAATGCTATCGCAGCGTTCGAGAAGTTGATTACTATAGAAGGTGAGCATGCCGAGTTTATCGGTCCGCAGGCACAAGCGCTCTATTATAAAAATAACCAACAAATGACACCTGAAGCAGCAGCATTAGTTAAACGCGCACTGACAATCGACCCAGAAGATGTTTCAAGCTTAGTACTACTTGGTATGGATAGTTTTGTTAATGAGAAATTTGCCCAAGCAATGATCCACTGGCAACGCGTGTTAAATAACGGACGCCCAGGAACAGATGTTCCGGCGTTAACCCGTGCAATGGAAACGGCTAGACAGCGTCTCGAAGCAACGGGTGAACCAATGCCTGAACTGCCAAAGCCAGCGATATCTAACGATGGCGTCACATTAGTAGTCAGTATTTCTGATGACTTAGCAGGACAATACCTGCCAGAGCAAAGTGTGTTTATTTACGCGATTCCAACTAATGGAACTCGGATGCCATTAGCAGCCGTCAAGCTGACGGTTGCCGACTTACCGACAGAGATTCGTTTAGACGATCGACGCGCGATGACACCTGTAGCAAAAATAAGCCAACATGAACACGTTCAATTATTCGCGATTATTTCAAAATCTGGCAGTGCTGGCATTAAGCCAGGAGACTTCAAAGGGATGATTGAATCAGCGAAGGTTAATCACGAGCAACCTTATCAATTAGTTATTAATAGTGTTGTAGAATAAAGCCCAAATAATTATTGCCTTAGAGTGAGTTAAATCAATTTGAGGCTAATAGTATTTATAAAAATAAAATCGTCCATGCTAAAATGGCACGATTTTATCGAGATTAAATATAGTAGCCATGAGTGACTTGTTATTATCCGCAGACCAACTAACGTGTATACGTGAAGATCGTATCTTGTTTGACCAGCTATCTTTTGAAGTCACAGCTGGTGAGCTTATCCAAGTGGAAGGGCCCAATGGTGCAGGGAAAACAAGTTTGTTGCGTATTCTTGCAGGGTTATCTCGTCCATACGACGGCAGAGTCAATTACAAGCAGCAAGATATCACTCAGGTTCGAGAAGAGTTTTATAACGATCTAACTTTTATCGGCCACCTTGCTGGTGTGAAGAGTGAGCTTTCTGCCGAACAAAACCTCGCGTTTAATTTACAGTTACAAAATGACGACACAACAGGCTTAGAGCAAGCCCTCGATCAGGTAAATTTAACTGGGTTTGAGCACGCCCCTGCCGCTTTTCTTTCTGCTGGGCAAAATCGGCGTATTGCTTTGGCCAGATTATGGCAAAGCCACAGTAAAATTTGGATTTTAGATGAGCCATTTACAGCCATTGATAAAACTGGCGTTGAAAAGTTAGAGCGGTTGTTCATCCACCATATTGATAATGGCGGCTGTGTTATTTTGACGAGTCATCAAGACATTCAAATCGGCGCGCAACGTTTAAAGCGTATCACGCTTGACTATAACTTCGAGTAACCAAGCGATGAATCAACCATTATCATACTGGCAAACATTCTCAATTGTGCTAATGCGCGACTTAAAAGTTGCTGTGCGTAATAAAGGCGATGTGTTCAATCCATTAATTTTCTTTGTTATCGTGATTACATTATTTCCACTAGGTATTGGCCCAGAAGGTAACACGCTCACTCGTATTGCTCCGGGGATTATTTGGGTAGCCGCGCTCTTATCCGCCCTGCTCTCTTTAGAACGTTTATTTAAAAATGATTATAGTGACGGTAGCCTCGAACAAATGCTGCTCAGTCCACAACCGCTTTTTATTATGGTGTTTGCTAAGGTTCTAGCGCATTGGATTTTAACCGGTATTCCTATTATTTTAGCGGCACCATTATTAGCCTTGCTTCTTCAACTAGAAACAAATGCTTATGGAGCAATGCTGGCAACGCTAGCCCTAGGAACACCAATCTTAAGTTTAATTGGTGCCATTGGTGTCGCACTCACCGTTGGTATTAAAAAAGGCGGCGTCTTATTAAGTCTCTTAATTTTGCCGCTCTATATACCAGTACTTATCTTTGCTACCGGCGCAATTGAAGCCGCGGCACTTGGACTGCCGTATAGTGGTCACTTAGCGATTATTGCGGCATTATTAGTCGGTGCGCTGACACTCGCCCCTTTTGCAATTGGTGCAGCGCTACGCGTGAGTACAAATTAACAGTTTTATTATTAATTATTGATTGGATTGAATTATGTGGAAGTGGTTACACCCATATGCGAAACCAGAACGAAGTTATCAGTTAGCCTCAACGCTACTACCTTGGTTCTCAGTTTTAAGCATTACAACATTGCTCATTGGTATCATTTGGGCACTAGGCTTTGCTCCCGTTGATTATCAACAAGGCGAAAGCTATCGCATTATTTATGTCCATGTCCCTGCTGCGACACTCTCAATGTCAGTTTACATGGCTATGGCAACAGCAGCGTTAGTCTCTATGGTATGGCAACTAAAACTTGCAGATGCGGCGGCGGCAGCGATGGCTCCAATTGGTGCTGTTTTAACTACCATTGCTTTAATCACTGGTGCTGCATGGGGTAAACCTATGTGGGGTACATGGTGGGTCTGGGACGCACGTTTAACCTCAGAGCTTATTTTATTGTTCCTCTATCTTGGAATCATTGCATTACATAATGCATTTGATGACAAAGTTTTAGCAGGACGAGCAGCAGGCATTTTAACCTTAGTAGGTGTGGTCAATATTCCAATCATCAAGTATTCCGTTGAGTGGTGGAACACTTTGCACCAAGGCGCCACAATCTCGAAGTTAGATAAGCCATCGATGAGCACCGATATGTTACTTCCTCTGTTAGTCAATATATTAGGGTTTGTATTAATGATCGGCGCAATTACATTAATCCGCTTTAGAAATGAAGTTATCGCCCGCAACGCGATGCGTCCATGGGTTAAAGAGTTAATCGCTAAGGAGTTAAAATAATGCACTTTGCTAACTTCAATGACTTTATCGACATGGGAGGCTACGCTTTTTTTGTGTGGCTCTCTTATGGCTGTGCTTTCTTTTTAATTATTTCACTCACAGTAGTTAGCGTTCGTCGCCGTAAAAGCTTACTGCGAGAAATACAGAGTAAGCAACAACGTGATGAGAAATTAAAACAACTTCGTAAAGGAAAAAATAGCAATGAACCCAAGACGTAAAAAGCGCCTCGCGATAATCACTACAATCTTTGTTGGTGTCGCTAGCGTTATAGGCCTAGTACTTTATGCCTTAAGTCAAAATATCGATCTTTTTTTCACCCCTCACGAGATTGTCAGTGGTAAAGATGATACGGGAATTAAGCCACAGATCGGCCAACGCATTCGAGTTGGCGGCATGGTAAAAGAAGGCTCAGTACAACGAAATAGTGAGAACCTTAAAATCTCATTTATGATTTACGATAATGCCGATGAAGTAACCGTTACTTATGAAGGTTTATTGCCTGACTTGTTCCGTGAAGGACAAGGTATTGTTGCCAATGGTGTATTGGTTGCACCTCGTGTAGTGAAAGCAACTGAAGTATTGGCGAAGCATGATGAAAACTATATTTCACCTGAAATCGCTGAAGCTATGGGTAAACAACACAAAAAACCTGAATACACTGAAGAACAATTAGAAAATAAGTCATACTAAATTTTAAGTATTTTTCTTCCTTCAAAGGCCAGCCAACTAATTGGCTGGCCTTTTCGTTCTATGGTCTTATATCGCGCCAAACTAAAGACTAATCCTTTAGTGTAATTGCTTTCTGCTCATTTTTTATATACTTTCGTGTAACATTTATGTCAACGGAGTGTTATAAAAATAATGAAAAAGATTAACTTAGCCCTAATAACCTTAATCGGTGGCTTATTGATAAGTCAATCGGCACTAGCAGCAAAAAAAGTTTACCGCTGGAAGCTTGCTGAAACTTGGCCTACAAATTTCCCTGTTTTTGGTGATGCCACCAAGAATATGGCAAAAATGGTTAAAGAGATGTCTGATGGGCGTCTTATTATCCAAATCCACTCAAAAAACAAGCACAAAGCACCACTAGGTGTTTTTGATATGGTCAAAGCGGGCCAATATCAAATGGGCCACTCTGCAGCTTACTACTGGAAAGGTAAAGACATTAATACGATGTTCTTCACCACTATGCCATTTGGTATGATCGCGCCAGAATCTTATGCGTGGTTCTACTACGGTGGTGGTATGGAGCTAATGGATAAAGTATTTGCTCGTCATAACATGCTGTCATTCCCAGGTGGTAACACGGGTAACCAAATGGGCGGCTGGTTTAAGAAAGAAATTAACAGCTTAGAGGACTTAAAAGGTCTGAAAATGCGCATCCCTGGATTTGCAGGTGAAGTATTAGCTGAGCTAGGCGCTAAACCAACCAACATCCCAGCGGGTGAGCTATATACGGCACTAGAGCGTAATACAATCGATGCATTAGAGTGGGTAGGTCCATCGCTTGACTTACGAATGGGCTTCCATAAGATTGCCCCTTACTACTACACAGGTTGGCATGAGCCTGCTGCTGAATTGCAGTTTATGGTTAATAAACGTGAATTCAACCGTTTACCAAAAGATTTACAACAAATCTTAAAAGTAGCGATGAAGACAGCAGCTTATGACATGTATTCACAATCTACTCACGAGTCTGGTAAGAACTTAGCGACAATCAAAGCTGATTACCCGAACATAAAGATCAAAACATTCCCAGCGGATGTAATGAACTCACTTCGTGCAGCTAACGATAAGTTAATCACTAAGTTTGAAAAGAAAGACCCTCTAACACAAGAAATTATTGAGTCACAACGTAAATACTTAAAACAAGTACGTGCGTGGACTGAAATTTCTGATCAAGCGTACTTAAACAGCGCTAAGTAAAACCCCATAGGTTAAAGCGGCTCACCTATAGTTTTTTGGGTGAGCCGCTTTTGTTTATAACCATTCTCAAGGATTGTTATGTTTACTCTTGTTAAGTCTTCTTTAGCTCGATTTATCGACTTTGTTGGACTCCTCGTCGCTATCACTATGTTGCTATTATTACTCAACATTTTTATCAATGTCGTCATGCGCTATTTATTTAACGATGTCTCTATCGGCATGCAAGAACTTGAATGGCACCTCTTTTCATGTCTATTTTTATTTGGTATTGGCTACAGTCTCAAAGAAAATGCACATGTGCGGGTTGATGTGATCTATGAAAACTTAGGTGAGAAGGCTCAAGCAATCATTAATATCGTTGGTACGCTACTGTTTTTAGTCCCATTCTCAGCATTGATCGTGCACTACGGTTTGGACTTTTCAAAAGAAGCTTATGACATGAACGAAATGAGTGGCGATCCGGGCGGTTTACCTCACCGTTGGATAATCAAAGGCGCAATTCCCGTTTCTTTTATGTTTACTTTACTCTGCGGTGTTTATGTCATTGTTGAGCAAATTGACCTATTACGTGGTAATAAAACACCACATGACAATAACCCAGCAGTATAAGGATTTAAGCTATGGTTGGTATCGTTCTTTTCCTCACCGCACTGTGTTTACTGTTTGTTGGTTACCCAATTGCGTTCACTTTCGCAGGTGTTTCTTTACTTTTTGGTTGGTACGCGATGGGCGTCGACCTTTTTGCATTTATGCCGTTTCGTATTATGAGCATTATGCAAAACACTATTTTAATGGCCGTCCCTCTATTTATTTTTATGGGGATAGTGCTACAAAAATCTAAGCTTGCCGAGCGTTTACTTGAGTCGATGGCGACTCTCTTTGGTGAGCTTCGTGGTGGTTTAGCAATCTCAACGATCATTGTTGGCGCGTTTCTCGCTGCATCGACAGGTGTTGTAGGCGCTTCAGTTGTGGCTATGGGTGTTATCTCATTGCCTGTAATGATGAAATACAACTATGATAAACGACTTGCAACTGGTGTTATTTGTGCCTCAGGCACACTTGGACAAATTATCCCGCCGTCCATTATTTTGATCATCTTAGGTGATGTAATGGGCTTACCTGTTGGTGACTTATTCCAAGCGGCGCTGTGGCCTGGTATAGCATTAATCTTAAGCTATGTTCTTTACGTTACGATCATCGCATGGCGTCACCCTGAACGCGCACCAGCGATTAAAGTTAGTGAAGAAGATAAGGCTAAAGCGATTAAAAAAGCTCTCTTTGCCATTATACCGCCGCTGTTTTTAATTGTAGCGGTATTAGGTTCAATCTTTAGCGGTATTGCAACACCGACAGAGTCGTCAGCATTAGGCGGCGTTGGGGCGATTATTCTTGCGTTATTTAGCGGTAACTTTAAACCAATGATGCTTATCGATAGCGCTAAGGAAACGACTAAAGTAACAGCAATGGTATTTGCAGTATTAATCGGCGCAACGGCTTTTGCTATGGTCTTTACCTACACTGGCGGTGATTACCTAGTCGAAGAGTTTATGCTGGGGCTACCTGGTGAAAAATGGACATTTATCGGCTTATCAATGCTTGCGATTTTAATTTTAGGCTTCTTTATCGACTTCGTTGAAATTGCCTTTATTATTGTGCCGATCCTAACCCCAATCGCTGAATCATTAGGTATCAACATGGTGTGGTTTGCCATATTGATTGCAATGAATTTACAATCCTCTTTCTTAACGCCACCATTTGGTTTCAGCTTATTTTACCTCAAAGGTGTTGCTCCAAAAGGTATTGTGACCACTGATATTTATAAAGGGGTTATTCCATTCATCTTGCTTCAAGTATTTGTTTTAGCATTGCTAGTGATATTCCCTGAGCTATTTGGCATGTCCAGCATGCTCCCTGAATAACAAGACCGACTCACTTCTACCGTTTGATCATCGATTAGATGGTAGAAGTTTTAACTTAGATCATCTATTTAGGTGAAAACTTTGATACAATGTTTCACTAACGGCTAATATACACTTACGCCATCGTTTAATCTGTTTGAGTAATTTAGGTCCAGATGAAGAATACACCGATTTATATTATTTCCGTGACACAAGATACTACTTTGACCAAGCTTACGGTTATCCTACAATCCTTAGATTTTAAAGCGAGTGTTGTTAATTTAGCCGAAGTTAATCAACTCCCTGATGGTATTGTTCTATTAGATGCAAGAAACCAAGAAGTTGACCAGCATGGTATTCCATTATCATCAAGTGATGTGGGTCGAAAACATCAACTCGCATTAATTAATGTCCAGAAAGATTCCGTTAACGAATACATCTGTGTGCAAATGGGAATTAAGGCAGCTTTCACGACTGATATCGAGACAGACCAGCTGCTCAAAGGCTTGCGTTGTTTAGTCAATGGCGAATGGTGGTTCTCACGTAAGGTTTTAAGCCAAACCTTAGAAACATTATTTGACAGCATGGCTGATAGCCGCCCGAAACCCACAGCAACACCAGCAATGACAGAGCAGCTAACTAAACGTGAAAAAACGATCATTAAGCTCGTTTGCCAAGGTGCTAAAAATCAAGAAGTGGCTGATGTTTTAAATATCAGTCCACATACGGTTAAAACACACCTGTACTCTATTTTCAGAAAGACTAACTGTCGTAATCGTGTTGAGTTACTAAACTGGGCTAAAGAGCATACGCTTGCTTATCAATTGATGGTTTAATACTAAATTATCAGCTCGTCCTTTCCTTACGCAAGTGCTATGTCACTTGCGTTTTTATTTGCTCCAAGCGTTGCTGTTTCGCATCCCAACACTGATTAACCCATTGCTGAAATGATTGCTTAAACTCTGGGTCATTCTCATAATCACCAATCAAACCCGCGTCTATTTTCGCTGTTTCTACATCGACAACGACTTGACTAACCTGCCCTGAAATAAATTGCCAGAAAGTTGGAATCCCTCCAGGATAAAAGATCGTCACGTCGACCATATTATCAATAGCACCAGACATTGCATTGAGTGCAAACGCGACACCACCCGCTTTTGGTTTTAATAAATTTGCGTGCGGGGACTGCTGCTGTTGCCATTTTTTAGGAGTGAAACGAGTACCTTCGACAAAGTTCATGACACTGACAGGCTTAAGCTTAAACTTCTGACAAGAGGCTTTAGTCGTTTCAACATCTTTACCTTTTAGGTGTGGGTTCTTCGCTAAAAAGTCTTTGCTATAGCGCTTCATGAATGGAAAATCGAGTGCCCACCATGCTAAGCCAATAATTGGAACATAAATTAGTTGCTGCTTAAGGAAGAACTTCAAAAATGGAATTTTTCCATTTAACACCCGCTGTAAAACCAATATATCAACCCATGACTGGTGATTTGCAATCACTAAATACCATTGCTCCTCACTGAGTTGCGGCATATTTAGAACATTCACTTTCGTGCGGCTAAACAATGCCTGATTAATCCCGTTTATTTTAATCCAGCAGCTCGCACAACCATCTAATAGGTAGCTCATGCAACGTTGCCAACCAGCAATCGGAAGCAACTTCAGTAAAGCCAGCCCTAAAATAGGTAGCACCCAAAATATTGTATTTAATACATAAAAAACAGCAGAAAGAATTCCGTTTATCAATCTCATAAAAACCTCATTATTTTCATCGCATAGTGTAACCAACTGGTACAAGGTCTAACAAGATAAAAATAAAAAGCCCCTAAATTTCTTTAGAGGCTTTGAGCAGGAGTAACTAACATTTGTTATTTACTTGGATAAAGTTTATTCCACCATTGTGGTTGATCTTTTAGATGCATATCGAAGAACGCAAGTGTTGTATCCCACCATACCAAACGTTCTTTACGCGAGTTAATCGTGTGATCAAGCCCTTTAAATTCAACCAACTCAACATCTTTCCCTAATAGTTTCAGTGCTGTATACATACTGTGAGATTCACTCACTGGCACATTGGTATCACTATCACCATGAATTAACAACATTGGATGGTTTACTTTGTCTGCATTATAAAGTGGACTATTTTCAACATAAAGCGACTTATTATTCCAAGGGAAGCTACCTTTACTTGCTACGCCAGAGTATAAATACCCCCACCAGCCATAGCCCCAGTAATTAGATAAATTACTGATACCGGCATGTGACATAGAGGCTGCAAACACATCAGTTTTCGTTGCTAACTGCATCGTCATAAAGCCACCATAAGAGGCGCCTAAATTACCAATTTTGGTGCTATCAACAAAGGAATGTGCTTTGGCAAATTCACGCGTACCTTCAATAATATCCTCAGCGGTATACTTACCCCAAGCATTAACATGCTTACCAGAGAAATCCTGACCAAACCCTGTAGCGCCTGTCGGTTGGATCACATACACCACATAACCTTGCGCTGCCCATAAATTAAACGGGTAACGACCAGTGAACGCACGAGAGACTGGCGAGGTACCACCGTAGTAGTATACTAGCGCAGGATAATCGTTGTTAGCGTCAAATTGAGGTGGCAAGTAATAGCGCCCTTCAATTGTTTCACCACGAGAGTTTGTGAAATCCCATTGCTCAAACGCACCTAATTTAGTATCGGCGTAAGACTCTTTCTCACTATCAAATAAAGTTTCGCGATGGCTAGCATGAATTGATTGTAGCGCCACTTGTTGAGGTTGAGTGGCAGAAGTCCCCTTAAACAATATCGTCGGTTGAACGAAGTCACTAACACTGAATGACTCAACAACTTCCATTCCTGTATTTACTTTACTAAATTGCTCTTGTTCAGCGTCGAAGTGGAATAATGAGCTGCCATCTTTCTCAGTAACACGTAAGACAATGTCATCGTTTGGTAATACGCTGATCTGGCCGATGCTAGGGTCGAACTCTTTCGAGAGTGCCGTAAAGTCACCGTCTTGATCTCTAAAGTATAGTTGCGTGTCATAGTTATTGGCAACCACACCCTCTGATACAGCCTCCCCTAAACCATTGTTAAAGCTAGGGCCGGCTAAAATATAAATACCATCGCTGGCATACTTGGCTCCATTAAAAGTGCGGTACTCACCAACTTGTGTTAACTCATTAGTTGTTAAGTTAAGTTCACTCACTTCAGTTAGGTTATGTGCAGGCTCTTTATAGTCCACAATATAGCGAGACACTAGAATGCGATCACCACGACTGTCTAACAATTGAGTTGATGACGCGCCATCAGTCAATTGAGCTATAGCCCCAGAAGCTATATCCAATAAATAAACTTGGCTGTTGTTGCGCCAGCCGCCCCATCGATCTTCTAACGCTTGATATCGCTTAGTGATTTTATTACCCGCAGGGGCTTTCTTGCTCCAGCTAAAGATCAAACGATTATCGTCTAACCAGCGTAAGCCACTAACACCAGATAATGCAGCGGTAAGAGCTGTCACCTGACGAGTGTCTCGTGATAACAATGACACTTTGCCACCTTCAACATAAGCGAGCTGCTTATTATTCGGGCTCCATTGTAGTGAGCTTGGCAGTGACGCACTCCAACGTTGTAATAATTGATTCGTCTTGGCATCACGTAGTTCCATCACACGAATAGCTCGATTAGCTTTGTCGCCTAAGCTAGGGTCATAATGATTTTTAGTCCAGATATACTGCTTACCATCAGGTGACAGTGACACTTGACTTACCGTTTCGCTATCAAATAACTGCTCTGGATAAACGCGACGCTCACTGGCATCATAAAAACTGATTAGATCATGCTTTTTTGCACCTTTCCATTCAATTTTCACATCATCACTGTCGCTAATACTCGTTAGAATAAGTAATTGATGGTCACCATTTTTAAGTGATAGTTCAACTTTATCATCACTTGCATTAACCACTTGGCCATTAATGAAAGCACGTACATCGCTTAAACCAGAAAGGGCTAATGTACCTGTGGTAAAACGTTCAGTTTTCAAGTTTAAGTTCAATGCAAAGTGTCCAGCATCAGTGCCATCACTTAACGTTTTCCACGTGAGTTTTTGGCCAAACACCGAAACACTCGATTGAGTTTGTTGACTGACTTTTGCTGCTAATGCCGCACTAAGTTCTTTAGTAAATGGCGTTTCTGCCTTTTCTTTGTCGCCGATTAACGTAACCTGTGGCGTCACAATAGGGCCTAATACGTTAATGTTTTTGCTGTTGATTTCATCAGCCCATGCTGGTGATGCCAAGCCCAATGAGGCTATTGATAGCAGTAATAATTTTTTATTTATCATTATTTTTTATCTATTTGTTAATTAAAATAAAGGTTTAAAGCGAAATAATTGAACGCATCATGTTCTAGCGGGTTGGGATAATTTCTGCAGCAACCACAGATATTTCAACCAGCAACGCTTCACGGGCCATACTCGCTTTCACACAAGCTCTCGCCGGAGCATGACCTTCAGGCACCCAGTTATCCCACACATCGTTCATTTGCGCGAAGTCATCCATATCTTTAATGTAAATCGTCGCCGATAGGATATGTTCTCTAGAGCTTCCTGCCTGAGTTAATAACTCATCAACTTTTTCTAGCATACTAGAGGTTTGCTCAACAATACCCTGAGTAGCATCTTTACACACCTGCCCACACAGATAAATCGTACCATTATGCTTAACAATACGACTCATCCGTTGTTTTGTTTCAATCCGTTCAATCATTATCATTCCTCTCAAAGTTTTATGGATTGTAACAAGGAAAACGCTGTCAATCGAGGCTACTCTAAAATGATGAACGCTGTAAGCTCTGCATCAAGCGATCCATCGCTCGATAACTTAGCGCTTCGGCTAGCTGGGGTTGCTCAATATTCACAGCCCCCTGCAAGTCAGCAAGTGTTCGAGCAACTTTTAATATCCGATGATAAGCACGCATTGAAAGGTTTAACCGTTCTATCGCTTGTTCTAAAAACTTCATATCTAGCGCTGAAAGGCAGCAATGTTCTTTTATTTGTTTTGAGGAAAGTTGTGCATTAATGACACCACAACGAGCTAACATTATCTCTCTTGCTGCATTCACACGACATCGTACTTGTGCACTTGTTTCCCCCTGAGCAGGCGGTTTAGTTAAACTTCCCTGAGGTAAACGCGGTACATCAACCGTCAGATCAAATCGATCTAGCAGTGGTCCAGAGAGTTTAGCAAGGTACTTTAAAATTTGTTGTGGTGTACTGCGGCTATGCTCACCAATGTCACCGCATGGACTGGGGTTTAGCGCAGCCACTAATTGAAACTGAGCAGGAAATGTCACTTTACCAGCAGCACGAGAAATAGAGATACTTCCGGACTCCATTGGCTCTCGTAGACTATCTAACACTTTTCGTTCGAATTCTGTTAGCTCATCGAGAAATAAGATCCCATGATGAGCAAGAGAAATATCTCCCGGCTTGGGGTTGCTGCCGCCGCCCACTAATGCGACAGCCGAGCTAGAGTGATGTGGTGAACGAAATGGTGGTGTTAACCATTGTTGAACGGAAATGTCCAAGCCAGAGGTGGAATAAACAGCTGCAACTTCTAGAGCTTTCTCGATAGCTAATTGTGGCAAAATAGTTGGTAAACGACTGGCTAACATGGTTTTCCCTGTACCAGGGGGGCCCATAAATAATAAATTGTGTCCACCAGCTGCAGCAACCTCAAGGGATCGTTTTGCTAAAGGTTGCCCCATGACATCAACTAGATCAAGTGTTGGAACAATAGCATCTGTTTCAGCATGTTGTGCGGCTAGTAAAGTGTCATGGCCGTGCAAATAGCCAGTTACATCGAGGAGTTGCTGGGCCACACGATTAGGAGTCGAACCCAGCAAGGCTAATTCATTTTGATTACTAAGGGGCACGACGGCAAAGCGCTTAGCCTGATTCGCCGCTAAGGTTGCAGGTAAAATTCCAACGATCGCACGTAACTGGCCCGACAGCGCTAGCTCGCCATAAAACTCTAATTGAGAAAGTAATCGCTGAGGTACTTGCTCTGAGGCAGCTAAAATGCCAACAGCAATCGCTAAATCAAAGCGGCCTCCCTCTTTGGGCAAATCAGCCGGAGCTAAATTAACAGTGATCCGCCGAGCAGGAAACTCAAACCCGCCATTTAAAAGTGCACTACGTACGCGATCTTTGGCCTCTCGTACCGAAGCTTCAGGTAAGCCAACAATAGAAAAAGAAGGTAACCCGTTGCTCAAATGAACCTCAACGGTGACCAATGGCGCAGAAACTCCTACTTTTGCTCTGCTATATACAATGGCTAATGACACGACATATTCCTTGTCTTAATTTGACTAAAGCAAACCGAACAATCGATCCAAGCGCTAAGCTTAGTCCAAGAAATTTTTCTTGCCAGAAAACAAAACACTCACGGATATACCAATGTCTAACACTTAACTTATCCATTTGTTTTATATATGTTATAACTGTAAAGCTGCTGTGTATTAAAATAAATATTATAACAAGTTTTCTACGGTGGGTTGTGTTTGCCTAATCCACGTGATACAACTTGTCAACACTTGAACTTGTAACAACCTTATTACAAAGCGTACGAGAAAATTTACATGCAGCTATTTGCTCACACTCTAGTCCTCATTATTAACATTATCGTCGTGGTGATTAAACCACAGCGTCGGGGAGCTATTGCTTAGCAGAAGCAGACAGCAACATCAAAACCCCCGACTCTTTCAAGCCGGGGGTTTTTTTATGGCATAACAATCACGTTTTAAGTAGAGACAGAACGATGGCGACACAAGCAGTACCAATCAATAAATCACAAGCAACAGCGAATCCAAAGGCAGACAGCATGCGTGGTGCAGACTTAGTAGTAAAATATTTAAAGCAAGAAGGTGTCGATACGGTCTTTGGGTATCCAGGTGGTGCCATCATGCCTGTTTACGACGCACTTTATGATGGGGGCTTAAAACATGTGTTATGTCGCCACGAACAAGGTGCAGCCTTTGCTGCTGTAGGCTATGCCCGTGCAAGTGGCCAAGTCGGTGTATGTATTGCTACATCAGGTCCAGGTGCAACCAATTTAATTACAGGCTTAGCCGACGCTTATTTAGACTCAGTTCCTGTGGTCGCTATCACTGGACAAGTTGCTAGCCCAGTCATTGGTACTGACGCTTTCCAAGAGATCGATGTATTAGGTTTATCTCTCGCCTGCACCAAACACAGCTTTATGGTTACAAGTAAAGATGACTTAGCCAGCATTATGCAGCAAGCCTTTTCAATCGCTAAATCAGGACGCCCTGGCCCTGTACTAGTCGATATTCCAAAAGATATTCAATTAGCTGATATCGAAGCTGTCCTTAATACATCACAAGCAGAAGCCATCAACACTTGTCCAAGTGACAAAATTGACGATGCCATTGCCTTAATGCAGCAAGCCAAACAACCAATTTTATATGTGGGTGGTGGTGTTGGTATGGCTGGGGCCGTTGACCAACTACAGGACTTTGTCGATGCGACAGGTATGCCATCAGTGACCACACTAAAAGGCATCGGAGCAATCCCGAACAACAAACCTTACGCATTAGGCATGCTAGGAATGCACGGCACTAAAGCCGCAAATTTATGTGTGCAAAAGTGTGATTTATTAGTCGTTATCGGCGCACGCTTTGATGACCGTGTTACTGGTCGCCTTGAGAGCTTCGCTGCTGGCGCTAAAGTATTGCATATTGATATCGACCCAGCAGAAATCAATAAGCTTCGCGCCACTGATATATCAATCTGCGGTGACTTAACCCAATTGCTACCGAAATTAGCGACCAATTTAGATATAAAAGAGTGGCAGCAGTATTGTTGGGACTTAAAACAAGAATACCGCTGGAACTATGATGCACCTTATCGCAGCATCTATGCACCTAAGTTGCTCAATCAATTATCGGAAAAACTACCTGATAACGCCGTTGTCAGCTGTGATGTGGGTCAACACCAAATGTGGGTAGCCCAACACATGAATTTCACTCGCCCAGAAAACCACCTATCAAGTGCTGGCTTAGGCACGATGGGCTTTGGTCTACCTGCTGGTATTGGTGCTCGCCATGCGCGTAAAGATGATCCAGTAGTGGTCGTTTCGGGTGATGGCTCATTCATGATGAACGTACAAGAGCTTGGCACCATCAAACGAGAAAAGCTCAACGTAAAAATCGTGTTAATTGATAATCAACGCTTAGGGATGGTACGTCAGTGGCAGCAGTTATTTTTTGAAGAGCGTTATAGCGAAACAATACTAACTGATAACCCAGATTTTGTCGCCCTAGCCAAAGCCTTTGATATCGAAGCGCGTACGATCACCCAACAAACAGAAGTTTTACCAGCACTCAATGAAATGCTTGCTAGTGAAGGCGCTTATTTACTGCATGTACGCATTAATGAAGCAGACAATGTTTGGCCACTAGTACCACCTGGTGCCTCTAACGCCGACATGATGGAGAAAGTGTAATGACTAACTCATCATCGAATAATCAACTATCGAAAATGGAGTGTGTTTAGATGACTTTACAGACCTACACCCTAAAAGTTTCCTTAAATTCATCTCCAGAGGTGTTAGAACGGGTACTACGAGTAGCACGCCACCGTGGCTTTAAGGTAGAGTTAATGAGCTGGAATGATAGCCTTGGTGAGCTTGAGCTTACCGTTTCCAGTCAGCGTGCGCTGCACTTGCTTGTTAATCAACTAGAGAAGCTAGTTGATGTAACACAGGTTATTGAACTCAGTGATGGGCTCAGCGAACTACAACAAAAAAAACCTGCATAGCGTCAGCGCAGTATATTACTTAAAAAGATTTTAGAATTGAGGAACAACACCATGTCAAACACCAATCATCCTGAACAGATTTGGTTTAACGGAAAACTAATGCCATGGCAAGATGCCACCGTTCATGTGATGAGCCATGCCTTACATTACGGTTCATCTGTATTTGAAGGCATCCGTGCTTACAATACACCCAAAGGCACAATTATTTTTCGTCTAACTGAGCACATCGAGCGTTTATTTAATTCGGCAAAAATCTATCAGATGGATATCCCTTTTACTCAAGAGGAAATCATCACTGCATGTAAAGATGCAATTAAAGCTAATAATCTAGGTGATGCTTACCTACGACCACTAGCTTTTTATGGCGATATTGGTATGGGCTTGCGTCCACCACTAGATGCTAAAAGCGATGTCATGATTGCAGCATTCTTCTGGGGTGCTTACCTTGGTGATGAAGCGCGCGAAAAAGGCGTTGATGTTGGTGTTTCGTCATGGAACCGTTTAGCACCTAATACTATGCCAACAGCGGCTAAAGCTGGCGGTAACTATTTATCATCACAACTTATCTCGATGGAAGCTCGTCGTCATGGTTACACCGAAGGCATTGCATTAGACGTTAATAACTACGTCAGTGAAGGCGCGGGACAAAACCTATTCTTAGTGCGTAAAGGTGTTATTTACACACCACCAACAACAGCATCAATTCTGTCAGGCTTAACCCGTGACACAGTAATCACGCTTGCTCGTGAGCTAGGTTATGAAGTTCGTGAAGAGTTAATTTCTCGTGAATCACTATACGTGGCTGATGAGTTCTTTATGTGTGGCACGGCCTCTGAAATCGTCGCGGTTCGCAGTGTTGATGGTATCGAAGTCGGTAGCGGCAAAATGGGCGATATCACTCGTCAGTTACAAGACAAATTCTTTGGCTTATTCAACGGTGAGACAGAAGATACTCACGGCTGGTTAGAAAGCATCGATTAATTTTTAATAAATAACATTATAGGGGGTACTTCAATAAGTGCCCCGCAAGGAAACAAAATGGCAAAGTTAAGATCGGCAACAAGTACTCAAGGACGTAACATGGCTGGCGCTCGCGCCTTGTGGCGCGCAACAGGCATGCAAGATGGTGATTTTGGTAAACCTATTATCGCTGTTGTAAATTCATTTACACAATTTGTGCCTGGCCATGTTCACTTAAAAGATATGGGGCAGCTTGTCGCCAAGTCCATTGAGGAAGCCGGCGGTGTAGCTAAAGAGTTTAACACTATTGCCGTTGATGACGGTATCGCTATGGGCCATAGCGGTATGCTTTATAGCCTGCCATCTCGTGAGCTGATCTCTGACTCGGTAGAATATATGGTTAATGCCCATTGTGCCGATGCTATGGTGTGTATCTCTAACTGTGACAAGATCACACCAGGAATGATGATGGCTGCAATGCGCCTGAATATTCCGGTTATTTTTGTTTCCGGCGGCCCAATGGAAGCGGGTAAAACCAAGCTTTCTGATCAAATTATTAAGCTCGATTTGGTTGACGCGATGATTCAAGGGGCAGATAAAAATGTCTCTGATGAGCAAAGTGATCAAATAGAGCGCTCAGCGTGTCCTACTTGTGGTTCTTGTTCTGGTATGTTTACCGCAAACTCAATGAACTGTTTAGCCGAAGCCTTAGGCTTAGCACAACCGGGCAATGGTTCATTATTAGCAACCCACAGTGACCGTGAAGCTTTATTCAAAAATGCGGGTAAAGAGATCATGAAGATGTGTGAAGCTTATTACACTCACGATGACCCTCTCGCATTACCTCGTAATATTGCGACCAAAAAAGCCTTTGAAAATGCCATCACCCTTGATATTGCAATGGGCGGTTCAACCAACACCGTATTGCATTTATTAGCAATCGCGCTAGAAGGCGAAGTGGATTTCACCATGGCTGACATCGACCGTCTATCTCGGGTCGTACCACACTTGTGTAAAGTCGCACCCTCTACACCAGAATATCACATGGAGGATGTGCATCGCGCTGGCGGTATCGTCGCTATTTTAGGTGAATTAGCTCGCGCTGGTTTATTGCATACTGATGTGCGTAGCATGGTTGGCTTATCACTCGAGCAAATCATTGAAAAATATGATGTTAAAGTCACTCAAGACCCAGCGATTAAAGAATTTTATCGCGCTGGCCCTGCAGGGATTCGTACCACTAAAGCTTTTAGTCAATCATGCCGTTGGGACACCCTTGATGATGACCGTGTTAACGGTTGTATTCGTACTAAAGAACACGCTTTTAGCCAAGATGGTGGCTTAGCCGTATTATCAGGTAACTTAGCAGCCAATGGCTGTATCGTAAAAACGGCAGGCGTAGATGAAAGCTGTTTAACCTTCTCTGGTCCAGCTCGAATCTTTGAAAGCCAAGACAGCGCAGTAGAAGGGATCTTAGGCGGTAAAGTTAAAGCCGGTGATGTCGTGATCATTCGTTATGAAGGTCCTAAAGGTGGTCCTGGCATGCAAGAAATGCTTTACCCAACCACTTACCTTAAATCAATGGGTCTTGGTAAAGAATGTGCATTAATTACCGATGGCCGTTTCTCTGGTGGCACCTCAGGATTATCAATCGGCCACGTTTCACCAGAAGCAGCATCAGGTGGTGATATCGCACTTATAGAAGAGAACGATATTATCGATATCGATATTCCGAAACGTAGCATAGAGATTCGTATTAGCCCGGTAGAGCTTGCTGCTCGCCGTAGCGCAATGGAAGGCAAAGGAAAACGCGCATGGAAACCTGTTGACCGCCAACGTCCTCTGACTACAGCATTACAAGCCTATGCAATGCTTGCAACTAGTGCCGATAAAGGTGCAGTAAGAGATACCAGTCTGTTCGATGAGGAACAATAATCCATGTCTCACATATCTAGCGATGACACTCAAGTAGGTAAATTAACGGGTTATGATTACTTAACCCGTATTTTGCAAGCACCTGTTTATGATACGGCGGTGGTCACGCCGCTAGATTCGTTGAAAAAGCTATCAGCACGCTGTAACAATCATATCTTGTTAAAGCGTGAAGATAAGCAACCCGTGTTTAGCTTTAAGCTTCGTGGCGCTTATAACAAAATTGCACAGTTGAGTGATCAACAGTTAGCTGCCGGAGTGGTAGCAGCCTCAGCAGGAAATCATGCTCAAGGCGTCGCCCTATCAGCCAGTGCACGCAATGTTAAATCAGTGATTGTGATGCCACGCACCACGCCTGATATTAAAGTCGACTCTGTTAAACAGTTGGGTGGCATAGTGGTATTACATGGTGATAACTTTGACCAAGCTTATCTTCATGCCAAAGAGTTATCAAAGACCGATGGCATGACATTAATCCCACCATTTGATGATTGCGATGTCATCGCTGGTCAAGGTACAGTGGCGATGGAACTGCTCCAACAACAGCGTCAAATGGACGCAGTATTTGTACCCGTTGGTGGCGGGGGGCTGATTGCTGGTATGGCAGTCTATTTAAAGATGCTACGCCCAGAGATTAAAATCATTGGTGTCGAGTCTGAAGACTCAGCTTGCTTAACCGCCGCCTTGGCCGCTGGTGAACCCGTAGATTTAGAACGTGTTGGCCTATTTGCCGACGGTGTCGCCGTTAAACGTATTGGTATTGAGCCCTTTCGTCTCGCACAACAGTATGTCGATGATATGGTCACCGTATCAAGCGATGAAATATGTGCCGCCGTCAAAGATATTTTTGAAGATACGCGAGCCATTGCCGAACCATCAGGTGCTTTGGCCATTGCAGGACTCAAGAAATACAAGAAACAGCACCAGCTTGAAGACCAACATCTAGTCGCTATCTTGTCTGGAGCCAATGTTAACTTTCATGGCCTACGCTATGTATCTGAACGCTGTGAGCTTGGTGAACAAAAAGAAGGCATCATGGCGGTTAACATCCCGGAGCGCAAAGGAAGCTTCCGTCAATTTTGTCAGTTGCTTGGTGGTCGTTCAATTACTGAATTTAACTACCGTTACGCCAATAAACACAGTGCGAATATCTTTGTTGGACTACGTCTAGCCAATGGTGAAACCGAATTACAGTCCATGATCGCGCAATTAAAACAGCACGATTACCCGGCTCAAGACTTATCGCATAACGAAATAGCGAAGCTACATGTTCGCTATATGGTCGGCGGCCGTCCCTGTGAATCATTAACAGAACGGTTATTTAGCTTCGAGTTTCCCGAATGTCCAGGTGCTCTTTCTACATTCTTAGAGACCTTAGGGGAGAATTGGAATATCACCCTATTTCATTATCGAAACCACGGTGCCGCATTTGGACGCGTTTTAGCAGGATTTGAATTATCGGAGCAACAACTCCCACAATTTTTAGAGCATTTAGGTCAATTAGGTTATCAATATAAAGATGAAACAGACAATTTGGCCTACACCGCTTTTTTAACGCATTAAACAGAATTTTATAAAGGATATTGTTATGACTATTACTTCGTTTCATCCAACACCACGTACATTAATGGGTCCAGGTCCTAGTGATGTGTCACCTCGTGTTTTAGAAGCGCTAAGCCGCCCAACCATTGGTCACTTAGACCCAGAATTTGTAAAAATGATGGACGAAGTAAAAAGCCTGCTTAAATATGCTTTTAAAACCGAAAATGAACTAACGATTGCTGTTTCTGCACCGGGCTCTGCTGGTATGGAAACTTGTTTTGTCAACTTAGTTGAGCCAGGCGAAAAAGTCATTGTCTGTGTCAACGGTGTATTCGGTGGCCGCATGGTTGAAAATGTCGAGCGCTTAGGTGCAACGGCAGTGGTAGTTGAAGACACATGGGGTGAACCTGTCAGTATCGATAAAGTAAACCAAGCGTTTGAACAACACCCTGATGCGAAGTTTCTGGCATTTGTTCATGCAGAAACCTCAACTGGTGCGTTGTCGGATGCGAAAACACTGTGTCAATTAGCACAAGCCAATGATGCACTAACCATTGTTGATGCGGTAACATCACTAGGTGGTGTTGAGCTACGCGTGGACGAATGGGGTATTGATGCAATTTACTCTGGTAGCCAAAAATGTTTATCTTGTGTCCCGGGTATTTCACCAGTAAGCTTTGGCCCTCGCGCGGTTGAGAAACTAAAGCAGCGCAATGGCAAGGTACCTAGCTGGTTCCTAGACCAAACATTAGTAATGAGTTACTGGAGCGGTGAAGGCAAACGTAGCTACCATCATACTGCCCCAGTGAATTCATTATACGCCTTGCATGAGTCACTAGTGATGTTACAGCAAGAAGGTTTAGAAAACGCATGGGCGCGTCATCAAGCACAACACGAAGCTTTAAAAGAAGGCTTAACTGAGCTTGGCATCGAGTTTATAGTTGATGAAGCACATCGCCTACCGCAATTAAATACCGTAGTGATCCCAGAAGGGGTTGATGATGCAGCGGTACGCAGTACACTATTAAACGAATTTAATTTAGAAATTGGTGCTGGACTAGGCGCATTAGCAGGCAAAGCATGGCGTATTGGCCTTATGGGTTACGCTGCACGCCGTGAAAATGTAGCGTTATGTCTAGCAGCACTAAAGTCCGCTTTAAAATAAATAAGAAACACACATGATCAAAGTATTAGTAAACGGCGCTCAAGGGCGCATGGGTAAAGAAGCCGTTAAAGCGATTAGCAATGATGCTGCTTTAACCGTGGTTGGTGAAATCGATTATCAAGATGACCTAGCTACGGCCATCGCACAATATCAACCACAAGTTGTGGTTGATTTTACTGCGGCATCAGCAGGTTTTGCTAACACGCAAACCATTCTTAATGCTGGCGCTTGCCCAGTCATTGGCACCAGTGGTTTTGTTGAAGAACAAGTCAAACAATTACAGGCGTTATCCAAAGAAAAGCAACTCGGTGGCTTAATTGCACCTAACTTTTCAGTTGGCGCAGTATTAATGATGAAGTTTGCAGCAGAAGCAGCTAAGTACCTACCGGATGTTGAGGTCATCGAAGCTCACAGCCCACAAAAAGAAGAAAGTCCATCGGGTACTGGCTTACGTACCGCCGAGATGATCAGTGCTGCACGTACAGCTTCACCGATGACCACCAGCGATAAAGAGTTAATCGAAGGTGCTCGCGGTGCAGAACTTGAAGGAGTAAAACTTCATTCAATTCGCTTACCTGGCGTTGTCGCACAACAAACTGTGTTCTTTGGTGGTTTAAGTGAAACCCTTAAAATCGAACATAACTCGCAACATCGTGAATCGTTTATGCCAGGTGTTGTACTAGCGTGTAAAAAAGTCGTTGAACGTACTGAGTTAGTTTATGGCTTAGAGCATTTAATGGATTAAACCTCCCTAAAAGCCATACTCCAATCAAAGCCCTTAACTCGCACGAGTTTGGGGCTTTTTTATTGGCTATCATTGATAAAAAAATAAACAACAGCTAAATTATATCCATTACGATTGTTATTTCACCTCATCAGCCAATGGATACATTATGAATAACTACCCTGAAGGGCAATTTTGCTGGATTGAATTAAACGCACAAAACTGGCAAGTTGCCAAAGACTTTTATAGCCAGCTCTTTAATTGGCAAGCGGTTGATCAGCCCATTGGTGACGATATGTTTTACACCATGATGCAACTAAACGGAAAGACGGTTGCAGCAATGTATCAAATGATGCCTGAACATGCAGAGCAAGGGGTTAAAACCCATTGGTTATCTTATATTGCAGTCGATGATGTTGACGCCAGCATTGCCAAAGCTAAAACATTAAACGCTGAAATTGTCATCGGCCCCCATAATGTGATGAATGCGGGTAGAATGGCTGTAATACATGAACCTGATGGTGCTTACTTTGCTATTTGGCAAGGACAAGAAAACGCGGGGATAGAGCTTAGAGATGTTAACAATACATTATGCTGGAGCGAGCTGGCGTCAAAAGATAGCGCAAAGAGTAAAACTTTCTATCACGACTTACTCAACTGGCAATATACTGATAAAGATGTAGAAGGGATGAGTTACTGCGAAGTTACTGCGGGTGAAACGTCACATGCAGGACTCATGGAGATGACCAGTGAATGGGGCGAGATACCACCGCATTGGATGCCATATTTTGCAGTGGAAAGTTGTGACGACATTGTCGCTAAAGCTCAATTTCTCGGCGCAACGATTTGTGTCCCGACCACAGAAATACCAGGAATTGGCCGCTTCTCTGTTATTAATGATCCACAAAAGGCGACATTCTCGGTGATTGAACTCAACGAGTAACAATTGATTATCAACATAAAAAAACCAAAGCGGTTGCTTTGGTTTTTTTATTTCAACTGTTAAAAGAGCGATTAAATATTTGGTCGTGAGCGCCCGCCACCACTGCGGTTTCCGCTTGAACGGTTACCACTTGGCTTCCCTTGGCTATTACCACCCTGCTTGTTTCGATTGTCCGAGCGACGCTTGTTACCCGATTCACCATTGGCCTTATGACGACCGTTAGCGCTTTTTGGTTTATGACCACGTGAGTTTTCACCAGAACGTTGACCATCTTGATGATCAGTACGAGGTTTTTTCGGTTTCTTCGCTCGCTTAGGCTTAATCGGCCTTGTATCAAGCTCCGTCTCTGGCACTCGATGAATCGCTTCAAAGCCAGGGATCTCTTTACGAGGAATTAGCTCTTGAATTAAGCGTTCAATATCTTTTAGCTGTTGCATTTCATCATTACTGACCAATGAAATAGCTTCACCTGTTGCACCAGCACGTCCTGTACGCCCAATACGATGAACATAATCTTCGGCGATATTAGGCAAGTCAAAGTTAACAACTTGCGGTAATTGATCAATATCCAAGCCACGAGCAGCAATGTCTGTAGCGACCAACACCTTGATTGAACCATCTTTAAAGCCTGCAAGGGCTTTGGTTCGCGCACCTTGGCTCTTGTTACCATGAATTGGTGCAGCACTATGTCCTTTCGCTTCTAACTGACGCGCAATACGGTTAGCGCCATGCTTGGTGCGAGAAAACACCAACACTTGTTGCCAATCATTATCTTCAATTAAAAATGTTAACGCTTCAGTTTTACGGCCTTTATCTAATGGGCATAGCCATTGCTCAATACGTTCAACCGTCGAGTTTTCTGGTGTTACAGAAACCTCTACTGGATTATTGATTAAGCCTTTTGCTAACTGACGAATATCCTGTGAGAATGTGGCTGAGAATAATAAGTTTTGACGCTTATTTGGTAACAATTTAATAATGCGTTTAATATCATGAATAAAGCCCATATCTAACATACGGTCTGCTTCGTCAAGCACCAATACTTCAAGGTGATCAAATCGAATTGCACGCTGGCTATAAAGATCCAGTAAACGACCGGGGGTAGCGACTAAAACATCCGCACCTTGACGCAGTTTCTGCATTTGCGGATTAATCTTAACGCCACCAAAAACAACCGTTGAATGCATGTGTAAGTTTTTGCTATAGATACCTACGTTTTCAGCAACCTGTGCAGCCAATTCACGTGTTGGCGTTAAAATCAAAGCGCGAACTTGGTTGTTTTGCGCTTTCTGACCCTTTGATAAATTCTCAAGGATCGGCAAAGTAAAACCAGCAGTTTTACCGGTACCGGTTTGTGCTGCGGCCATCACATCTCTGCCGGCCAAAACCGCCGGAATTGCCTGAGCTTGGATAGGTGATGGAGTGTCATAACCTTGCTCGGCTACAGCATCAAGAATTTGTGGGCATAGCCCTAAGTCAGCAAAACTCATAGTAAGATGAACTCTTAAGTTAATTAGTCAGTCGCCTAAGGCGATATAGTAGTAAGTATAGACCGCAGTCTCACAAAAGGGCGCAGTGTACAGCAACTATCACTGCCTCGCTATGGAATCGAGACAAAAGACTGAGCATTATTGATTTATTTGTCTTTTTGTTGAAGCGAGAGTCACTATATCTATTTTTACTGTGGCATATTGTCGCAGCGGCTTAACTGTTTTTGATTGAGCAGGTAAGATAAGCGTGATAATTTCGATGAGTAAGTAATGAAAAATGAAAATTTTTAGTTCCCTCCAGCACCAGCAGTTAAAAAGCTTATTCGCTTTTGAAGCTTTAATTCAAATTGGTAAATTATTACTGATTAGTCTTGTGGCTTATGTGACTAAGAACCAGTTAATCATCACTTCGATGATGGTTATCTTCTTTGTTGAGCTGTGCTGTAAAACATTACTTTACCGTTACGCACTACACCAACCACACCAATTTAATTTAGTCGTTAGTATAATCTTAGCGCTCGATTGTATTATCTTAAGCAGCTATTTGTTTTTTATCGGTGGAGCGACTAATGCTCTCATCTCTTTTTTATTACTACCAATCGCAATTAGTGCCATTTTACTTGAAAAGAAACAAACTTGGTTAATCTGCCTACTGGCTATCATCTGCTACAGCTTGTTGATGAAGTTTAATCTACCTTTCTCTTTTAATGCTAGTGAACATGCGCACCATAGTGTTGGTTCATCACACTTCTTAGCGATGTGGGGGACTTTCACAATCTCTGCTTTAGTATTAACGGTGTTTGTGGTTTCAATGGCGCAGAAAATTCAGCAGCAAAAACAGAACATAGCAAACTATCGGCAAGAGCAGTTACGCTCAGAGCAGATCATCGCTATCGGTACAGCATCAGCTAGTGCAGCCCATGAATTAGCGACACCCTTGTCTACCATGCAACTTGTTTGCGATGAGTTAGAACTTATCGATGATGAGCAGGAACGCTCTGAGCAATTGAGTCTGCTGCAACAACAACTCGCTCGCTGCCAACAAATTTTAGGTCAGCTACGCCTGGATAACGAACAAGTAAAATTAGACAAAAATGCTCAGGTTAATGCAGTAACGTTTTTTGATACTGTGTTTGAGCGTTGGACTATTGTACGCCCTGATATATCAATCACGATAAACAATGAGCTTAACGCAACCCTAGACATGTTATCTCATCCAACATTAAACTCTGCATTGATGAATTTATTAGATAACGCAGCCGATGCCAGCTTGGAAAACCAAATCAATCAAATTACTGTAAAGCTCTCACATGATCAGCGCTTTATTACAATGGATATCATCGATCAGGGCCCTGGAGTATCACCACAGTTAATTCAACAATTAGCTCAGCCTAAAGCTTCAAACAAGCAACACGGTATGGGACTAGGGCTGTTTTTAGCCAACACTAGTATCGAAAGGTTACATGGGCAGGTAAGTTTAACTAACGGGGTGACTGGCGCAATTACTAGCGTTACGTTACCCATAGCGCAAGGAAGTGCCCAATAAATGGAACTTGCAGGAAAAAAGCTATTGATCATAGAAGATGATCTAGCATTAGCGACTACTTTAGCGAATAACCTAAAGCGACGCCAACTCATTGTGGAACATGTCGATAATGTCGATCAAGCGCTAGCTAAGTGTCAGGTATTTAGGCCAGAATTATTATTAATCGATTTAAAATTAGGCCTCGGTTCTGGCTTAAGTTTAATTAGCCCAATTCGCCAACTACTACCTCACAGCCGTATCGTTGTCCTCACAGGTTATGCCAGTATTGCAACCGCCGTAGAAGCAATTAAATTAGGTGCTAACGACTATTTGCCCAAGCCTATCAGTATTACACTCATACTTGCGTCACTGACTGGGGATAGTACAGGAACGGCTGCAAGTAGTGATCTTGAAATTGCAGAAAAGCCAATGTCCCCTGCCAGACTAGAATGGGAGCATTTACAGAAAACACTCAAAGAGTGTGGCGGTAATGTATCTAAAACAGCGCGTGTACTTGGGCTTCATCGAAGAACGCTACAACGAAAACTCGACAAAAAACCCTCCAAGCAATAAGCAAAGCAGAGAATGATATTTCTCTGCTTTTCACGATTAGCTCGTGGCTTTATGTAAACATGACTTATAATACTTATTGAGTGCTTCAACCAGCCCTTTAACACCGATAAGGCCGACAAAAACACCATGCTGCATTACCGGGAAACATGTTTGATCACAAAAGCCCGATGTACCATTAACCACATTATTTGCTAAATCAAGAATATTATCTTCTGACTCAACTGTCTTAATGCTCGTCTTCATAAACTCACTGACATGCGGTGCCCCATCACAATAATAACTATTTGAGATTAAGGTTTTTAAACAGTCGCGTTCGCTTAATATACCGACGACTTGATTATCATCAACAACAACAGCACTGTCTTGATCACTCGACTCAATGGTGCTCACAGCATCAGCCAATAGTGCTGTTGAAGTGATCTGTGGTGGCTGATGTGTCATAAAATCTTTTACTTTTAAGTCAATCATCATTTATCCCTCACTAATTAGGCAAAATGTGCCTCTAACTCATCGGCTCCGCCGATATGCTGACCAGAAATAAATACCTGTGGTACTGTCGTTTGACCACTCACAGCGCGTAATGAAAGTAATGTTGCATCACTGCCTAGTACAATTTCTTCGTAGCCCATTCCTTTCTCTTGTAATAACTGCTTCGCTCTTGCGCAGTGTGGACAGCCCGGCTTGGTGAACAAAGTAACATCTTGAGGCGCCGTCGCATCACTGTTTATATAATTAAGCATAGTATCTGCATCTGAGACTTCAAATGGGTCGCCCGGTTTTTGTGGCTCAATAAACATTTTATCTATCACACCATCTTTAACTAACATAGCATAACGCCAGCTTCGCTTGCCAAAACCAATGTCTTGCTTGTCAACGAGCATACCCATTCCTTCAGTAAACTCACCATTGCCGTCAGGGATAACGGTAATATTTTCGGCTTCTTGATCTGCTAACCATGCATTCATCACAAAAGTATCGTTCACAGATACACAGACAATGTCATCCACACCGTTTTGGTTGAATACTGGAGCTAATTCATTATAGCGTGGCAAATGCGTTGAAGAACACGTCGGGGTAAATGCGCCCGGCAATGAAAATACAATAACCGTCTTATTGGCAAACAGCTGCTCAGTCGTTACATCTAGCCATTCATCGTTGTGACGCGTTTTAAATGTAACACTTGGAACTGCTTGACCTTCTTTATTATCTAACATGGTTAACCCCGTTTATTCGTTAATGAACTGTGTTTCAATAAGTCTAGTATGCAACTGCTGAGTAAAAAGTGCTAAGCGTTAAAAACAATCATCATCATAGGTAAAAGCTATCATAAAGAACCGTATCCATTCCTACTACCTGTTAGAGATAGGAAGCTTGACTTTAACAGAGAGGCCGCCTTGTTGACGGTTAGTAATCAATACTTGCCCACCATGATGATTAACAAACCGCTGAACAATGGCCAAACCTAGACCGCTACCCTGGCCGCCTCGTGCATTATCACCTTGTACAAAAGGCTTAAATAACTGCTGAATTTTGTCTTTAGGAATCCCGGGGCCATTATCCTCAATAGTAAAAAAGACCATATTCTTTTTTAACTTACCTGATGTAACGTACACTTCACCATGACCATATCGTAAAGCGTTTCCTAATAAATTAGTGATCACTCGCTTTAAAGCTACAGGACGTAACATCAGCTCAGGAAGCTCTTGCAAAGATAATTTAATATTATGGCCTCGAGATAGTTCCGCTTTAACCTCTTGATTGATTATGTCGTTCAATGAGCAAGCGACCATACTCTCTTCACGATCAAGCTTAATGTAGGTAATAAACTGATCGATGATTTCATTCATATCATCAATATCTTGCTCAATTCCTTCTTTAAAAAAAGCTTCTTTATCGTCTAGCATCTCAGTGGCTAAGCGAATTCGAGTGAGTGGTGTGCGTAAGTCATGTGAGATACCCGCCATCAATAACGAGCGATCGTCTTCTAATTGTTTGATCCCCGACGCCATCGAGTTGAACGCTCTTGTGACACCAACAATCTCAGAAGAGCCTCGTAGTTCTAACCGCTCAGGGTATTCACCATGGGCAACTTGATTTGCTGCCCGCTGCAGTAAACGTAATGGTTTAGTAATATGACGGGCGAATAACCAGCCACCAATAATTGACAGGCTACCAATGACCATAAGATAAAAAGTTAATGGCGAAAACTCACTATCATTGAAGTTCTCCAATGGTATTTTAATCCAGACATAAGGGTCTTGGGGCGGATTAATCCAAACCATATAACGGTCTTCTTTCGCTACTCTGACTTCAGCTTTTCCGCCTAAATACTCTGTCATTTGTTGAGATAAAAAATGATATGGCGTTGCTTTATCTAAACCAAACTTTGGGGCCAAATACGCAGGGTATACTCTTAACCCAGTAACCTCCTGAAACTGCTCACTTAACACTTCATCCGTCGGTAGCTGCTCTCGACCTAAGTCAGGCACATTCATAAAAACAAGCTTAACTTGCTTGGCTAACAACGTATTAATTTGCATAAAGCTCGGTTCAACAACATGCTTTGCAACCGTTACATATGAAACAAGTTGATTAATGAGTAATAAAAAACCTATTAATAACGCTGTTTGACCGAAAGCACTCTTAGGGAACCATTTCATTGATTATTGCGCACTACCATCTGGAACAAATACGTAACCCAGCCCCCAAACAGTTTGGATATAACGAGGGTTAGCAGGATCATCTTCAATCATTCGGCGTAACCGAGACACTTGAACATCGATGCTACGCTCCAATGCACTGTAATCACGACCACGGGCTAAATTCATTAACTTATCACGTGACATAGGCTCTCGTGGGTGAGTTACCAATGACTTTAATACCGCAAATTCACCCGAAGTCAGAGAAGTCGTTTCTTCGCCATGCTGCATTTCACGCGTTGCTAAATTTAATGAAAAGTCACCAAAGCTAATGATCTCTTCATTTTGTGACGGTGCTCCAGGCACATCAGCATTACGGCGGCGTAGAACAGCATTAACACGTGCCAATAACTCTCGTGGGTTAAATGGCTTAGGTAAGTAATCGTCAGCCCCTAACTCAAGACCGATAATACGATCAACCTCGTCGCCTTTTGCTGTTAACATCAGGATTGGAATATTGTTATTCTCTTTTCTTAATCGTTGACAGATTGATAAACCATCTTCACCCGGTAACATTAAGTCCAATACCATCATGTGGAAGTTCTCTCGCTCCATCAATCGATCCATTTGCTCGCCATCTCCAGCAGTGCGTACTTGGAAGTGCTGCTCCACTAAATAACGTTCTAATAAGCTGCGTAGACGAACATCATCATCAACAACAAGGATTTTAATAGTTTCATGGCTCATGGGTAATCTCTCACAAAGGGTACAATCTGCGTAATGGTGAATACGCTAAAATCTTGAATCGGTATATATCGTTAATACACTATAAAATCTAACAATTTATAAAGCAAAAACTTAACCGTAAATTTAGCGATCGCTTTGTTACAAAGTATGTTGATATCAATACTTGAACGCTAGTGATAACAGTCATATTACGAACGTTGGTAATAAATTTTGTTAATAAACCACAGATGGTCACCCGATGGCGTTTTCACTAGCACTTCATCATCGACCTCTTTGCCAATAAGCGCGCGAGCCATCGGTGAATCGATTGTGATATGGTTATTTTCAACATCGATTTCATCAGGACCAACAATACGGTAGGTAGCGGTTTGCTCTTGTTCATTTTCTAATTCAACAAAAGCGCCAAAGTAGACTTTGCCCTCTTGCGATGGCGCATAATGGACAATTTGCAGCTCTTCTAAGCGTTTCATCAAAAAACGTAAGCGACGATCGATTGCTCTAAGCTCCCTCTTGCCCTCCTTGTATTCGGCATTTTCACTACGATCGCCTAACGCAGCAGCCTCAGAGACAGCACGTGTTACTTGTGGGCGCTTTTCTTTCCACAGATACTTTAGCTCTCGATCGAGCGTATTCCAGCCTGCTGGGGTGACTAAATTTGTTTTCATTATTCTTAATAGCATTCGTTAGCACTGAAGATAGTGTATTTCAGACAGAAGGTGATAACCAGAAAGATCTGATTGGATAATTAAATTCAGTAGGAGAACTTAATAAACAGTAGTAAAAGATGAAGTAGCAGCCATATCTTTAACCTGAAAGTTGAAAACTATGGCGACTTATAATTAGAATAAGCAGGTACATTAGGTGTCAACGATTTAACTCCTAATATACCAAGTATAAGGGGCTAAGTTACTCAGCAGGTTTTGGATCTGGTTTTGGATCTGGTTTTGGATCTGGTTCTGGAACTGGTTTACAACCGCCGTCCTTTGCATTGCAATCAACGATCACGCCTTTACCCTGTCTAATGTTCACTTTAATCCCCCAGCGAGAAAAGGCTCTAGTTGCAGGTCCGATATTGTATTCAGAGTTAAAATCATAAGCACCGTTTAAGCTATTTTTATCTAGTGGTATTGTATTCCATTCGCCATCGACCAGTTGCTTAGCTTTAATACTGAATTTTGTGTTCTCATAGTAAAGATCAAACGTGTATTGTCCGCCATGATTCAATCCTACCGTTATCGTAGTGATTGCTCGACCAGATTTAAACGTTAAATCATGGAAAGCATCCTCCATGATATGCCTTGCTGCCTCTCCAGAGGAAAGCTCAGTTAGCAAATAGTAATGTAGTCGATTTTGCTTTGCTGAATATGCAGTTAAGTCCCACACATTTTCCACTATATAATCTGGGACTCTATGGCCTTCTAGCATTCCAAAAAGCTCAATAAAGGCTTCTTTTACCCTTGCAAACGAGCTTTGATCTTGAGCTGAAGACTTTACTGCCATGATCGTGTGAAACATTGGCATGCCACTTTCAGGGTCAATTTCTAAATAATTCTGAAAGGTTTTCATTGTCAAACTATCAAAGTCAATAACATTAATCTTTTGATTACCATAGGTGTTCATCGACACAAGACTCTTAACCTCACTCATCGAGCAACTATTACAGTGTGTTGTCTTAATTGAGGCATAAGCTGGCAGAGTTGCAAGTAAAAGCAAACTGCTAACCATAAATAACAAAGCTTTTTTCATTTAATTTTCCTTAATTTTCCTTAATTTCCCTTAATTTCCCTTAATTTCCCTTAATTTAAAAGCACAATAATCATATTAAAACCCATACAAATACGCAACCTACAATCAACAAATTTGTTACCGATGTATTTTTTTAATCAAATATATTGTTAGAACAATGACCTTTCTCTATTTTACCATTCATTGATGAAAATCCCGGCTAAAATGCTGCCGGGAAGACTGACTTTTCTTCAGACACAAAAAAGCCCACCGAAGTGGGCTTTTACATTTACGGTTAGCCGAAGCTAAAAGTAAATATTAGTCTAGGATTGACGCTACAACACCAGCACCAACTGTACGGCCACCTTCACG
>NZ_JAUYVJ010000036.1:0-40736 GCF_030689115.1 Psychrobium sp. 1_MG-2023 | reverse complement strand
CCAAAGAGCTGAGCAAGCTTATGTGTGCTCAGTGGGTTAATAGCTCAATTCAGGAGATTCAAATCCCTATCTCTCCGCCACTAATTTAGAAAAGCCCGTTAACATGAAAGTGTTGGCGGGCTTTTTGCTTTCTGGAATCGTGATTCTTGCAGTCTTTTAGCCAGACTCTTCTAAAGTGTTCTGCAATAACACCCCCCTGTCATCCCGCAAGTGTTTTATGCGGGATCTCATACCGCCTTTCTAAACCTCAAATGAACCAACCATCAAAGCCACAATGGCGTGATAACCGCTTATCACACAATAAAATAAAGGACATATATGGACGCTCCTGTTTTCTTAATAAAGAAAATGTCATGTTTGCTTAGGGTATTTAACCTAATAAAAACTATGCTATTGTTATGCATACTAGCTTCGTGGGGAGTCATTATGTCTATATTTCAAGGTAGGTTTTGTGTCAAATTTTAAGGTTGCAGTAGCTCAAGTTTCATCAATAAAAGGTGATATTGATGAAAACATCAAAACTCATTTAGTTGCTATAGAAAAAGCAAGTCAGCTTGGAGTTTCATATATTGTCTTTCCTGAATTATCTCTTACAGGTTATGAGCCAGAATTAGCCGTTAAGCTTGCTTTTTCGACTGATGATATTCGGTTAAAACCGTTAATTGACTCTGCAATTGAAAATAATATAAAAATCGGTGTTGGTGCCCCTTTGAAGTCAGATGGTTTGCCCAAGATTGGACTCATTATCATTTCTCAATTAGGTATCGTAGATGCTTATGAAAAAATGCACCTGCATTCTGGCGAAGAGGCATATTTTGAACATGGGACTAATTATAATTGCGTAACCATTGGGAGCTCAAAAATTGCTAATGCTATTTGTGCTGATACCAATAATACAAACCATGCTCGTGCTTGTTCTGAATTAGGAGCTTCTGTTTATATTGCTGGAGTATTAATTACAGAAGGTGGCTATGATTCAGATACAGCAGTAATGGCTGGCTATGCTAATAAATTCAATATGCTTGTAGCAATGGCTAACCATAGTCAACCAACAGGTAACTGGACACCTATTGGAAAAAGTGCAATTTGGTCAAATACAGGGTTATTAGCTTGTGCACCTGAGAATAAAAATGCTCTGGTTGTCGCTGAGAAAGACGATGATTATTGGTCTGGTCGGGTAATTGAAATATAACAGTCAAGAATAGAGGAATAGTAGGACTGGCTTAAATTTTTAGCGCCTATTTTTATTAATTTTTTACCATTTTTACAAGGAGATAGCCGATTGAGTATTATTATCCGAAAAGAGCAACCCAGTGATATTCAAAGTATTCATGACGTGACTGTTGCCGCGTTTCTTGAAGCGCCGCATACTGATCATACGGAGCAGTTTATTATTAACAAGCTTCGTGAATTAAGCGCATTATCGGTTTCACTTGTTGCCGTGGATGGTGGAAATGTTGTTGGGCATATCGCACTTTCTCCTGTTAGTATTTCTGATGGCACGGATAGTTGGTATGGCTTGGGTCCAATTTCAGTACTTCCCAACAATCAGGGTCAAGGTATTGGTTCAAAACTTATGAATGCTGCCATTCAAGAGTTAAAGAATATCAAAGCGAAAGGTTGTGTATTGCTCGGAGACCCTAACTATTATAATCGTTTTGGCTTCAAACCAAGAGAAGGGTTGGTACTGCCTGATGTGCCACAAGAGTATTTTCAAGCTTTAGTCCTTCGAGAAGGTTTGCCTCAAGGTATTGTTGCTTATCATGAATCCTTTTATGCAAAGGGTTAACCAGTCAAATCGTAACTGGTGATAAGCAAGTCACAAATATAGTCGAACATTGCTACTTTGGACTTAGCTGAGGATATCTTTACTATTCTTGTTCATAAAGGCATTCACATACAGGTCGGTCTTTCACACGGCTTAAGTAATCAGTGTCAAACTGATTTAATTTTTACCGTTACATCAATCCCACCAAGTCATGGTGAACGAGTCGTCGTATCCCCTTAAATTAATGCCTGATGAGATGGCCGCTCCCACAAAACGGCGTCAATGCGCCAAACTAGAATTATGAACAACTAGTGAAATGAACGGAGCGTCCATATATGTCCCATTCTTCGTGTGCTGAGAATTGTAGATTGAGGATACTAAGTAGTCCGGGGGCGAGGTCAAACAGACCTAAGTTCGACGTAAGGTAAGAATGGAACTTTCGATGGTTGATTGACGTTTACCTTGCCAATAAAGGTTGGTAAGATATTGTTGATAAAGGAAATTAAATCGTTATTGTTCGACTGTGTTTAGTCGAAATCCGTTAAGGAAAGTAAATGATAAAAAGACTAATTACGTGTGTATTCGCGTTGATGCCGTATGCGGTATTGGCTGATTCTGACAACCTAATTGTAGCTAAGCACCCAACAGCAAAAACGGTTGCTAGTACGCAATACGCTTATGTGCCCATGGAAGTGTTAATGGATAGTAAAGGGTCGCAATTTAAAACCCTGGCTGGGCAATACAAATCTTATGTGCAGGAGTTAAGTAATCAATCGGCACTAAGCTACTCACACTATATTGAAGATCTGGCCACTCAGTTAAAAACACAGGGTTTTACGATTGCTGCTCAGTGTATTACTAACTGTAGCACTAAACCGTATAGTAAAAAAATCGCTAACAGCTTTCGTTATAACAACATTTATCAAGTGAACTATACTAATGCGAGAAAAAATAGTTTTGGCTATCTGGCGGCGACTAAAGGGGTTGATGGTCAGCAACAAGCAATTCAGGTCTTTGCTCAAAATGGTCATCGTAATACACTAAAATTTGCGTATGAGCAGATTGTTGAAACGCCCATGCCTGATAGTGGTGTGGTGGTGAAAAATGATTTTGCCGTGAAGCCGCTTGATTTCTCTAGTCTTAAGGCACCAAAACGTGATGTTAAAGGCGCTTCTGATCATCCAATGATTGAACGCTTCCCGGGCAGTTATATTGCTGCAACAGCGGTTAATGATTTTGAGTCCTATCCGTTAATTATCGGCCAATATAAAAAGTCGATTCCGACTAAACAAGTCAGCGGTAAGATCACCACGGTGAATTATCGTATTGACGCAAAGGTTGGTCCATATGCGGTTCACAAAAATTATATTAACGCCTTACAACAAGCCGGGTTTACTATTATTTTTGAGTGTAGTGCGCCAACCTGTGGTAACTATATTTTGCGTGATAACTTAAAAAATACGATTCATGCTAAAAACCATAAATCCGATATCTACAATATGAATCGCAAACGTCATTATTATCTGTTCAGTGCTGAAAAAGTGACTCCTGCTGGTAAGGTTTATGCGACCATGTATAGCTATCAAAACAGTGGTAAATACGCTGTAGAAATGGTTGTCGATGTCATTGAAGAACGGGCGGTGAGCAAGGTCGCGCTGAATATTGATAGCGATACGCTTGGCAAGCAAATTCAAGCCACAGGGAGTGTTTCATTATATGGTATTGAGTTTGATTTTGATAAACACACTTTGAAGGCAAGCTCGAATAAACAGCTCGCTGAAATTGCAGATTTTTTGAAAAAATCGAATAAAGTATCACTCTATGTCGTTGGGCACACAGATAATAAAGGCCAGTTTGAATATAATCAGAATTTATCAAAACGCCGTGCCGCCGAGGTAGTGAACACCTTAGTGTCACAATATCAGATTGATAGTAAGCGTTTAGCTGCTGTAGGGGTTGGTCCTGTCGCACCGAAAGCGGCGAACGATACTGAATCAAATAGACAGCAGAATCGGCGTGTGGAGTTGGTGTTAAAGTCACCATTATCACTATAGTGTCTGGTGCTGTTGTTACAAACTAAACGAGAGGAAAGACAATGATCACTTTAATTTGGTGCTTGGTTATTGCTGCGTTATTACCGTTTATTGCTAAGGTCCCACTGGCTATAGCGATGAACAAAGCGGGTGGTTATGATAATAATCACCCTCGAGAACAACAGGCCAATTTACAGGGCTTTGGTGCGCGTGCTTTGGCTGCTCATCAAAATGCATTTGAGTCGCTCATTATTTTTTCAATAGCGATATTGTTGGCGTTGGCGACCAATACTATTACTGATACAGTGCAATTGCTGGCGATGATTCATATTGGTTTTAGGGTGGCATACAATGCACTTTATTTATTAAATATAGGTGTGTTGCGTTCAATTTCATGGACTGTGGCCATTGGTTGTTCATTTGCCATTATGTGGCAATGTATTGCGAATGTATGATGGTGGCTGATGTCGTCAGCTCGAAAAGATAAGCAATAAAAAACAGGTTAGGCATGCCATCTATTTACTTAGCCTGTCCTCTATTTCTGACTTGGCAAGGTCGTTTTATCGGAGTGTCGCTTAGGGGGTAAATTGGATCAAGAAAAGTTTAGGTGCTTGGTAAAAGAGTTATACAAGACGGTCTCGGAATCAAATAACACTATCAACATTGGCTAAATTAAATGAGCAAGTACCAAAGTCCGAGAAACTTGAGAGAGTAACGTAAAAACTAACTCGTTATATTCACTTAGTAAACTCTAACTTAAAGTGTGAACAGCCAAACTCTTGCTTATTAAGTGTCATAAAATTCTCGCTATAACCTCTTTTTGTAAAACCTTGTTTTAATAATACATGCGCGGAAACGGCATTATTATCTAATACTTTCGCTTCGAGGCTATTGAGTGCTAACTTTGTTTTGGCTACCGAAATTAGTTGTGATAAGCAAAAGCTGGCTATACCTTGTCCGGTGTGGTTTTGTGCAACTCGGTAACCGACCGACGCTGTTTGATGTGAGATATCGGTTAAGTTGCCTCGGGCGACGATGGTATCGTCTTTTAAAATAACGCCGCTAAAACCCTGCCCATATGCCATGGCCTGAGTTAATGAATGAATATGCTCACTTACCCCTGCCACTGAATAAAACGTATCTGCTCTTGGACTAATTAATGACTCGAACCACTGCCTGTTGTGTTGTTCAAATGCTAATAACTGTTCGGTATGTTTTTTCGATAAAACTTCAAATCGCATGATGTGTGATACCTAACGTTTATTGGCAAGCGGCGGTTGTGGTTTAACGGGTAAAACTTCGGCGAGCTCGCTATCAAGCAAGGTCAATACACTGTCAACACCGTGGTTAGGTTGCCAGTCTAAGGTTGATTGAGCCAGTGAAGAGTCATAGACTCGGTCTAAACAATGAGGTAGTGGCCAACCCCGCTCTTCAAAACGATTGGCGAGAAGCGGTGCATGTGTTCGAAGAACGTGATCTGCTGCTTGGTATAACTGCTGACAGTGAGCTGAGTTAAACGGAGTGCGGCCTGAAATGATAAAGCGGTTAAATCCCCTTAAACGTTTTTGAACTGCGCATAAGTGAGCGCTGGCGACGTCACGAGAGTCAATGCCTCGTGTCAAACGATATACCGCCATTAAATCTGCTGGCTCTGGAAAACACCGTGAGATTTGTAACACGGTGACAGGGAGGTTAAAAAGGTTGGATAGTTGTTCGAGTTTGCCTTCCGCTTCAATTTTAGTGTGATGATAAATTGACTTTGGTTGTGGTTTAGTCGTTTCATCTATCCAGCCAGCAGTGCCGTGAGGTGTTGATGCATAGCCATATAATGCGGTGGTGCTGGTAAAAATAAACTGTTTGATGCCGCTTTTGATTGCTTCAAGGGCCAACTGCTCTGTTGCATCAACATTGATGCTTTGAAAATCGCTATCGCTGAACAGTCCGACATGAGGGGCGTGTAAAGCAGCCGCATGAATAACCACATCTACACCGTTGAGAGCCTCTCGAATCAACTCTTTATCACGAAGGTCGCCCACAAAATCAGCGGTTGAGCAGGGGACTTTATCTAAGCCAACAACATCAAAAGAGCGCATTAGCTTAATGTAAATGGCACGACCAATGCGGCCTGCTGAACCAGTGATTAATATTTTCATTTTGCTCTCATTTTAATTAACTTGCTGAATTACTGGGGATAACTACACATAAATATGACGTTCAACGACTTGGTTCGAATGCGTCATAACGTGGTAGTTGTGCGTCTAAATTTTCCCAATTGGCTTTTGATGACACAAAGTTATGGGAGATTGGTCGTTCATCAATGTCAGAGTCTAGAATACCCAATCTGATTCTATATCTTGCTGGGTCTTGAGCATTCGAGCTATAAACGGGTGAGCCACAATGACGACAAAAATGCCGTTCACGACCCGGTTTAAATGAAAATGTACTTAACTGTTCTTTACCTGAAGTAATCTCAAATTCGTTTGCGTTAATAAAGCCATTAGTGGCAAACGCAGTTCCGCTATTTTTTCGACACAATGAGCAATGACAATGGATAATATCGGTTATTTCGCCACTGATTTTAATTGTTACATCGCCACATAAGCACTGTCCAGAGTACATTTTTATACTTTCCTTTTATTTCTACGTCAGATAGTTAGACACATTATTAACGGGTAAGAATAATCGAGAGTGATAAAAAAAGAAAACGTTATGTGTAAGTGTTTAATTCTTATTAGGGATAGGTGGTGAGAGAGTCTTTAGTAAAAGCATTTATGAAAGACGAATTATATCGCTTCGACAACCTGCTTTGAAATGAAAGGAGAAGCGCTAATCGTGAGTAAACAATAATTGTTACATTTTTGCTCGACTAATTGTTAACTAACGCAATGAAAAATAATATGTTATTGATATGATAATATTGATTAGCTTTTAAAAGGGAGTAACAATGAAAGCCGCTTATGTCGTTGGTAATATTACGGTCATTGATGAGGAGAAATGGTCAGAATATCGCAATAAGGTACCGTCAACACTGGTTCCATGGGGCGGGGAGTTGGTTTTTCGTGGTAATACCTTGGATGTGTTAAGCGGGGATCATCAGCATACGGATAATGTCATTATTCGCTTCCCTAATAGCGAGTCATTGAGCAATTGGTTTAACTCAGCGGATTATCAAGCGTTAATTCCTATTCGCAAGCAAGCCGCAATTATGAATCTGGTCAGCTATCAAGCTGATAATTAATCCCTTTTCATTGGTTGATCAATTAGGGTAAAGTGTCATTGTTTAAATAAGTTTAATGGAGTTGTTTATGGAGTTTGCTATCCCGCTGATTATTATGATCGCAAGTGGTGTTTGGATTTATAAAAAATCAAGCTTTGAGAAAAAAGATAAAAACAACCAATCACAAGAAACAAAACAAAATAAAGAATAGAGTGGTTAAATATGGAAGTCTTTAGAGCGCTTAGCTTGTTTATATTGGGAAAAACATGAATTGTCTAGTTATTGTCGCTCACCCATTAGCTAATAGCCTGTGTAAGCATTTAGCTGAAAACACGATAAAGCATCTTAAATGTAAAGGCTATCAAGTGACGGTGAAAGACTTGTATGCTGAAGGCTTTAATCCGGTGTTGAGCAATGATGAAAGACAAAGTTATTACCAAAGTGACTTTGATCAACAACAGGTTAAAGATGACATTGCGCAATTAAAGCAAGCGGAATTTTTGGTGCTTATCTTTCCAACGTGGTGGTTTAGCTTTCCGGCTATTTTAAAGGGGTGGTTTGATCGGGTGTGGGCACCGGGTCATGCTTATGATCATGCCTCTGATTTTGGCCCGATTAAACAGCGTTTATCCAACTTAAAAGAAATGCAGGTTATCACGACTTTAGGCTCACCTTGGTGGGTCGATACCTTCATTTTACGTAAACCAGTAAAGAAGGTGCTAAAACTTGCCTTACTCGGTGCATGTGCCAAGAACTGCCGATTTAAGATGCTGTCGCTGTATAACAGTGAGAAGTTGACCCAACGCAAAATTGATAGGTTTATCGCTAAGATAAAGTCTGCGTTATAAGTTTAACCAGCTTTTCTTAGGTACTAACATCGGCCTAGCTATTTACTCGTGTAAACAGGGTGGTGATTGTCGTATTTCTGTCATATTTTTGAAATATAATCGGAGGTTATATTTGATACTCTTGCGTTTCATGGGAAATTGACGAATGTCTAAACATCACAATAAACCTCAACATTCAGGCTCTGTCCTTGATGTGTTAATCACATTTCTTAAGCTTGGTTTTACTTCATTTGGTGGCCCTGCTGCTCATATCGGTTATTTCAGAAAAGAGCTCGTAGAACGCCAAGGCTGGGTCAGCGAAGGTCAGTTCGCTCAATTGCTCGCAATTTGTCAATTCTTACCTGGGCCTGCAAGTAGTCAGTTAGGCTTTGCACTTGGCTTATTTCGGGCTGGCTGGCTCGGGGCATTAACCGCGTTTTTAGCGTTTACTTTACCTTCGGCATTCTTACTCGTCGCGTTTGCTGCATTATTGCCTTATCTATCAGGAGACGTAGGAGCTGCGTTTATTCATGGCTTAAAATTAGTCGCGTGCGTCGTGGTCGCTGATGCGGTTTGGGGTATGTCTAAAAATCTGTGCTCAGATGCCATTAGGCGATGTATTGCGGTGGCCGCAGCAGTAACCATTTTGACTCTAGGCACTACTTGGTCGCAATTGCTAGTCGTCTTTGCTGGTGCAGTCGCTGGCGTACTGCTATGCCGTACGGCTATCAGTGATAAGCAGCCTCAACTGCAAGTGGCTTATAGTCGTCGCGTTGGCTTAATTTTATTAGCAAGCTTCTTCGCATTATTACTCTTCTTCGGTATGTCGCAAAGTGAGGCAGGACTATACGGTATCGCACAAGCGTTTTATAGTGCGGGCGCATTGGTTTTTGGTGGCGGTCATGTTGTGTTACCACTACTGGAAGAATCTGTAGTGAGTTCTGGCTGGGTATCGCAACCAGAGTTCTTAGCGGGTTATGGCGCGTCGCAAGCGATTCCAGGGCCAATGTTTGCGTTTGCAGCTTACCTTGGAGCGATTATCCCGGGCACTGACAGTGCTTTGCTTGGGGCCATCGTCGCACTACTTTTTATGTTTTTACCCGGTTTTTTATTGATCAGTGCTGTGCTGCCGTTATGGCAAGCAATCAGTCAAAATACAACGGCTCTTCGAGCCATTGCGGGCGTTAATGCCGCAGTGGTAGGCTTGTTAGCCGCGGCTTTATACGATCCTATCATTACATCGGCGATTAACTCTTGGGTAGACGTAGTGACGGCAGTGAGTGGTTTTGTCCTGTTAACCACTGGGCGTCTTTCTGCTCTTGGCGTGGTTTTATGGTGTGTGATGGCTAGTTTGGCAATCACATTACTCTAATGAAATGGTCGGCCGTTTAATTTTGTAACACTTCTCAAGTGATTTTAACGGGTGTTCGCTTGGGTGTTGTGATACTAATACTTTCAAACGCGTTTGTTTCAGTTTGATAATTGTTAAGCTAGAACGGATGATTGATTCAGCATTGGAGGGGACATGGATAACGAGCAAGCAACGAATAAAAAGCAGCAATGTGCTAGTAAGCCTAAAAGTAATTCGATGGGCTTGGCTATCGCTATGGGAGCGGGTATAGGTCTTGTCTTTGGTGAGGCATTGTTCGGTAGCGTGTCTCTGGGGTTAGTTATTGGAGCTGGGACAGGTGTTGTTTACGGTTCTATGTCTAGGCCGAAAGGGTAACGAATACGTATTATTGGGCAGAAACGGGCCCTATAAGGGAGTCATGATGGAAATTATTGTTGGGACAGATTCAACATGGTCACTTCGTGTGTGGATGTGTCTTGAGTTAGCTAAGCTTGAGGTCTCAGAGACGGTTGTTGATTTAGGCGCTGCCGATTATAAAGTTAAGCTATTAGCGTTATCGCCAACGGGATTAGTACCTGCGCTAGTGGATGGTGCACTCACAGTGCATGATTCATTAGCCATAACCGAATATATTAATGAGCGCGCTGATGGTGTGTTGTACCCAGAACAAAGTACAGAACGCGCCATTGCTCGTAGTCTTTGCGCAGAGATGCATGCTGGTTTTATAGCGGTGCGTGGGCGTTGTCCTTTTACCTTATCAACGGTGGCGACCATTGATGTTACTGAGCTCACTGCCGCACCTCTTAGCAACGAATTAGTCCGTATTGAAGCGATCTTTGCTAATGCTAAACTACCTTTTATGTTTGAGTCTGCTAGTGCTGTTGATGCGTTTTATGCCATTTTGGCGTTTCGTCTTAATCATTACGGCATTCAATTTGATGGCAAAGCCGGTGCCTATCAATCCAGCTTGCTTGAGTGGGATTTATTACAACGGGCGATAGCTCAGGCGAAACAATGGCAGGAAGCAGACGCATAGCCCCGCTCCTCCTACACTGATTCCAAAATCCCTTCTCATTTAAACTGTCTCACTATTGCAACAGCTGAATAAATTAACTGTGTCGATAATGAGACAGTTGCAATCGCTTTTATCAGCTTGTTAACTTTAAACTCTTTAAAATCAACGGTATAATGTGTTTCTTGTATTGGCACAGTCCTTGTATTTATTGGTTTATCAATAATTGTAAGTGATAGCGCATAATGGACATACAACGTAAGGTAACGCCGAAAAAACCGTGGCAGAAATATTGGTATATTTTGCCGCTTTCTTTGTTAATCGCCGCGGGCTGGTTTTTTAAATCGATGGTTGGTGATGCTTCGTATCTTGCCGATAAACATAAACTGGTGACTGCTACTGTTGAGCGAGGTAGTTTTAAGGTCAATGTGCGTGGGACCGGCGTATTAAAGCCATTACATATTCGGTGGGAAGCGGCACAAGTGTCTGGTCGCGTTGAGCAGGTATTGATTAAACCAGGCAGTGTGGTTAAGGAGGGTGATGTATTAGTAACGCTTTCAAATCCACAGCTCCACCGTGAGTTAACCACCGCAAAATGGGAGCTTGCAGCGAATAAAGCGGAAAGCCACGCCGCTTATGTGTTATTAGAGTCACAGCTCGTTGATTTAGACAATTTAGTGCTTGGGGCTAAATTTAGCTATGACTCGGCCAAATTAAAATTAGACGCAGAAACCCGCTTGATGAAACAAGGTAATGCCACAGTGTCTGCCTTGGACTATCAAAAAAGCCAATTAGCGGTAAAACAACAACAACAGTTTTGGCAGGCCCAACAACAAAAAGCGCAAAAAATGCGTGAAAATTTGGTCGCAACAAAAGCGGCGCAGCAGGCACGAACGGGGCTTGTCGACAATAACTATCAGCGAATGAAAGACCAAGTTGCCGCTTTACAAGTACGTGCGTTGACCGCCGGAGTGGTGCAACAAGTGTCAGTAACATCAGGAGAGCAAGCTCAGATTGGCCAGAGTGTAGCGCTAATTGCGAATCAGCAGCAACTGTTTGCTGAATTGCAAGTGCAGGCTGTACGTGCCCGCGATATTCAAATTGGTCAGCATGTAGCAATTGATACGCGCAATAGCGTAATGAGTGGTCGAGTGAGCCGTATTGACCCGGCGGTTAATGCTGACATGGTGATGGTTGATGTTGAACTAACCAGTGAGCTCGCGAATGAAGCTAGGCCTGAATTGACTGTCGATGGCTTGATCACCATTAATCATATTGAAGATACGCTATATGTTAAACGTCCGGTTTTTGCACCGAAAAACAGTCAAGTATCGCTATACAAGTTGAGCAAAGACCGAGGATTTGCAGATAAGTCCGCGGTGACCTTAGGCATTAGTTCTGTTAATAAAATTCAAGTCGTGTCCGGTTTGTTTGTCGGTGATGAAATTATCATTTCTGACACCAGCGATTGGCAGCAACATCAGCAAATTATGATCAATTAATCTAATCAATGTAATGACCTCGCCGTCTAATGCCTCTGTGTGTGATGATGCCACTTGAGCGTGTTCGGCGACAATAAAAATGGAAGAACAATGAGCGCATTAATCAATTTAACCAATATTAGTAAAGCTTTTCTAACCGAAGAAATTGAAACCAGAGCCTTAAACGGCATTAATTTAACCATCGAGCAAGGTGAATATGTCTCTCTAAGTGGGCAGTCTGGTTGTGGTAAATCAACCTTGTTATCACTATTAGGCTTATTAGATGCTCCCACTCAAGGGCAATATATGCTGGCAGGAAGTGATGTATCGCAGCTGAGTCGTGATCAACGAGCGACTATTCGTAGTGAGAAGATTGGTTTTGTATTTCAGTCGTTTAATTTAATTTCTGACTTATCGGTTTTTGAAAACGTGATGCTACCATTAACGTATCAATCAGGCTTAAACAAAGCCGAGATTACTAAGCGGGTTGACGTGGTATTAGAAAAAGTCGAGATGAGCCACCGTAAAAACCACTTCCCGTCACAGCTGTCAGGCGGACAGCAACAGCGTGTTGCTGTGGCTCGTGCATTGGTTAATGACCCAGCGATTATTCTTGCCGATGAACCTACGGGTAATTTGGACTCAAAAAATGCTCAAGCGGTGTTAGCCCTATTTGATAAATTGCATCAAGAAGGCGCAACTATTTGTATGGTGACCCATGATCCTGCCTCAGCAAAACGAGCGAGTCGCTGCCTGGAAATGTTTGATGGCTGTTTAATTAAAGATCAACGAAACGTCAATAATACTGCTCCTAGCCATAAAGCAGAGTTAGCCGCTAGTTAATACAAGGGAACACCGATGTCGATTTTGATAGATATACAGTACGCGCTACGTTTATTGTTTAAAGCGCCTAAATTTACCCTGCTGACTTTAGGGGTGCTCGTGGGCGGACTGTCGATCAGTTTGTTTACTTTTTCGTTTTTATATTCATCCATTTATAAAGACTTGCCACTCCCTGAGGGGGAAAGTGTGTTAGCGGTGACCGTATTTAACAATGGTGATCAGCGGCCACTAATGTCTAATGAGTATTTAGCGATACAGTCAGAGTTGTCCGATTTTTCAGAGTTTGGTGTTTATGATGACACTGACTTTCGCTATTCCATAGAACAATCGGGTAAGAATATTGAAGGGAGTTATGTACGCGCGGGATTTTTTGAATTTAGTCGTACCCAGCCCATTATGGGACGCGTGGTACAAGCTTCAGATACCGAAACCGGGGCAAGTGCTGTTGCAGTTATTAGCTATCAGATGTGGCAAAATGAATTGGCGGCAGATCCTGAGGTTGTTGGTCGTCAAATTATTATTAATAATCAGGCAACCACTGTGATTGGTGTGATGCCTGAGGCTTATTACTTTCCGAACTTCTCTAAAATTTGGTTACCGTTACTAGATGACAAACTCATTGATAACGTTAAGTTTGCCATGAGTTTAAAAGCGTATGCGCGCTTGAAGGAAGGAGTGAGCATTGAACAAGCACAAGCGGCATTGGGTAATCGACTTAACCAGATTTACCAGCACACTATTAAAGCGAGCTCTCGTGATGATGTGACCGTGACATCTAAGCTCTTAACCTTCCAAATGGCGCAAACCGGCGGGGAAGGAACCATGGCTTTTATATTCCTCAATACGGTTGTCTGGCTCATTTTATTGCTGGCATGTATTAACGTTGGTAATTTATTACTGGCCCGTGCCATCGAGCGTCAGAAAGAGACCGCGATTCGCGCAGCGTTAGGTGCAAAGACGTCGCGATTAGTTAGCCAATTAATGTGGGAAGGGGTAATCATTTCAACACTGGGTGGCCTGTTATCAGTATTATTGGTTGGCGCTGCACTTGATTACACCGAATTAGTTTTACAGGGCTGGATCCCAAGCGGAGGTTCATTTTGGTGGCACTATGGCATGGACACTGAGACCTTATTGATGGCGGTTGTTTTCACTGTAATGACTATTTTCTTGTCATCATTCTTGCCTGCATGGCGAAGTGCAAAGCAAGATATCAATATGACTTTACGTGACGGTACGCGCGGCGCTCAAAGTAAACAGGCGGGGAAACTATCTCGTATCTTAGTAACGACTCAGGTCTTCTTAGTCGCATTATTAATGCTGATAGGCTCAATTTCAGGCTTTATTGCTCATAAGTTCATTAATATCGATATGGGTGATGACTTTACCGATGTCATGGTCGCCCGTTGGCAGATCCCTGAACATAAGTATGAGCAATCGCAACAACAAGTTGCGCTAATGCAATCGTTGAGCGATCGGATTAGTCAACACTCGCAGGTGGCTGATGTGATGAGCAATAACTGGCTGAGCACCGAAAAGGTGGCCATTGAGGGGGTTGAGTATGAAACTGGGACAGATTTACCAAGTGTTGATGTCCTCAGTTTGGTCGGTAACCCTGAAACAATCGGCGTAAAGTTGGTAGCGGGGCGTGTATTTTCTAATGTAGATAGCGAAGGTAACCAGCATACAGCTATTATTAGTCAGTCAATGGCCAAGCGGTTTTGGCCTGCCCAGTCACCGCTAGATAAGTTTATTAAGCTGACCGTCAATGAGCAAGAACAACGACTGCGTATTGTCGGGGTTGTTAGCAACAGAATGAACCCAAGTACATTGTTTGGCCGTTTAGATAGTGGCGATGAAGTGTATGTTTCAGGCTATCAATTTCCTACTATTTATCAAACGTTACATTATCGTTTAGCATCGAATACCGCCCATGGTGAAGAAATTTTTTATCAGGCGATGTTTAAAACTGATCAGAATATTAAACTCACCTATTCTGTAGCACCTGCGAAGTACAACCGCAACAAAATGCGGGAATCAATGCAACTGATGTCAAATATTACTTTTGGCACCGGATTCTTTGCATTAATGTTAGCGCTTGTCGGGATCTATGGTTTAACGGCCAATACGGTGGCGCAGCGCACACACGAAGTGGGCATTAGGCGAGCTGTGGGAGCAACCGATCGACAAATTATCGAGATGTTTTTACGCCAAGGGGCCAAACAACTTATCATCGGTATTGGCTCGGCATTAGCGGTGTTTGTTATGTTAGCTTACGGTTTTCATAGCCTGACTGAAGGGTTGTTCCCAATGACATTTTACTTTGTATTAGCGGGTGGCGTAACTTTGGGTCTAGCGTTTGTAGTGATGATTGCCATTTTAATTCCAACCAAACGTGCTGTGATTATGGAACCGAGCATTGCACTCCGTTATGAATAATAAGGTGTGATTGTAATTAGTTTAAACAAAGTAACAAAATAGCGCATAAAATGAATCGCTTATGCGCTATTATTGTTTTCTAATTGAAGGTGTTTAGTGTTTATTAGGTATAGTGAAAGATCACAGAGGGAGTAAGTGTTTTTGCAGCAGAAAAAAATTTTAGTCGCGGATGATGATATTAATATCCTTGCAAGCTTACAGTATGTATTAAGCGAAGAAGGTTTTGATATTACGGCTGTTACCACACCTGAAGCCGCTATTGATAATGTGAAGCAACAAAACTTTGACTTAGTATTACTTGATATGAATTTCGTCCAAGACACAACGTCTGGGCGGGAAGGGTTAGCACTCGTTAAAGATATCACGGCACTGGAGTTGTCTTTGCCTATCATCGTCATGACCGGCTGGGCAACCGTCGATATTGCCGTTGAAGCAATGCAAGCTGGGGCAAGAGATTTTATCCAAAAGCCTTGGCATAACGAACGTTTGATTAGTGCTATTGCTTTACAAATCGATTTAGCGACGTCAGCGAAGAAAAACCAGCGTTTAGTACAGCAAAATAAATTATTAACATCACAAGTGTTACCGTCAAAGCGGGATGGAGTTATTGCCAACTCCCCCGTCATGCAACAACTGTTAGCCTCCCTTGATGAGTTAGCGCAAAGTGATATGAGCATTTTACTCACCGGTGATAATGGCACAGGAAAGAGCATGCTCGCTGCTTATGTTCATAGTGTCTCAAAGCGAGCCGATAATGCGTTTGTAGCGGTGAATATGGGAGCTATACCTGAGTCTTTATTTGAAAGTGAAATGTTTGGTCATCGCAAAGGGGCGTTTACTGACGCTAAAGAAAATCGCATTGGCCGATTTGAAATGGCAGAACAAGGGACTCTGTTTTTAGATGAACTAGCCAATATTCCACTAGCTCAGCAGGCGAAGTTACTTAGAGTGCTGGAAGAGAAACAATTTGAAGTGGTGGGGGCTAGTAAGTCTATTGATGCTGACGTTCGGGTTATTTCTGCTACAAATTGTGACTTATTGACGGCGATAGCGGACAAAGAGTTTAGACAAGACCTATATTATCGCTTAAATACGATTGAGTTAAGAGTACCTTCACTCAATGAGCGTAAGGAGGACATCGTGCCATTAGCACAATATTTCTTACAGAGCTTTAGTAATAAATATCACCGTACCTGTCCCGCACTGTCACGTTCAGCTGCTCAGAGTTTGGAGCAACACTCATGGCCGGGTAATATTCGTGAACTCAGCCATTTAATGGAGCGCGTGCTTTTTACCTGTAAAAGCGGTGTTATTGAATCATCTGATTTGATGTTGGCCCCCGTCGTTGAGCTTCATAGAGATTCGTTAGACTCTCCAGAGTTGACACTGGATGAAATTGAAAAGCAGGCTTTAATTAATCGCCTTAAACAATGCCAAGGTAATGCGACAGAAACCGCTAAATCTCTGGGGCTTAGCCGTAGTGGTTATTATCGCCGATTAAGTAAATATGGTTTGGATTAAAGTCGTGTTTGGACTTTTAAACGCTATCACTCACAAAGTAAACGAAATAGATATCCAACTAAAACTGATTTTGTTGGTATGTGTTCCTTGTTTTACGTTGACCGCTTTTTCGTTGTTTTTTTCTGGCGTTTCAGGTTATTTGATTGCATTTATACTGATTTTACTCACTTTACTGTGTAGTTATGTTGCTATTACCAGTAAATACCATGCTGAACATCAAATACGAACCTTTTCTAATTTAATCGAGTCGATGATTGATGGTGATTATTCATTGCGTGGGCATGCACAAAATAATCAGGCATTACAAGAGCTACTGACTTTGATTAATGAGCTTGCCGATCATTTAGCTGCGCATAAGGTTGAAGCAAAAGAGTCACGTTTGCTGCTTGAACGGATCATGCAGCAAATGGATGCAATGGTGTTAGCGACTGATGAGCAGGGCGTTGTTGTAATGACGAACACCTCGGCACATACGATTCTTTTTCCTCAGTTAGACAGTCTGGACGGGGTTAAGCTAGATGACACGTCATTGGGGCTGGAAATTGTGTCAGCACCTGCGGGAGTCATTTCATTTAACCAACCCGAGTTATCTGGTGAGTATTTTTTATTTAAAGATGATTTCCTAAGTTCAGGTAACAAACACCACCTATACATGCTAACAAATGCTGAGCGCTTATTGATGGAAAAAGAGCGTCAAGCATGGCAAAGCTTGTTGCGGGTTTTAAGTCATGAAATGAACAATTCATTAGCGCCAATCATTGCCATTAGCCAATCAATGAAAAAGAAGCTTGATCAAGTGGATACCGAGCTTAAAGCTGAGTCTTTACTTACTGGGGTTGGGATCATTAATGAACGCGCCGCATCATTGTCTGGTTTTATCGGCAGTTATAGTCAGCTATCTCATTTGCCCGAACCTAATTTCTCGAGCTTTGGCTTAGCCAATGTTATTGAGCGATTAGCTCTGTTGTTTCCTGAGGCTGAATTAAAACATAACATTGACGTTGAATTAATCATTGAAGCGGATAAAGGCCAATTTGAGCAAGTGATTATTAACTTATTTAAAAATGCAGCGGAGGCGATGCATGGACAAGCGCAGCCATTAATTATTGTCGATACCGAGTCTAGAGCCAATTGGCTACATATCAATATTAAAGATACGGGAGTTGGCTTGGCTAATTTAGATAATATTTTTGTACCGTTTTTCACTACGAAGGCTCAAGGGAGTGGTATTGGGTTAGCGTTGTGCCGACAAATTATGTTTAATCATAATGGCATGATTAAACTTAGTAACAGAGCGGGGAAGGGGGTAGTGGCTACTTTATCACTGCCTATAGCTGCATCAACATCATAATTGAGAAATTGTTTACGACTAATTTGTTAATTTGTGGAATAAAGCCAAGACTATTGCCAAGAAAAAGCAGATAATTAGCCACAATTAGTTAAATACGCCGTCAAAGGGTCATTAGTTGGCTTTTTGTACGCTTGATTGTGGAATTCTCCGATGGAAATTAAAGTAAATTATCTCGATAACCTTAGAATTGAAGCTAAGTTTGATGACTTCTCAGTTATCGCCGACCAACCAATTCGTTATAAGGGCGATGGCTCAGCGCCGAGCCCGTTTGACTACTTCTTAGCATCTTCGGCGTTGTGTGCCGCATATTTTGTTAAAGTTTATTGTGCGGCTCGTGATATTTCTACTGATGGCATTCGATTATCTCAAAATAATATTGTTGACCCTGAAGATCGTTACAATCAAATCTTTCAAATTCAAGTAGAGCTGCCGGAAAGTATTTCCGAAAAAGACCGTCAAGGTATTTTACGCTCAATTGACCGTTGTACGGTAAAAAAAGTTATTCAGACCGGTCCAGAATTTAAAGTCGACACCGTTGAAAATCTTGAAGAAGATGCGCAGGCGATGTTGATGGCACAACCTAGTGAGGGGGATAACACCTTCATCTTGGGTAAAGATTTACCGCTAGAGCAAACGATCGCTGATATGACTTCAATCTTAACGGATTTAGGAATGAAGATTGAGATTTCATCATGGCGTAACATTGTGCCAAACGTATGGTCGTTACATATTCGTGACGCTGCGTCACCGATGTGTTTTACTAACGGTAAAGGCTCAACTAAAGAAAGCGCGTTATGTTCTGCATTAGGCGAGTTTATTGAACGTTTAAACTGTAACTTCTTCTATAACGATCAATTTCTTGGTCAGGATATTGCTAACAGTGATTTTGTTCATTATCCCAACGAAAAGTGGTTTAAACCTGGCGCTGATGATGCACTGCCTGAAGGCATCTTAGATACTTACTGTCGAAAGATTTACGATCCTGAAGGTGAGCTGCGTGGTTCTCACTTAATCGATACCAACTCTGGTAATGTTGAACGTGGTTTGTGTTCTATCCCTTATGTTCGTCAATCAGATGGCGAGACGGTCTATTTCCCATCGAACCTGATTGAGAACTTATTCTTAAGTAATGGCATGAGTGCGGGTAACAACTTTGCCGAAGCTAAAGTGCAGTGTTTATCAGAAATTTTTGAGCGCGCGGTTAAACGTCAAATCATTGAGCAAGAAATTGTACTGCCTGATGTACCAAGTGAGGTCATTGCAAAATATCCTGCGATCTTAGAAGGTATTCAAGGGTTGGAAGCTCAAGGGTTCCCTGTTGTGGTGAAAGATGCTTCGCTAGGTGGCCAATTCCCAGTAATGTGTGTCACCTTGATGAATCCGAAAACAGGTGGGGTATTCGCTTCATTTGGCGCACACCCAAGCTTTGAGGTTGCTTTAGAGCGTAGCTTAACGGAACTACTGCAAGGTCGTAGCTTTGAAGGTCTCAATGATGTGCAAAAGCCAACCTTTAATAGTGAAGCCGTTGCTGAACCTGAAAACTTTGTTGAGCATTTCATTGATTCAACAGGCGTGATTTCATGGCGTTTCTTTAGCGATAATCATGATTACCCGTTCTGCGAGTGGGATTTCTCTGGAACAAATGAAGAAGAGACAGCTGGCTTGTTCGGCATTTTACAGGACTTAGGTAAAGAAGCTTATGTCGCTGAATTTTCTGATATTGGTACTGCTTGTCGTATTTTGGTTCCTGATTACTCAGAAGTGTACCCAGTGGAAGATTTAATTTGGGATAATACCAATAAAGCACTAGCTTATCGTGAAGATATTTTAAACCTACATCGTTTAACTGATGATGAGCTTGTGGCGTTGGTTGAGCGTCTCGAAGAAAGTCAGTTAGATAACTACACTGATATTACCACCTTAATAGGTATTGAATTTGATGAAAATACCGAATGGGGACAACTAACAATCCTTGAGCTTAAACTGCTTATTTTCCTAGCGTTAGGGGAATTAGAAGAGGCTATTGAGTTAGTTGAAACCTTCTTACAGTTTAACGATAACACCGTTGAACGTGGTTTATTCTATCAAGCCGTGCATGCGGTACTTGAAGTGACATTAGACGAAGAGCTCGAGTTGGAAGACTTTATGAACAACTTTAACCGCATGTTTGGCCAAGAGACAATGGCGAACGTAGTGGGTTCGGTTGCAGGTGAAGTGCGCTTCTTTGGTTTAACGCCAACTAATATGCAATTGGAAGGCTTAGATAAGCACTTACGCTTAATTGAGAGCTATAAAAAACTACATAGCGCTCGTGCTCAGAGAGCCGCTAAATAACTACGCCGACGTAGCCCTTGTTGCTCAAGGGCTACTCTGCTCCTCTCTTGATACTTAGCTAAACCAAATCTGTCACTTAATCATCAAGGTTGGTATTACCAGTGTTCGCGTCTTTAACTGATGATGAATGTAGGTATGTGGTCGGTCGGTGTCTTTTAAATTTTAACAATACGTTTATCTACCTCCTCACTAGTTTGAGATTAGCGCTCATGCTCTCCATTTCATTAATAGATTGATATTTAACCAAATAAGTCCTGCTTTAGTGATTTAAGTACAGTAGTAGTTACGATTTATGTTCAAAAATGTGACAAAGTTAACAAAAATGTTTTAATTACTGTGGTAAAGAATTGCTAAAAATAGCCATTTCAATTATTCTTCTTGCAAATCAAAGGGGTAAAAGTAGCTTATTGTAAAATACTAATGTATTGCTGCTACTCCTAGTCGAAAGGCTAAATTATCATGGCTGAAAAGTTGATTATTGAACAAAGTCAATTAGATTTAGTAAAGGCAGCCAAAGAAGTTTTAGGTGTTCTGAGCCAACAAAAAAATATAAATATCTCAGTTCAGCTTAACCCAGTTCTACTATTATCCTTAATTTGGAGTAAAATCATGAAAAAAGAAGTTATCTTAGCGTTATTTGCAGCGAGCTTAGTTCCTGCACACGCAATCGCAGGCAGTGGCAATACAGTTTCTGATAGCGTTATTGAGAAACAACGTGCTGCGTTAGCTAAAAATACCGCTGGTAAAGGCTTTGGTCCTCAATCTCCACGTGATATTGATGCAATCAATGGCGCTAACAAACGTTTATTTAGCACTGCACCTTCTTACACTGACATGAACCTATGTAACATTCACTTCCACAAAAATGCTGAGCATAAAGGCGGTGAGTTCGCCACTTATGCTGGTAACGGCGACGGTAAAGGTTTCCAAACAGGTTACAAATACTCTGGTACATTAACAGCTAAAGAAATGAAGCCGCTTCGTGGTGACGTTTGTCCAAGTAAACACGGTGGTCTTAATTCAGGTGACACAATTGAAGTTCACTACGTTCATTCAACAGCAAAAATTAAACCAGGACCAACTTTAGGTGCGTGTTTAAGTGATTCTATCAAGAACCCACAATTACGTGTAGAAACGCAAGTTTACGTTCTTGTAAATGATAAAAATGCACTAGACTTTAACAAGCTAGCTAAACACGGTAAGCGTGATGGGCTACACCAAGCACTTAACATTCCTGAGAATACAGGTGTTCCAGTTCAGTACGCTGGTTCAACAACTGGTCCTAGCTACAACGAACAAGGTTCTCCATTACAAGTATCTTGGAGCGTTCGCCCTAAAGTAGCAAAAGTTAATGCAAAATCTGTTGGTCAGTGGTGTAAAGGTAATACTTTCAAAGAAGACCATGCACATGGTGTACGTAACTTAGTTGTTAACCCTGATTTAATTTCTCAAATTAACTTCTAATTAATAGGCGCTTTAGGCGCTGTTATTAGTTGATGAGAAATATCTCAGAGTAGTACATATTGAAAGGCCGTTGATATAATATCAACGGCCTTTTTGTTTCGAATTGAACGTCAGCACATTCTCAATCACGTTACTACGGAAGTCTTTTAAACCAGAGTTTTTGTGTTAACAACAAAGCGAGGTCCTGAATAAACCACTTTCAGGATGACGCGTGGTGGTGTGTAGCGTGTCGCACTTACATCCCCGTTGTTTCGGTAGTCTTTTAAGCCAAAATCTTTGTGTTAACAGCAAAGCGAGATCCTGAATAAACCACTTTCAGGATGACGTGTGGTGGGGTGTAGCGTGTCGTACTTACATCCCCGTTGTTTCGGTAGTCTTTTAAGCCGGAATTTTTGTTTTAAAGATGAAGCTTACCCTGAAGGTAAACCCTTCAGGGTAAGTTCAAGTAATTGATATCTATTCGATAATTTTTATCCATTCGCCTAACTTGGGTTCGCCTCTTGGGTAGAGACCATTTATCAATCTTATTTTCTGTGCAGGGTAAGCGCCAATCTTTAAGTGTTTAGCTAAGGCGTCGATGCTGGTGTGAGCGTTAGCTTTTACATAATGGATCTTTTTCGATTTCGGTTTACTTCGTTGACTCCGTTGTGGTCTAAAACTATGAATACTTTCTAAAAAAAGTTTGTCATAGTCAGTGTCAGCCTGTGGTTTGAAAACACTACCTGTTAAAACATACGCTCGGCGGCCTTGGAATAATACTGCGATCCGTTGATCTTCTTCGCCAGAATTACTGGTGATGATTCCTGTATGGCCGTTCAAGCCATATTGACTAAAATCTTCAGACCGGTGCAACACTTCGGTTTTAGCTATCTTGCGTAAATAGTTACTTGGGGAAAGTTTATTTTGGTGTTTAGCGACTTGAATAGTTAATTGTGCTGATTGATCTGACGGTTGTGACAAGATCGCTTGACGAGTATTTTTCACTTGCCACTCCTTGGGAAAGACAAGGGTAAAACCGAGGTTCTTATGGCTATAACGGTTTTCATCGCTGTGTTTTTGTTGTTTGATAATCGCTTCATAATTCACGCCGTAGACTAGACCTTCGATGTGTTCTCTGTATTGCTGCTGGTTTTGAATAAAATCATCTTTATTATCGAGTGTACCTGCTTTGGAAATGACTTCTTTAAGGCGGACATCATTACGCGGGTGAGTTGAGAACACGCCATGATAGCTTCTTGATTGCTTGCCTTCACTTTTAGCACGATAGCGAGCAAAGCGTTCATGATCTTTTAGTACACCGATGGTTTCCACCATTGCGTGGGGATCGTAGCCACTGTTAAATAAATACTCAGCACCAAAGCCATCAGCTTCTAACTCCATTTCTCGACCGTAGCCTTTAACCGCTGCACTGCTCCATAGACGAGTGACATCACTGATATGTGCATTACCAGTAGTAAAAACGGATAAAACGGACAATACGTTTGCCCCTTTACGTGCAGTGTCTTGGCGCACTACATGTCTCGCTGTAATATGACCGATTTCATGAGCTAAAACAGCTGCTAATTGGGCTTCAGAGTCTAGGTAGGCAAGTAAGCCTCGATTAATATAAATGTAGCCTCCGGGTAGAGCAAAGGCGTTAATGTCAGGTTTGTCAATAATCGTAAAATGATATTTTATGTTAGGCCGATGACTGGATTTTGCGACCTTTTGGCCTATATTATCGATGTATGTGGCGAGTTTTTCATCTTGATATATAGGAACAGATTTAATTAGTTTTTGGTGCATTTCCTTGCCGAGTTTTATTTCTTCACTCTCTGACATCATTACTAAGTCAATTGAGCCTGTCGCAGGATTGACAGAGCAGCCACTGAGTATGAGGAAAGTGACCACGATCAACCAGTGATAAGGTTTAATCAAAACAAACATGACGACCTCCGATTTTTATCATTATTTCGACTGTAAGAATTGTTTGAGTTGTTGTGCCATGCCCTGACAGGCTTTGGTTTGAACCTGTGCAATTAATGGTATTGGTACGACAACCGCTGGCATATAGGAAGTGCCGTCAGCAATACTACTGACTTTGCCGATGAGTTTCTGGCTTTGATAATCCCAAATAGACGCTTCATATTCGGCTTCATTATCCCAAGAGCCAAAGCCGAAACAGGCTGCACCACCAGCGGAAATACCACAACTGATAGACCCACTCGCACGCGTCTTTTCAGTATTCCCGTCTACCCAAACAATGTAATGCACATTAAATTCATCGAAGACTTGTGAGATTTGATCATACGATAATAATCGTTGTAGTCCCTGCACTTGTGTTGGGGCTGTCCGAGCCTCAAACCACGGATAGAGACGATCGACAAAGGTTTTTTCATCAATCACATTTAAGCCAGTTTCCCCTTGAGAGAGCTTTGTGCCTATACATGACACTAATTCTGGTTCCGTTTCATAATTACTGCCACTTCGGCGTCCAATGACTACGATTGATTCACCTTCTTTTAAATTAGTGGCGTGGTGCTTAATCTGATCGACTGTGACAGAGGTACATCCAGTCAGAAACAGCAATGTTAGTGCAATATAGATAGAATAGTTGAGGTCTTGAGCTTTCATGGTTACTTACTCCTATTGGCAAACTTTTGTTGTGAGAGCCATGAATTGATCTCTGGAACGTGACCAAACCTGAGTGAAAAGCCAGCGCCGGCATCCCTGAGGGCAATAATCAATGCTTCATTAAGTGCACTTTCTTCCGACTTCATAAATGCCGTTGGTGTTTTGCCATACGCGGTTAAAATCCAGTCAGCAATGAGTCGACCTTCTTTGTTATAGACCTTCATGTTATATTTCATCCAAACTTCGAACATGTTAACGTTGGTTTCGCGCGGCATGTTGTATTGGAATTCTTCAAGGGTTGGCTCAAAAACTAGATCGGTTTTTTTGCTGGCTTCGTCGGCCTGATCAGCTAAAGTTACAACCTCTTTAAACATAGCAGGGAGTACCGTGTTAAAAAGCGCTTGCTGTGCATCACCAATCTCTATCTGCCATTGCTGACGTTTTTCATTGTTCTCGACATAGTTGTATTGTTTAAATGCGGGTTTGTAGACTACGCCCATAGTTAACGGCAGCGGGTCAACAATTGGGCTTGGGAAATGACCCGATACATTAATTGTGCTTGTACAACCACTGAGTGCGCCACATAAAAAACACAGTATTAAACAGTAAATTCTGCTGCTATTTAACCTAGGTAGAGCTTGATTGTTAATTATCATCTGCTTCTCCAATTTGTTTGGTTAAGGTTGAAAATCATTTAATCCAATAAAAGTACCGCCATTTCGATAGGTTAGTTCTCTCATTAACGTGGCAAATCGAATTCCTGTATGCTGTTGGCGGCTAGGGCGAGCAAACTGCACTGGAAAGCCAACAGCATGAATGCGGACTAAGCGTTCATCATTATCATTGACTTTGTTTATGCGTTCGATCGTTGCTAAAACTTGTTGAATTGAACGTCCTGAAAATTCATCCCCCATGACATATAGGCTGATTTTTTTGTCTTGACTAAAGAAAGTGCGAATTGCTTTTTGAATTCCTTCGACTGGACTACTGTTACTAAACGGGTTCCATTTGCGTAACCGTTTTATAATGGCACTACGACGAGCGGGTGAGTCCGGGATCCATTGATTACGATAGGTGGTAAACATATAGCTACCCATGTCATTCATGATTTGGATACCTTTGACTTGTGGGTATATGTTGAGGGTGTTGATGATCTCTTCAAGTAAGCGTGGCCAAGCGTAAGTAAACATACTGCCGGACGTGTCAATAATGAATACAAGGTATTCGCTATCGACGGGAATGCCGCCAATTAAATCATTTTTACTTTGATAGTTTTGACCCAGTAGCCGTGTCATCTCATCAGAAAGGCTCTGTACAGCAAGGGCTAATTTACCTTTCGTTTCACCACTTGTGATTGCTTGTTTAGCTGTTTGCGCATGAAGCGCAGTGAGGGTGGCTAGGCGAGTTCTTAAAATGGCTAAACGTTTTTCTTCATCTGCAATTTGTTGATGTGTTGCATTTAAGTCCCGATTGAAAATGGTTGTTTCCCCGCGAATCTCAAACAATTTCTTCTGTAAATCGGCAACTTGAGCTTGGTTATTGATTTCGGCCTGTTCGATAACCTCAGGAGACATCGATTTAGTGATCATCAATAACAGAATGATTGCGCCAAAGCCGCAACAAATGACATCGAGAAAAGCAATGGAGAATTCTTGTGAGTCACGTCGTTTTATTGCCGTCATTTTCCCTCCTCCTTATGGCCAATCACGTGAGGGACTCATAAAAGAGCCACTGGTGTATTGCGCTAGCTTCCAAAATGCAGAGGCAGCAACGGGATCGCCCTCCATTGGCCATAGCAATACATTAACGGGGATCCCTTGTGGCAGCGCATTGACCGCCTGCTCAAAGAGCGCTTCACGTTCTTTCGAACTTATGGTGTGAGTGTTATTTTTTCGTTGTCCTTGGGTTGGTAAGCTGTCAGTAATTAAAATAATGTTATCTGGCATTGGGTTAAGTCGGTGAATTGCGCTAAACGCCAATTCTAGGTTGGTGCCACCCTTAGGAATAAGCTGATAAAGGCCATCAAAGGTTTGTTTTAATTGCTCAGGGTTATCAACCGCTAGCCATTGATCAAGAGTATGGCTTGATGCCGCAGAGACATCGGTATTAAAACTGTACACTTGAAATTGACTTTCTAAGGGGAATTTAGCGGTTAACCATTCAACGGCACGAATGGCACGGCGCCATTTATCGCTTTGTTTTTGGTGTTGCTCTGACATATTACGCCGCCTAATAATGTTAACGATCGTGTTATCAAGCATACTGGCTGATGCGTCGAGTAAAATAAGTGTTCGAGAACCATCAAGCTTCAACCCTGTGAGGTATTGGCGCTGGCCTTGACCTTGGAATCGTCTAGCGTCATTACCTTGCTTAATTTGTTGTTCAAGTTCTTTTTTTTCACTGGCTAGCTTTTTAAGCTCTTTCTGTAGCTGCTTAATTTGTTGGTCGTCGTTTTCTCGTTCTAGAACTTTTAGCATATTCTCAATGGCATCTATCTCGTCATTGATACGTCGAGCAAGCCCGTTGGTTTCAACAAATTCTTGATTGAGTAATGATAAGGTATTCTTAATCGCGACTAGGTTATCTTTACCTTCGGTGATTTCTTGTTGTAATAAATTAACTTCAGCGTCCAAAGGTACTTGCGGTGACTCGACTTGAGTATTCACGTCGTGACGAATAATTAAAAAAACTAGGATCACCGCACCAAAGCCGCAAGACATGATATCGAGAAACGATAAGCTGAATGTTGAAAACTTCCGCTTGTTGGCCATGATCGTTACAACTCCTGTTCCACTTGAATGACTATCAGTGGTTCAGCGACGCCTCTGATATGTATTACATCACCAACTGACAGGCATTGAGAGTCCATGACAACGTGTTGATTAATCGAGATAGGCTGCTGGGATAGGGGAATTAAACGCCAGTTGTTTCCAGTTGGGCTCAGGCAGGCGACGGTGCTCTTTTTTTGGTTGTAACCTAATAGTTGTTGCTTATCGGTATGGATATACAGCGGTTTATTTGTTTGTAGCGGGTCTTGCTTTGAGAATAATGGTAAAGCGTGCCCACAATAGAGTACATGGGTAATGATTTTTTTTTGCTGTTTGCTTTGTAACTGGTTGTTTAACGAATTACTTATTGCCTGATTCAGTGGCAGTTGGTTTATCAATTGAACTTGCTGATCTGATGAGGCTTGGGTAGAAAAATCGCTAATGAGCGAGTTGAGTCCATTTAAATGCGATTGTTCTGTTATAGGCGTTATCAGTGTTGAGATCGAGAGCCCTGCTAATAGTTGTGTGAGTCGTTGACTAATAAATACGGTTTGGTGGTCATGATTAATTAAGTTATTAAGGTGTTTGATAAACGGGGAAAAACACTGTTCTATCTGATGATTAAGGTCAGCAAGCTTGACGGTAATCATTTTGTCACCTGCATTGATTCGATATTGTGTTGATTGTTTTTTTAATAATACTGGTAACTGGTTGTAGAGTGCTTGTTCAGTATCGGCCTGATAAAAAGCATCAAAACGACATTCTTCTATAAACCGTTGATTGAGCCAGCGAGCAATGTCGCGATAAAGTTGATTGATACCGCAATCAGAGAACTGTTGACTGTGATTGATGCTAATGTGTGCATCAAGTGTTACGCAGTCAAGTGAGCAATGGGTTAGTGTGATATCGGCATAGTATGATTGATGATTGTTTATTTGATGCGGTTCAAGAGAGTTGAGGGCTAACAATGTGGAGTTTAGCACTGCCAACACCGTAAATTGGCAACTCTGTACAATGCCGATGACAAGGGCTAATTGCTGTTGGCTAAAATGACTAGGCACTAATAGTATGACGTTATCATCTGGATTTAGCGGATTTAATAAGTGTTTGAGCTGTAAGTAGGCAATATCGGCGAAATGCCTAACTTCGGGGTGAGGGCAGTTAATAGGGTCTAGTCCAATATGCTGCCAATAGTTGCAAAAATGGTGTTCTGGTGTTGCCTTAGATTGTTCAAATGCAGAGACACCAAACTCAATGTTTTTCTCGGTTGCGATAGCATGACTAAGCTCTGAAACCGAGTGACCGCTTGCAAGTTCTGTTAATGTGAGCTGATAGTCGTTAAGAGCGATTACAATGCTATTCATGACTCCTCCTTATTAACATCGGCAATTAATAAATGATTGAGCAAATTGTTATCACAATAATCTTGAGTGCTTTGAACTAGGCGTTCTTGCATAAGCTGTAGCTGGTGGCTGAAAAACATAATCACGATGCTAATCACCAGAGCGATAAAGGTTGAATTAAACGCTGTGCCTAGGCTGTTGGTAACTCCAATGATATTTCCCTGTACCGCCTCATGAGCAAGACCTAAGGCCTCACCGATACCGCGAACGGTACCAATAAAGCCAATTGAAGGGATAGCCCACACAATGTAGCGCACCATTGCTAGCTCACTATCGAGCTTGTCGGTTTCGCTATCACAATTGTTTTTAACGGCACTGGCCACTGCGTCAACATTGGCTGTGGCATTAAAGCGTTGAAGTGCAATGAGTAAAGTGCGTGGTGCTAACATTTCTCGTTGATTTTGAGGTAAGTTTTGTAACGGACGGCACAACTCCCGTGCATCTTGGGGCAGTATACTCACACCAGGTTGCACATTAAGCATCGATTGATTCAACATATAGCGTTCTTGTTGGGTAATACGTGCTTTGTAAGCCATGATGAGGAGTGCCCAAAGCATTAACACAAAACAGGTTTCTTGTTCGAAATCTTTTAAGACAACATAGATGGAACGTTCTGTTTGACTCGACTGATTCGTTTGATGGGCCATTTGCTGTTGTTGGCTGATGGCTTGTGCGTTGGGACGAATGACCGTGACATAGACTGCATGGACGATAATTATCGATAGCAACAATGAGAATAATTGAAATATAAATTCAGAACCTGTGCCTTTTTTCATTGGAGTGTTTCCTTATCAAAGTAACTCGATGAATAACTGCTCTTGTACTGCTGATTGTTTATTTTTAAACGCTATCGCCCTTAAATATCCACGGGAAACGAAACTGACAAATCCTCAGAAATGGTTTCACTGGGTTTAAATGTCGTTGCTTTTTTAGCGGCGTTATTTGCTTTGGTCGTTTTTTTTGTATTAGTGCCTGTAACCTTAACTTTATCTGTGGCCTTTTCGGTGTCCGTGGTTGCGGCCAAGCTAAAACTTTGTGTTTTAGCAGAGGGCTCTAACAACTGTTTTTTTTGATTATTAAAAGCGTCAGCAACACTTATCAATGACAGTGAAATGAGAGCCGCTGATATCATTAATCTATTCATTGCTTTGCTCCTTTTTGTTTATTGCGCATAGCGTGCGACTCTAAAGCCAACATCATTGCGAGGGCGGTTATCGTAATCTCTAAACGATAATCTTAATTGAGTACGTGTCCCGTGAGCCCAACTAGCCCCTCGAATCACATGATGACTGCCTGTGATAGGCCCCATAGGATTGGTCTCTTTGGTTATGAAGGTGGTTTGATAATAATCGTTCACCCATTCTGCGACATTCCCTCCAAGATCGAATAAGCCGTGGTGGTTTGCTGCAAAACGACCGACAGGGGCTGAGACGATATAACCGTCTTTATAACGAGCCTGAATGGATCCCAAAATTGGTGCGCCTGAGATATCGGCATAGTTACCAGAATTTTGCTTAGGCGGTAATGATTGACCCCAAGGGTATTTGATCATTTTTCCTTGTTGTAAACGTGCAGCCCATGCCCACTCGGCTTCTGTTGGTAATCGATAGCCTGTAGCAACTTTATTTATACGCACTAACTTCTCTTGTTCTATGTGATAAACCAGTGGTAGATTTTCTTGTTGTGATAACCAATTGCAATATTGTGCAGCTTGGAGCCACGTGACGTTAACAACAGGCTGCATTGGGCCGTTTAGGCTATTCCCCTTGACGTGACCTGACGAGTGTTGGCGCTTGAATTGTTGATACTCTTTATTGGTTACTTCCTTTAGGCCAAGGTAAAAAGCGCGATTTAGGATCACTGTGCGTTGTGTTTCATTGGCGCGTCGGCCTTGTTCTCGGCGAGAAGCACCCATAGTAAAACTCTCGTTAATTTTAAATAGTTTGAGTGCTGAGCCAGAGGCTGTGGTGATTATCGATTGGATATTTTGCCAACGACTTTGTTCAAGAGTCATTAATGAAATAGAGAAAACTTGTTGGCGTTGTGGGTTAGGCACGAGTGTTGTGTTGTGATCCACATAACCATCCCGCTTGATAGTAATATGTTGCTTCTTTGCTGTTAACGGAAGTGTTTGGTTAGCTAACCCCATGAGTTTTCCTGCCACATATAACGTGGCGTCAGCAGGTGTCACAGAGAATTTGACTTTGCCTATTAGTGGCTTCAGTTTGAACTGTTGCGTTAATGTGGTACCTGAAGCAACACTTAATTGATGAGACTGTTGCTTAAAACCTTCTTTAAACAATAATAACGATTGTGTTTGATTCGGTAACACAGCAATATTTAACGGAGTGACCCCTAGGTATTTATCTCCATAAGTAACACTAACACCTTGTGGCTGAGTGTTGATGATTAACTGTCCCTCGAGTTTAAAGAGTGGAATGTGTGCTAGTGCATGATCTTGTCCCGCAACAACAGTAATGAGCCGCTGGGTTGATTGATAGCCTTGCTTTTCAATCGTTAGGGTATGTTCTCCATTAAGGAGCTGCGTGCTGAGCGGCGTGATCCCAAGTAGCTGTTGGCCGGAAAATACCTTAGCACCGATAGGACTGGAGTTGACGCTAATATTTGCCCAAGCGGGTGTTAAGCTGACGGCTAATGTTTGGGTTTGTTGTTTGCCTGCTATATTTATGTCAGTCTCTAGTGGAAAATAACGCGGTGAAGAGATATGAAGACGGTGTTTTCCTGCGCTGATATCATTGATAGTTGTCTTGTTTAATGTAACACGCTCTCCATCAACTTTAACTGTTGGGGTGATATCTTGAGTTAGCTGTAATTTCAAATGTCCCGGTAACTTGGTGAAATTAAAGCTCAACTGCTGGTTTTGTTCATCTGTTACATCAAAGGTTTGCGTTAGTGGGAAATGAAGTGGTGATGTTGCATTTAAATGGTACTGACCAGGAAGCATTAATAAATGATCCGCTAGGGCAAGGTGGGGCGTTCCTGTGATTGTGATATCGCTGGTTAGTGGGTAAGTTTTTATCACAACGGATTTTGCACTAAATAAATACCATAATGATGCAATTCCAAAAAACAGTAAGCTAGCAATGAAGTAGACAACTGGTTTATGACGAAAGTGTTGATCGGCTTGCTCAGTAGCGGCTGGAGCAAAAGGTTGTGGTGTAATGGTTGTCACGCCACCTTGTGCGCGGTGTTCATCTAGGCTATTCATCCGTTAGTCACCCTTTTATCGCATTGAACTAAGATGGTTTTGTTTTTTTCGTTAGCGTTGATTGAAAATTGGTGCCTGACATCTTGGAAGCCATCACGCGAGCCGACGATTGTGTAAAGCCCCGGTGTTAACGTGAGTGTTTTTGTCGAAAAATTCCCTAAATTACCGACTTTATATAATGTGACATCGGTGTAATTATCAGAGTCAATCTTCACTGATACAGGTGTTTTAGCTTGTGTCAGTGTGTATTTTACTTGGACTAGTTGTTCCGCTAGTTTGGGGCCAGGCTGTAGGGTCTTCAGTGCTTGTTGATAGTGGCTCAAGGATTGTTGGTAGATACGTTCGTTGTTGAGGCGTAATGGTTTATTGATGATTTGGTTTAGCTGTTTCTGCTGTTGAAGCCTCGCTTGTGCACTCAGTTGACCAACTTTAGCTGTGATCAAGCTACTATCAAGGCTCAGCGCTTGTTGATACTGTTCAATAACTAGTTGCCAAGCTTCTTGTTGCTCCAGTACTTTAGCTTGCGCAATAAAGGTGTCGATACGCCCTTGTGTTAGTAGGTTGCTACTTTGCGTTATCGCTTGTTGTGCCATTGTACGTTGTTCCACACCGTTTGCCGAAGTTGCATACAGTTGCTTTGCTTGTTTAAAGTGTTTTATCGCGGTGTGGTAGCGGTGTTGATGCATTTGTTTGTAACCTTTTGACATCTCAGCTGAGAAATCGCGCTGAGTTATCGCAAGGTCAGTGGATTGTAGTTGTTCACGAGCTGCCTGAGAGTGAGAATCTAGAGCGATTGCCTTGGAAAATTGAGTCTTAGCTTCAATAAGTTTTTGTTCAGAGACTAATACTTTTCCTTGGTTGATTAATGTATTGACTTGATCGAGTACTAGCGATCGATCATAAGCTTGTGTGGCTGCCTGATGGTTCGGATTGATTTGTAAAGCGACAGTTAACTTCTGTTTAGCTAGTGAGGCGTTGTTTTGCGCTAGTGCTTGTTCACCAGCGGCTAAGTAACGTGTAAAGTGTTCGTCGCTGCTTGCTTCAATTGCTGTAAATAGGGTTAATACCTGTTGGTAGGTATCAATTGCGATAGAAAATTGCTGTTGTTGGTAGTGCTCATCGCCAGCGTGCGCCTTATTGATTGCTTCAAGATACTCAAGATTGGCCCATTTTGTCACCCCCATGGCTTCAAGCTTGGTTTGCTGGGTTAAAATCACCGATAGAATGTCTTGGGCTTGACGACGAAGTTTTGCTTGTTGGGCGTCTTGCCATGGTGACTGTTCGATGCGTTTTGCTGGTAGGGCACCAGTTGGTTGACTAGGCTGAGTGTGAATTGCTTGTTGGGCTGGGATCAGGTCACTGGTTGGTAAATAAAATAACACCCAGTATAAGGCTAAAAGTAAACACAACAGGGCGACGAGGAGCAAATAAGAGCGTTTTAACCATTGTAGGGTTAACAAACTTAGCGGTTGTTTTTGCTCATCAAAAGCAAAGCTCACCGGCGTCTGTTGATTAGACGCACTCTGACTTTGGTTCGTTGTCTCTGAATCGTTCATTACTTCCTCCTTATTACAGGAAAAATAGCTAATTCACCGTTACGTTCATTCATTTGGCAAGACTTGGTTAGGTGTGACTATTCCCGTATCAAGTTGATAGATTTGTTGTAAAATCTCACGCCATTGTTGATATTGATTAGATACGGTGCCAGTCAAGGTGACGGTTCGATCTTCAAGTTCAATCACACTCGGGGCAATACTGGCTTCAAGGGAGTCTCCAAGCTCTTGTAACGTATCAATATGTATTTGAGCGTCAGAGTCACGATCATAGCCACTCTTTATAACGTATGCACCACCTGATACCGCTAGTGTACTGGCTGCACGAGCTGAAGCATCTGAGCTTCGAACCCCTAAGATACCTGCGATAATGGTGGCTATTCCGAGTACTTTCTCTTGTGATGCCCGTTGTTTTAATTTATTTACTGCAATAACTTCTCGATAACTCTCACTACGCCATTGTTGGTAAGGTTTACTCATTTCTTTGGCATAACTTTCATAATATTGCTGCAATGTATCGATGAATAAATTGTCACGATCTTTTATTTGCTGGACTCGGGCTAGCATAGGGTCGTTTTCTGCTGGGAGACGTTTTACGGTGTAATGACCTTGAGCATTTTTACCTAAATGCTGTTGGTAAATAATCGGTGCAAGGGACTGCGCAAACTTTAGTTGAGTAATTTTACGCAGGTTGACTAATTCTGCTGAGGTAAGGCTTTGGCGGTGATTATTTAAATCATTAGCGATTTGATTATAGATTGTTCGAAAAGGATCACTGTGACGTTGTGCTTTATCTTTATAGGAATAACTACTGGTACGGTGAGTATAGGTTTTTTTGAACCATTGTTTACCTTGGGCATCATTGACACTAATGGCTAGAGTGAGTGTTTCGCCGTCCGACTCAATGATTGTACCGTCGACAACCACATCAACAAATTGGTGCTGAGACGGAATAACGCGTACAGCTCCCCATGCACTGCTGTCTTGCAAAGTTTGCATTAAAAGTTGTGGAAAGTAACTTGCTTCCGCTAAGCGTATTTCAGGAAAAACAATAGTATCTTCATCAGACTGATCAAGGTCGGCTAAACCGCCATTGAATACTCTGATCCCAATATCTAATAGTTCTGCCTCTGGAATGTCACTTGCCTCACGCGTTAGCTCAACGACAGCGGCAGAGCGAACATCAACTGTACTACACCCGATGTTAAGGGCTAACGTCAATAAAATGAAGGAGTATAGTAAATATCTCATCATGAACTCTCTTATCATTATGTTTAGATCTTAAGTAACTTTTGTTACTCAACCTCACGCAGTTATTTGACTTACTGATTCTTTTTGTATTTTCTATATTCTTGCCACAACTTTTCACGCAGTGCAGGATCAGGCTCTTTTAATGCCGCTTCACGGATCTGGCGAGCGACTACATCATCATCAACACCTGTCGGAATGTCAGCAGGGGGTGTATACGTTTGTTGCTGTTTAGATTTCCCTGGGACATTAGCGTTGCCAGAACCTGCTGGCATTGTTTGATTTCCAACACCATTTTTCTGGGCTACAGGAGCTTTGCTTTCAGACTGACCATTGAGTACATCGTCGTAGAGTGACCCTATATCAGCGACTTCGACTTCAGCTTCACTCCCTTGCTCATTCCCTTTGCCTTCGATATATTCACGCTCTTTTAAAATCATCGCGTCATAGTCGCCCATCGAACGCGCGAGCTGTTCTTCAAGTTGTGCTGCCCGCTCAGCTGTAGTCTGAATTGCTGCCGCGGTTGGTATTTGAGTCGCTGAGTTTTCGTTACTAGCCACAGAAGAGCTAGACTGTTGACTCATTGTTGCATTTGCATTTGCATTGTCATTGGCCGTGGCACTTGATGATTGGCTTGCATTATTATTTGTTGAACTGGCTGCTGCGTTAGTTTGCTCTTCTTCTGAAAAGTCTATTTCATCAGATGGCGTGCTCTCGCCGCTACCACTTTCCATCACTTCAGTTTGTTCTGCCGATTCACTGCCGTTAGCTTCATTCGAGTTATCAGAGGCTTGTTCTTGGCCGTCATTTTCTTGTGTGCTAGCTTGCTCACTACTTTGCGGTGAGTGCTGCCCGGATGTAGCAGTTTGTTGGCTCGTGTCAGTTGTTGCTGCTTGCTGGCTTTGTTGCTGTTGTGAGGCTGCCGCACTTTGTGATTGACGCTGCTGTTTCCTCTTATTGGTCGCTGTTGAGTTGCTTTGAGATTGAGCTGACGAGGGCTGACTTGGGCTACTCGCACTTTGTGAAGGTGGAGTAGGAGGGGTCTGCTGCGGTGTTGGCGGCGATGATTGCTGCGTAGTTTTACAACTAATTAATGCAAGCAATGTTAACGCTAGTGCAATTTTCGTTGACGTATTCATAAAGAGTCCCCGACGTTAATCGACAAAAATATGTAATTTAGTGTGTTCTGTAGCCGCTAATAGTCCATTATTGATCCGTGGGCGAAAACGTGAAGCTCGAAGAAATTTAACCGCTTTAGCCCGAATAGAGCTGGTACTTTTTGGCTTAGCACTAAGCACTTTAATGGCTCTTGCGCGTCCATTAGGGGTGACATTAAATGAGGCATGGACATATTGTTGGTGAGTAGATGTGCTTTGTTGCGGCAGGTGCTCACTGCTATTTAATGTTAATTGTGGGAAATTTGGTAACGCAATGGGCTTTGAAAAGAGCTGTTGACGGAAATTATTATTGGTATCGTGTTCCTTAGCATATTGGTAAGCGATGTGATAATCCTTTGTTGCGGATTGAGTTTTACCATACATTAATTCCCAATCAGCAAGTTTGAGCATCGCATTGACAATGCGTAAGTGATCTTTAACTGGTTGATTAGTTAGAATCTTAATTTCTTTGTTTACAATTTCTTTGCCCACTCTAAAGCTCTTTCTTTTTAGCACTCCAATCGTTGAAGGACCAATCATAGGTTGATTCTCTTGGCCAGTTTGAATCGCTCTAGTCTCAGAACTAATTGCCACAAAGTAGTTGGCTATCATTAGTCCATGAAGTGCCCCGATATTTTCAATATGCGTTTCTCCGTATTTTGTACTGATTAACTCTGTCAGTTTTTCGAGTGTTTTGTATGCGGTGATCAGGTGGTCGATAGGCATATCACTATAGCCTTGCGAATATGACTTTAGATTCCAATTCGCAAAATCCATCATGTTTTTAAGCATTTTATCGTCGTCAACGTTATAGTTGAGCGTGTGTAGCCAATATTGGTAGTGATACCAATTATTCACTAGTTTCCAGCGCTTTTGTGCTTTTAAGCTAGTGATAAGCTTTTTTAAAATAGGCAATTGATTTTTAGAATATAAACCTTCATCAACTCGATTTAAGTGAAGTGCACGTTCAAATTGTTTTACGGCAAGTTCGTGTTGGTTGATCGTTTGGTAAGCAGTACCGAGGCTTAATACTTCTTGACCTAACTCATTACTATAAGCACCGCCTTGCAACTCAAGTTGGCTGATTTTTGTTTGGTAATATTCAATAGACTTCTGCTGTGCTCGTTTGGCTGTATTGTTGCTATCAACGTCAGAAGGGGTTACAGCAATGGTTGGTAACGCTGCCCAATAAACCAACAGGCTGAAAAGGTAAAGTGTGGAGTTTCGATGGGCTAACATAATTGATCCTCTGAATATATTTACGTTAAACGACAACAGTTAGAGCAAGAGTCTCTCGTGCCAGTAATACGCTGCTATATATTTCCTTGGAAAAACTACAAAGTAGGTTGTTATTATTTTATCTTTAAGATAATTATCCTACGATTCAATACCGTGATTATTATTATATCCAGAGAGCCTAAGTTTATGGTTGTTAGGACTTTGTTTGTTTTTTATTGATTAATTTTAAGTGTAGAACAACATCATTAATGCGTCATATTTTTTCTGATATTTTTTCTTTTTTGTCAAATCGTTGTGCGGAATGCTTTTGATGGGGAAGTAAGAAAAAGAGAAGCACAACAAGTGCAAAAAATATTCATAAATTCAATATGTTAAAATAAGACTTTCACTTGCTAGTGAAAGCATTGTAATATTACCCACTTATTTTAGAAAAATCTTTTATCGTTGTTTAACATGATTGCGATATGAGGAGAGCGAAGTGATTAATGTTTTTTTAGTTGATGATCATGAACTTGTACGAACTGGGATCAAGCGTTTGCTTGAGGATGTTCGTGGCATGAAGGTCGTTGGCGAAGCTGATTCTGGAGAAACGGCAGTACAATGGTGTCGCAATAACGATACGGATATTGTCTTAATGGATATGAATATGCCAGGGATCGGTGGAATAGAAGCAACACGTCGTATTTTACGTCTAAACCCAGATATTAAAATTATTGTTATCAGCATTCACAGCGAAGAGCCTTACCCTACTAAAGTTATGCAAGCGGGTGCGGCGGGTTACTTAACCAAAGGTGCTGCACCGAATGAAATGATTAATGCGATTCGCCAAGTAAAAACGGGCCAACGTTATTTATCTCCTGAGATTGCTCAACAGATGGCGTTAAGCCAGTTTAGACCTGCTGAAGATAATCCATTCCAAGCACTTTCTGACCGTGAGTTGCAGATCATGATGATGATCACCACCGGGCAAAAGGTTAATGACATCTCAGAGCAACTCAGTCTAAGCCCTAAAACAGTAAACTCGTATCGATACCGTTTGTTTAGTAAGTTAGAAGTGAGTGGTGATGTTGAATTAACCCATTTAGCTATTCGACACGGTTTCTTAGATACTGAAAAGCTGTAGGCGTTTACTGCTCTGTTATTTGATTCTGCTGCATTTTTAAAAAATGTCACCACCGCAGCTGGTGTATATCAAATGCTCGACGTCAATGATGTCGTCATCTATGTTGGCAAGGCGAAAAATTTAAAAAAGCGCCTTGCTAGCTATTTCCGTTCTAATATTACTAACGGAAAAACTCGGGTTTTAGTCAGTAAAATTGTCAATATCAAGGTGATTGTTACAAACACTGAAACCGAAGCCCTTATTTTAGAAAATGACCTTATCAAGCATCACATGCCTAAATATAATGTGTTGCTTCGTGATGATAAGTCTTATCCGTTTATTTTTATCTCTGAACATCGTCACCCTCGTATTACCAGCCATCGCGGTGCCAAAAAAGCCAAAGGTAAATATTTTGGCCCATACCCTAACAGCGGTGCGGTACGTGAAAGCCTGCATCTCATGCAAAAAATCTTTCCTATCCGCCAATGTGAAGATGCTTATTATCGCAATCGTTCACGCCCCTGCTTACAGTATCAACTCAAACGTTGCTTAGCGCCATGTGTTGCAGGCAAAGTGAGCGATGAAGACTATGCCAATGAAGTGAAGCTAGCTGGGCTCTTTTTAGCTGGTGATAGTCAAAAGGTCTTGGGACAGCTGGTGGAGAAGATGGAAGCGGCGAGTCATGCGCTTAACTTTGAAGCCGCAGCGCGTTATCGCGATCAATTAACGGCACTGCGCAAAGTACAAGAGCAGCAGTGGATTAACTCCGATCAAACGGATGTCGATGTGGTTGGCTTTAATTATGAACACGGCATTGCCTGTTTTCATTTATTGTTTATTCGTAATGGTAAGGTGTTGGGGTCACGGAGTTATTACCCTAAAATCCCTAAAGGTACGGAGAGTGCAGAACTATACAGTGCCTTTATCTTACAGTTCTATTTAAATAGTAGCGCAGGTCGTCAAATTCCAAGACAAGTTCTACATAATTGTGACACCCTTGATCAACAAGGCATTGGCGAAGCCCTGTCGAGTGAAGCGGGCTATAAAGTACAGCTTCATCACAATACGCGAGGCGAGCGTGCTAAGTTAGTTGATATGGCGCAGCGTAATGCGCGTATTGGCTTAGAAAGCAAGCTGGCACAAAAGGGCACTCAGTTACAACGTATTACAGCGCTAGAGCAAGCATTAGATAGTGATAAAAAAATCACTCGGATGGAGTGTTTTGATATTTCTCATACCTCTGGCCAACAAACGGTGGCTTCGTGTGTAGTGTTTGATCGTGAAGGACCAGCAAAAGCACAATATCGTAAGTTTAATATTGAAGGCATTACCCCCGGTGATGATTATGCCGCGATGCGTCAAGCATTGTCACGCCGATTTGCAAAGGCTAACGATGCGCAGTTGATTCCAGATGTACTCTTTATTGATGGTGGTAAAGGGCAACTCACCGAAGCCGAAGAGGTGATAGCCCAATATCAAGAGCATTTGCCTAAAATACCTTTGCTACTTGGTGTCGCTAAAGGGGAAGGGCGTAAGCCAGGTTTAGAGACGCTGATTGTGGGGAGCACGCGTGAGATCATCGATTTAGAAAATGATAATGCTGCTCTTCACTTGATTCAACATATTCGTGATGAGTCGCATCGTTTTGCGATTACAGGACATCGTGCGCGTCGTGCTAAAGTTAAAAATACCTCGACGCTAGAAAGTATTCCTGGTGTTGGCCCGAAACGTCGCCAAGCCTTAATTAAATATTTAGGTGGGATGCAAGAGCTTAAAAAAGCCAGTCGCGAAGAAATTGCGAAAGTGCCGGGGGTTAGTGCCGAACTTGCCGCAATTATTTTTGATAGCTTAAATCACTAGTGGGTGTTTTATAAGCAGTTATTAATTTGATGTGGTTAGGTGTTTGTATTACTCGTGTCTTTAGGGCAACATAAGGGCACATTCATCAAGTTAAATATTGTAATGCCGTTAACTATTCCAAATCTATTGACCTTATTACGGGTCGTATTAATCCCTGTTTTTCTTGCTTCTTTCTTCGCACCGACTGAGCATCGATATTTAATCGCCGCATTTATCTTCTGGTTTGCCGCTGGTACAGACATATTAGATGGTTATTTAGCTAGAAAACTCAACCAGAGTACTAAATTTGGTGCTTTCCTTGACCCTGTAGCTGATAAGGTGATGGTATGTGGTGCACTAGTACTGCTAAGTCATGATTATCAATCCGTTTGGGTAACCGTCCCTGCGATTGTAATGATCTCTCGAGAAATCATTATCAGTGCGCTCAGAGAGTGGATGGCTGAATTAGGCAAGCGAGGTATTGTTGCTGTGTCTATTTGGGGGAAAATTAAAACGGCTGCACAGATGCTCGCAATAATTGCACTTCTATCACGCTATAATGAAACCGTCATTAATATTGGTTTTGGTTTATTGTACATAGCAACCGCATTAACTATTTCATCAATGATTAGCTATTTATGGGCTGCGAGTGCAAGTATTAAGGAGCAAGACCAAGAAATCTGATTGAATTTAACTCACATTGAACTAAAGTTGTTCTTTTCGTAGGTTATTTGGTCAAGTGAAACAAAAAGTTAAAAAACATTGTTGACTCCTTTTAATAAATCATTAGAATGCGCTGCATCGGATGACAACAACGAACCACAAAAAATGTAGTTCAACGGAGTTAACCGATAAGTAAATACAAAGTGCGACTTTAGCTCAGCTGGTAGAGCGCGACCTTGCCAAGGTCGAGGTCACGAGTTCGAACCTCGTAAGTCGCTCCA